>JBDRON010000033.1:0-69345 GCA_043810025.1 Elusimicrobiota bacterium
TGTCCTTGAACTTTAGCAAAATCTGTTTTAAAATGAGAACACATAATACTGTCAATGACTTTAATAGGATAAAACTTGCTTAACCCGTGTCCAGAAAGAATTTTGTATGCCAACCTATATATAAAAAGTATTATTCTGTTAATTTTCATATTTTTCCTCCCTACCTTATCTCATCGTACAACTTTTTTCGCGAACTTTTGTGGTATTCATCTCAAATTTTTTTGCTTTAATAGGATGCAATTTCCGATAAATATTCAGATTAAATCCAAAATCTATACATGAATAACATTTACAATTTTTTACTAACATCGGACTTTTTTGAATATTTATGCTTTCCTGACGAAACTTCTGATATTCTTTTGAATACCATATTTCGTAAAAAGAACTATTGTGTATGTTTCCTAAAGAAACATCATAACACCCACAGCAAGGAATTACACTTCCATCTGATAAAATTCTTGTAGAAAGCCAACCGACATAACATGGAACTTGTGTATAATAAGCAGATGTATATTCTCCGGTAGTAAGTCCTTCAAAAATATATTTTTCATAAAAATCAATGCTTGTGTCTATACCTAAATCTAATGCTTTGTCTTTTGCTTCTTTAAGTAAATTCTTCAATTCATTCAATTGTTCATCATTTAAAAGAATCCCTTTTGTCTCCGGAATAATATCCACTCTTTTAAAACCTACACTTCGTGATCCAACTTCAGATGCAAATTCAACCAATTTAACTGTATCTTGATAATTAAGATTACAAATTGCATCTATTAAAATTATAGTTGGATTTTTTTGATTAAATTTTTTCTTAAGTTCTGACAGCAGGAGCAGCGAGTCTTTAATTCTTTCAAAGGTTCCATCTTTTAAAGTAGGATGAATTTTTTTAAAAGTTCCGGATGTTGCTGCTTGAATACTAACATCTATATGATCTACCTTTAATTCAACAAGTTCCTTTATCTTTTCCTCATTAAAATAAGTTCCACTGGTAATAAGACATACTTCAATATCATTTCCTTTGGTTGTTTCAATAACTTTCATTATCTCCGGATACAAAAACGGATCACCCTGGCCGCCAAAAATAATTCTTTTTACCTGAAGTTTTTTGAAATCTTTAAGTAATTTTTCAAATAGTTCATATTCAATATGCTGGTTTGACCATTCTGGAGGCGGCTTTTGTTTCAGTAAAGGCGACCAATACCAACACATAATGCAATCGGTTGCGCATTTTCTGGTCAGGTCAACAGAAACCTCAATCGGGCCGGTTAAAACTTTCCTCGTCATAATTCCTAGACCAACTTTAATTTTTTTGAGTGTTATTTTAGACATAGCCTCAATTTTCCTTAAACTTGTCAAAAATTTCTTGATCACTAATTTTTACAAATTTTCTCTCATGCTTTCTTTTCTTAATGATTTTTTTTACTGCTTTGATTGCTTTTAGAAATCCGAACAAACAGTCAAAATTACCTTTTATCAGATTGAGCATAATGATTATCGGAATAAAAACAAAATGCTTTAAAAGCAACCAGTCATCAGTAATGTTTTTCCAGACTAGAAAATATTTGTTTCTTTGACTAATTATATTGATATATCCGGCCGAGAAATGTTTTGAAATTGTCGTTCCTCCCATATGGTAGGCCGAACTTCTTGGTTCATAAACTATCTTCCAACCCCTTTTCCACGCGCGGTAGGAAAGGTCAACATCCTCGTAATAGAATGGAGCGAATATTTCATCAAAACCGCCTAATTCTACAAATTTTTTTTTATCATAAGCGGATGCTCCGCCGCCGGAAAAAAAAGCAAATTTTAACTCCTTTTTTGTTACCTTCGGAACATCAAAAAAACCATATTTAAATCCACCGGCAATATTTGTATTTTTAATAATTTTATCTTCTAGTGAATTTTCTAAAGCAGGCCTCACCGCAAAAACATTTTCATCTTCAAAACATTGTGGGAAAAACGACAAAAAGTTATTTTGTATTTCCACGTCATTGTTCAGTAAAACCGTTATTTCATTTTTTGAAGAAAAAATACCTTTATTTACCGATACCGAAAAACCTTCATTCGTATCCTGTCTAATTACCTTTACTAACGGAAAATTCAATTTCAGGTAATTAGCTGTCCCATCATTGCTGGCGTCATCAACTACGATTAACTCGGTTTTTCCAAAAGAATAATTTTTACAGGCATTGATTATGGAAGACAAATATTTTTCCAACAATTTTTTACCGTTAAAAGTGGGGATAACAATGCTAATATTTTGATATCTCATAAAATTTTTCAACTGTGTTTGCATACCCCAATTATATCTAGCGCGCTGTCCATGCTATCCTTTGTTAGATTAGAGAATTTGAGTTCTTTAATCATGTTTTATCTCTCTTTTTTAGCTAATTTTTTGCAATACACCCGAAACGAATCTTCACAATGTATCAGCGCTAAAAACAAGGAAATAATTAGACAAAAATAATTAAATATGTAACGAAAAAAATTCCTAGTAACACTGGTTTTATGAAAATCTTCTTCAACAGATATTTTTTTCTTTGGTTCTTCTTCAGTTAAATACTTGTTTATTCCTAAATATCTAAGTAAACTTTGCTTTAAATCTACAAAATTAATGCGAGGATTGACAACATAATCTTTTCTTAAAATTTCGAAATTTACTGAATTTAAAAGTTTTTTTACTGTGTTCGGAGAAAACTGATAAATATGCCGCGGTAATTCCAATGGGAACCATTTGCTTTTAAAAAATTTGCTTTGGATACTTGAAAAATCAGGTGATTCTATAATTAATATGCCATCATCTTTTAGCAATTTATTAATTTTTTTTAAAGTATCTTGAGGTTTTGTCAAATGCTCCAACACATGCCAAAGAGTTATCACATCAAAATAATTCTCCGAAAGGTTTAAAGATAGGACATCTTCATTGTATATGTTCTTCAATCCATTCATATTCTTAGCTATATTGCAGCTATCAGGATAGATATCACATCCATAAACATCCCATCCTTCCTTTTGCATATCCAACAAAAAAATTCCAACGCCGCAGCCAATATCCAAAATTTTTCCTGGAGTTTTTATCTTTTTTATTTTTTTGATTCTATCCGGCAATAACCAAGGAAGAAGAAAAATATCTTTTTCCAAAAAACTTTTATGATAAGCATCATAATATTTAATTAAATTTTCAGGATACGGGTTCAAACAAACCAATCCACATTGGTTACATTTCATCACTTTAAAAGTAAGCGGCGAAAATCCTAAATAATCATGCCCACTAAAAAGAAGGACAAAGTCGTTCTTCCCACACAAACAACAAGGAATCAAATTATTTTTTTCTATCATATTATTTTCAATTTTTTTTCTCAATAATGGAAAATATTTCTTTTAGCCTTTTTTCGTAAGTATGGTCGCGGTAGGCTCTTTGTTGACCTCTTTGCACGATCAGTTTTCGTTCTTCAGAATGGGTTAAATAATATTGTATTTTTTCTTTTAGGTCATTTTCATCTTGATAACAAATTATTTCCTCGCCTATTTTATACAAATCAGCTATCGCCGCGTTTTCGTCCGCTAAAAGGAAGGTTTGCGAGGCCGGCACTTCAAAAAGGCGCGGAGTAACATTAAATTTTTTATCCCCTGTTCCATAGGAAAGATGAATATCAAGAACGATTTTTGCAGCGTTGTAAATTTTTACCGCCTCTTCGCCAAAAACATTTTGCCGGCGATAACAATTTTTTAATTCAGGTTTTTTTTCTAGCCAATTGCCCCAAATCCCCAAATTAAAATTTGTTAGTGATTTTAACACTTCCGCTCGTTTAAATTTCATGGTTCCAACAAAACAAACATCGCTTCCATAATGACTTCTCTCATCATCCGACAATTTCACCCCTCTATGAAGTTCAGGGATACAACCCAAGGGAACTGTTTTGACCCATCTTGAAGAAATTTTTGTATATTTTAAAATATCTTCTGAATCAATCATAAAGAAAAAATCATAATATGGAGATATTTCCTGGACAAATTTTATTCGTATTGGAGCAACTACGGAATCATGGAACCAATTTACCGTAACTATTCCCATTTTTTGTATTTTTTCCAATGTCTGAGGAAGAATACCGTCACCCATTAAAACAAAAAATATATCCGGCCGATATTCTTCTATAATTTTTAATAATAACTTATTCATTCTTCCATTTTCTAATGAATCAACTAGCGAAATTGGGGGTATTGATTTTGGAAATAATTTCTTGATAATTTTTTTTATAAAATAACAATCTGGACTTTTTAAATATTGGCTTTGACGAAAATCAAAAACTTCTGTTTTATAGCCAAGATTTATTAAACTTTGGTTACAATAATAACCAATTGTTCCTAATATTGTATCCTTTGATTGCGGTGCGGCTAGTAAAATTTTCATATTTGTTGCAGTCTCTTTACTAAATTGCTAAAAAATTCCCTTATTCTGCTCCGGGCAATATTGTCCAGTCCCCATTTCCAGACAATATAAACATAAAGAACAAAAACAAATAGAATTCCGCCAAGATTAAAAAAATTTAAGAGGGATAGATTAAACCTATTCAAGCACCAAAGCAATAAACTACAAAGTAAAACCGGTGGAAATATTCGATACAAAAGAGAACGATACCAAAGTAAAAGATTTATATTTAGCAACTTGCATGAAGCTTTATTGAGCAGTATTGTATCCAATAAGACCCGTAAAAACCAAGCGAAGGCGGCGCCAACCCCCCCGTATTTGTAAATTAGAAAATATGCTGTCGGAAGGTATAAAACTGTCTCAATAACATGAAAAATAGCCGGAATCTGCGGTTTTCCAATTCCCTGAAGTATCGTTATTGAAGGACTGGACACAGCATTAATCAAACCGGCAAAAACAAGAATAATCAGTATTTTTGCAGATCTTTGAGCGAAATCAGTGCCGATCCAGAGATTAAGAAAAGATTGACCAAAAATAATAAAAAAAATTGCGGGAAAAAAATAAAGGAAAAAAATAAATAAAGTACCGCGATAATGAAGATCCTTATTTATATGCTTTTCATCAGAACTATGAAAGCGACTGTAAGCGGGGAAAAGCACTCCTGAGAATGCTGCGGGAATAATTGAAATACTACCCATTAAAGAATATGGGACTGAATAATAAGTAAGATTTGCAATAGGACGAAACATTGTCAGAAAAACTTTTTCTATATTAATTAAAATCGGATTAGCAACGCCGGAGATTGTGACAAATCCTCCATATTTTAGCAGTTGAATCAAGGTATTGAAATTCCAAGCTGGTTTGATTAAAAAAGGCAATAACCTTTTTACAAAAATCCAACAAATATAAACATTAATTATCTGCACAATAAGATTAGATACAATTATTTCTTTTAGAGATAATCCCAAGATAAGCAGTAATACCGTCAACCCTATTTGACAGGTGCCCATTAAAACCCCTATACGGTTTAATATATCAAACCTTTCTAAGGCGCGAATAACACCCCATATTGCCGCCGATAACATAGAAATGAGAAAGCCTATTGAACTTATTCTCAGGGTAAAAATTGCTATTGATTCTAGATCTGCTGGTATATTAAAAAGTTTTTCCACCAAGATTTTTGCAGAAAAAGCAATTAATACTGTTCCCAACAAACCCATAAAAAGATATACATATATACATGACCAAAAAACTTTTCTGATTTTTTCTTCTTCTCTTCTAACCAGATATTGAGAGATATATTTTACTGATGCCGAACCCAAACCAAGCTGCAAAAATCCAAAATATCCGACAACTATACCAGAGAGTGTATATACTCCATAGAGGTTAACATTTAGGTGATGAACAATGAAAGGGGTGGAAAAAAAGGCAATCAGCAGCATCCAACCTTGCCCGGCGAAGTTCCATAAAATATTTCTAATAATTTTTTGCGATAAACCTTGTTCCATATTTTATTTGTTGTTCTGATTCTACTATATTAATAACTATAAAGAAAAGCGAAAAAACAATAATAGGTTAGCTTCTAGCAGTGTAGAAACTCCCTCCCTCTTGATGGGGGATGGTTGGGTTGGGGGTGATTGTGTTTAAGGGGAGAGGATAAAGGTAGAGTTTCCTTGCGGCCATAATCATCCCCAATAAAAACCAAAAAGGTTCCATGATCCGGATAATGATAAAGGTATTGGAAGGAATGGCATGAACTATTAATCCGGCTGTGGCCGATAACATCCCTAAGGCAAAGCCTTTTAACCAATAGACTTCAATATTCCGATAGAACAGATAAAGATTTTTCAAAATTGACCAAAGCAGCCAAATAAAAGCAATTAAACCAACTACCCCGGTTTCCCCCAAGACAAGAGGGTACTGTCCGTCAAGAAATCCTGCGCCGGTCACCCCCCAGCCCAAAAGACTGCGTTGAGGGAATTTTACATAAATCATGTTTTTCCAACTTTCCAGCCGTGCACCCGCCGAACTATCAATTTTTTTTTCAAAAACGGAAATTGCCTCAGACGATGTGCCGCTAAAGGTATAAAGAACTCGATCCCTCATTTCTTGATATAATTCTTTAGATAACAAAGGTAAAATAATTATCCCAATTACTGTAAAAACAACCAACAACAGCTTCTTCCGGCGAGTAAAAAAAATCAAAGTCAACAACATCGGGACAAAAGCGACATAGGAAGCGCGGGACAAAGTCCGGATAAAAGGAGGGATTAAAAAGAGCAGCAAAGCAATTAGCAGAAAATTTGCGCCTTTGGACGAATTATAAGCAAAAAAACCAAAAACCAGGGCAATTACAATTATGTAGTAGCCGCCCAGAGTATTTGGTTCGCCAGATTTACCTTCAAATGGCGCGGTTACTCTTTCCATGCTCCCGAATTGACTGTAAACATAAACTGTCATGATTAAACAGGTGATCAGGCCAACGATTAAGTATAATTTTATTTGTTTTTCTGATTGGACAACATTGGAGACCATAAAAAATAGCAAAAAATATCCCAGATACCGTAGCAAATAAAAAGTGCCTTTTATCCAATTAACATTACCGTTAATCATCGCCAACGCGGAAGAAATAAAGCAAATCGAGATATAAAAAAAAATGGGTTTATTCAGCGGGGTTAAAGAAATCAATCCCAATTCCTTGTAAACTGTTATCCTGACTAACCAGCTAAGAATGACCAATATTAAAATTATATCATCCATCCTGATTACTATATCCCGGCCGGGAAGTTCGGCTAATTTTAGCTCCGGTGAAAAAATCATCGAAACGATTAAAATTATCAAAGCTAAATCCGGCCGAAGAAATCCGAGCAAACAGACCGCTAAACCAACTACTAAAGCGATGCTAAGGAAAGGTGAAACCTGCGTGAGCAATTTACTCAGCAGCAAACAAAAAATAATTATGAAGATTATTCCCAGAATATTTTTAATCGAGGACATAGAATACCTGCGGAAAATGAAGGTTGCAAGTTAGTTCGAGCTTTGCTCGGAATTTTAGGCGCCTGCAGCGCATATTTTTTCCCTCTTTTAAAAAGAGGGGTAGAGGAGATTTGATTAATATTTTAAAATCCCCCTTAATCCCCCTTTCAAAAGGGGGAATACTGCAACTAAAAAATGTATTGATCTTTTAAGTTTAGGAGACATTGAATTTATCGGGTGAAAAAGCGGCGGCTCGTTTTTTTTCCTGGGATTTATTCTCGTCTTTATCCGAATAATACTTGTTGGAATAATAATAACCGTAACGGGAAGACATCTCCGATACCTTTAAATCGTTCAGCACCACACCCAGTATTTTGGCCTGCGCTCCATCCAGCTGGGTTTTTGCCCGCCGCAGAACGCCGCGGGCCATTCTTCCCACCTTATAGACTAAGACCACCCCATCCACTTTTGCGCCGACTAAAAGCGCGTCGGCAAAAAGCAGCACCGGCGGACAATCCAGCACCACCAGATCAAATTCCTCTTTTAAGGACTTAATCAAATTTTGCATTTGGACCGATCCTAATACATCACCTGGGTTGGGAGGGATAAAGCCGACGGTAATCACCGAAAGGTTTTCCAGACTCATCGTCTTAATCACCTGCTCAATTTTTAATCCGCCCATCAGAAAATCCGGAGTGCCTTTTAAGGCCTCCCGCCAGGAGACAGTTCCTAAAACAATATCAGTTAAACCGCAATCGGATTTAACCCCCAGGATTCTTCCTACTGCCGGCCGGCGCAGATCTCCTTCCACCAAAACAACCCGCAGCCCGGAGGCGGCCGCCGCCAAACTAAAATTGGTGGCGGTTAGAGTCTTGCCTTCTTCGACGCCGGCGCTGGTAAAAGCTACAGTTTTCCCTTTGCCTAAAAATGTGGCAAACTTCAAATTTGCCCTCAAGGTATGATAGGCTTCCATGTAAGGGGATTTGGAATTGTGATGAATAATTAAATGCTGGCGAATATTTTCAATTTTATTCTGATGCGAACCGGCAAATATTTTCCCAAATAGATTATACCGCTCCGCAGGTCCGATATGCGGGATAACGCCCAAGACCGGAATCTTCAAAAAAGCTTCCACATCTTCAATGGTTCCAATGGAAGTATCCAAATTCTCCAGAATAAAAGCAAAAATCAACCCTAAAAACAGGCCAAGCATCAGGCCAACCAGTAAATTCAGTTGCTTATTCGGACGGATCGGACGAATCGGTTCGACGGCTCCGCTGACCGGAGAAGCCATTCGGAACTCATCCGCAGCATCGATTTCCGCTTCTTTATATCTTTTGGAAAGCAACGTATATAATTCTTCATTTATCCTTAATTCCCGGGACAAACGGGCCAGTTCTAATTCAGTTTTGGGCAGACGGCTCTGTTCATTTTCCGCATATTTAATTTGTTGTTGGACCTTGATTACCTCCGGATGCTGCGCGGTATATTTTTTAATAATGTTCGCCTTTTGAGTTCGCAGATCGGAAAGTTTGTTGGCCCAGTAACTGCCCATGCCGCTGGTTCCATTTTTCTCGATATAGACTTTTTTCTCCTCTTCCGCTTTCTGCAGTTTTGTCCTGATTTGTTCCAGTTGTTTACCGATATAATCTCTCTTCTCCCTCTTGAGAAGAGAATATTCCTTCGCTCCCTTTTTGACGTAGACATCAACCAGAGTATTGGCGATTAAAGCGGCCTTAGGCGCCTTATCGGAATTGACCGAAATCTGAATTAAATTGCTATCCCCGATTTTATCCACCTGGACACCACTGATAATTGAATTAACTTTTTCGGCTATTTCCGCGTTGGAAGAATCTTCCTGGATCCAATTTAACCGCAAAGCTGTTTGCCGGACGATCGATTCGCTTTTTATTACCCTGACCTCAGTATTGATCAAAGTCCATAAATCCACCTGGCCGTAAGCCGAAAGATCTCTCGGCTGATCCAACTTAATTACGGCCTTCGCCTGGTAAACAGGAGATTGCAAATTAGTAAAAACTATCGTTGAAACCAAAACCAATCCAAAAATAAAGCTGACAAGAAGCTTGCGTTTTTTTATTATCCGCCAATAATCATGAAGGTTCAATTCATAATCAGCCATCAGTAATCCTCTTTATGCCGCTGTCTAAAAATAAATCACCAGCAGAAGAATAAAATTAACCATCGATATCCAGGGTAGAAAATTGTTTAGCCAGGCGGCACCTTTCGCCGCGCCTTTTTGCGGCACATAAACTATATCGCCGGGCTTTAATTCAATGTCTTTATCCAATCTTCCTTTATCCAAAATCTCGGAAAGATTAACTGTAAATACCTGTCGTTTTCCCCCGCTTTCCCGAAAAATCCGAATTTTTCTGATGACCGCATTCGGCGATGTTCCGCCAGCCAGAGAAACTAATTCGACAACTTTTAATTTTTCTTTATGCTCGTAAGAACCTGGTTTATTCACTTCACCAAAAAGATAAATTTCCTTTGCGCCTCTGGGTATATCGACAATATCTCCCACTTCCAGCAAAAAATCTTTGCTTTTTTCCTTTTCTCCCAGATCGATTAGAATAACCTCTCGTTCTGAGTCTTTCCCTCGATAAATTTTTACCGGTTTTAGCACAGCATGATCGGTAAGACCGCCGGCATGGGTAATTAACTGCCAAAGCCGCAGTTCTTCGCCATATTCATACGCGCCCGGGCGAGCAACCTCTCCTAAGACAAAAACCGACCTTTGGCTAAAGCGCTTGACGATAACCGACACCTGCGGATTAGAAACATAAAATGAAAGTTTCTTTGTTAAAATTCCGGCCAATCGCTCGACTGTTAAACCGGCCGCCATAATTTTGCCGATTAAAGACAGCGCAATATTCCCATCAGGCTGAACGATTACATCGCGGTTAAATTCTTCTGTTGGTGAAACCGAAATCCCGAGCAAATCACCGATAGAAATTATATAATCTTTTTTATCTTTGCCGGCAGCAAGCAGCCCCGCCGCTTCCGGTTTTTCCTTTTTTTGCTCAATTAATCCAGCTAACTTACCTTCTTTCTGAACCGGTTCCTTATCCCCGCTTTTCCCCATTTTCAGCTTTTCCAATTCCTCTTTCCAAACAGCAAGTTCTTTCAGGTCTTCCCCGTCATATTTATCGATAATCCGTTCCAACAGATACCGCCGGTCGTTGATGTTTAAATTCTTCTGCTTAACCATCCTTTGATAATAACTTAAATCTTTTTGAAAGGATGTTTCCGGATCGTCGGCCAGCCCTAAATTAGCCGCCAGCAGCAAACAAATAAAAACAGAAGTAAACATATTTGTTATTTTCATAAGGTTTTTGGTTTGGCTATCAAACTTATAACAGCAATTAACTATTTTTGCAACTAATTTTTAAAATATTTTAATTTTTCAGCGAATAGGTTTAGGCAAAAAAAAGACCCGGCAATAATTGCCGGGTCTTTTTGTGTTTGCGGATTGGATTATAATTTCGTTACGTTAACGGCTTGTTCGCCTTTAGGGCCTTTGGTAATCTCGAATTGGACTTCCTGTCCTTCGTCCAAAGACTTATAACCTTCACCCTGAATTGCGCTATGATGCACGAAGACATCATTGCCGGACTCAGGAGTAATGAATCCATAACCTTTTTGGTTATTGAACCATTTAACTTTCCCTTTAACCATTGTTTACTGCCTCCTTTCGCTAAAATTCCAGTAAATGGCGGTAGAAACTAAAAAACCGCAAGGCGAGCTTCTTCTGTATGCCTTGCGGTACAAGATTTCTACTCACTTATCTACTACTACTTTTAATTCGAGCTAAGTATACAACTTTCCCAAGATTTGTCAAGCAAAAAATTATTTCAAAAATTATTTCATTAAATTTGTTGCATTATTTGGAAAAATGAGCTATGTATTTAATAGGAGGGGGGGGGTAATTTATGAAAGTTGAATCTAAACGAATTGTTCTTTGTAAAGGAATTCGCACGCCGATCGGCCACCTGTCTAAATCCCTGGCCGGCTTTTTGCCGGAAGAGTTAATGAGAATTGCTATCGAAAGTCTGATTAAGCAAACAGCTCTCGATCATCATCTTATCGACGGGGTTATGGTCGGCTGGGTGGGACAGGGAAGCCATGCTCCGAATATCGCCCGCGTCACCGCTCTGCAGGCTAAATTACCGATTCAAATCCATGCTTTCACTGTTCAAGCCAACTGTGTTTCCGGAATCGAATCAATCTGCTCGGCCGCCCGGCATATTTTACTGGGTGAAGGCGGCCTGTATTTAGCCGGCGGCACAGAATCGATGTCTAATTTCCCTTACGTCTTTAGAGGCTCGCGCAAGCTGAAAGAACTGCGTTCTTTGGATACTCTTGTGGCAAATTGGAGCACGGTTTTGGAAAACAAGGAAATTGCCCTTACCGACTGTATCGAGGAAGGGCTAACCGATCCGGTGGAACATTTAAATATGGCCGCCACCGCTGAGGTTTGCGCTCAAATTTACGGCGCCACCAGGCCGGAAGAAGATGAGTATGCCTACGAAAGCTACAAACGCGCGCTGGAAGGCGAGGAAGACGGATTTTATTCCAGCCACATCGCTCCGCTGGTTAAAAACGGTGAAACCATCTTAGAAAAAGACGAATATCCTTATCTGCGGGAAAGTCTGGTAAAAAAGAAAGAAATGATTGCCAAAGCCCCGCTTTTTTTTGATTCTCCGGCGATGAGCATCAAAGATTTTTATAAAACTTATGGAAAATTTATTTTCGGCAAAGAATATCGGGAAGGCGAAAGCAAAGCCACGGTAACCTTGTTTAACTCCTGCGCCCGTTCCGACGGCGCAGCGGTGTTTATTGTTACTACCGATGAAATCGCCAGGAAGAATAATTTAGAAATTATGGCGGAAATAAAAAACTGGTCATTCTACGGTGTCAACCCGGCCGTAATGGGGATCGGACCGGTCTATGCCACCTTAGCCGCTTTAAAAAAGGCCGAGCTAAAATTTGAAGATCTCGACTACATCGAAGTCCACGAGGCCTTCGCCGCAACCAATGTTTCCATCTTTAAACTTGCCAAAAGCAAATATAATCAGGATTGGGAAAAACTTTGGCGGGAAAGAAGGCTCAACCATTACGGCGGCTCCATCGCTTTAGGACATCCGCTGGCCGCTACCGGAACAAGAATTATCCTCAACCTTGTGGAAATGATGAAACGCGATCCCTCCGCCCGCTACGGCCTAGCCACCGCCTGCGCCAGCGGCGGACTGGGCGGAGCGATCATTTTGGAGAAATACAAATAAAATCAGCGTAAAGCGCAAATAGCTCCTATTATGCTTTATTTTGGGTTAAAAAGTTTTTCTATTTCCGGATGAGCCTTAAGCTCTTGACGGATTCCGTATATAGGGGACGTAGCTGATAGTGTTGACAGATTGCGATATACATTATCCAACTGCAAATATAGAACAAAATATTTTTGTTTCAGTTTTTGCAAATTACCCCATCCTAAGCATACTGTCCTTTATCGTCTCCTATTATTTTTCAGCATCCACATCTGTCAACACTATCAGCTACGTCCCCTATAAGCAATTTTTTTCAGAAAAAACCTTGACAAAGTATATATATTTGTGTATACTTATAATGAAAGGAGGAATCTATTATGAGTATAATGTTAAGAAGATTATTTAAACACGGCGGCAGTTACGCGGTAGATCTGCCAATGAATTTTGTGAGGAACGCAGGGAATCTCGAAGTTATTCTGGAGAACACCGCCAAGAGAATAAGTATCCGTCCTAAGACAGAATTAGATACTCTCGAGTCCGATCCGCTGTTCGCTAAATTTATTAATGCCCTGGCTGTTGATGCGATGAAACATCCAGAAAAACTGCACGAAGCAAAGCATATCTGGGATAAAGAATGGGATGAACTTCTTAAGGGAGTTACCGCGGATGGGGAGTAATTACCTTTTAAGATACCATGATTTTTATTTCCAGCGGATAACAAAACTGAAAGAGCAGGTAAAGGAACTGCGCGCTAAACTTAGTATTGAAGAATTCAGACAACACGAAGTTGTAAAACTTGCCTATCGCATCCGTGAAGCGGATCAAGAGATAATTCCACAGAACCCGGACCGTCCGGACTATCGCCTAACAGGAAATCTCAAAAAATACCGCCGTTACAAGCAGGGTCTGCAGCGTTACCGGTTATTCTTTTGTTTTTCCAACCAACCCAAGATTATTCTATATCTATACTTAAACGACGAAAAGCATCTGCGCAAGGCGCAAGATAAGAATGATCCCTACGAAGAGTTTAGCCGGCTTGTATCTAAGGGTTATTTTTCGCACAACCCAAATGATTCTCAAATTCAAAAGTGGATAAAAGATTATCGTAAAGAAGATATTTAATGTCGCAAAAGTAACACTTTTACGACGTTGCGAATTTGAATATTTTTATCCCGAAGGGATTTTGGATTATGGAAGCCCCGAAGGGGCGAAGGGGTTTTTGGCGCTTAGCATATTTTCCTGCGCCCTTTCAGGGCTTATTAATGGGATATTTCTTTTTCGGGGGTTAAAACCCCCGCCTATATTCCGGCGTCCTTTCAGGACTTTAATGATGCAACTGTTTTCAAGTGAAAATTTTAATTGCCGCAATTCCTTTTATTGCCATTTTTTCCCAACACCGACGACACCCCTCCCCAAAAAAACCTTAACAAAAAATTAACATACTCTTAACACGAACTTAACATGAATATGGTACATTTTTAGAGAGATTCAGCCCAAATCTTCCTCTGAAACCGGACATTTTGGCAATTACTCCCAGAAGCCTTTGTAAATAGTAGTTGACAAGGTGTATCATTTCTGATACACTTACATTGTCAAAACAGGAGGTGATTGTAATGACCACAAAACATCCAAGAATTAATCTGGTAATCGAAGAACCGATATTCCATATTTTGAAAGACTTGTCGAAAGCTAATTCTCTTTCTCTGTCTTCTCAGGTTAAAAATTTAGTTCTTAAAGCTCTGGAAGACATCGAAGATATGGGACTTAACCGGATCGCTGATTATCGAGAAAAAACCTTTAACCGGAAAAATGCTTTATCGTTTGATGAAATGATGAAGAGGTTAGATAAATAATTTTATGGAATACAAAATTATTTTCGATGAACGTGTTCTCAAAAACGATTTCAAAGCAATCAATCAAAACCTCCAGCAAAGAATAATGACGGCAATTAAGACCCGTTTAACAGTTTCACCGGAACAATACGGAGCACCGCTGCATAAAACCTTAAAATCTTTCTGGAAATTGCGGGTGGGAGACTACCGGGTCGTTTTTAAAATCTTTAAAACAGAAATTCACATCTTCGCCATCATGCACCGTAAAAAAGTTTACCTCGCCGCTCTGAACCGCATTAAATAACCGGAGTAACCCGCCAGAAGAGAAAAACATCGTGAATACCCAGGATAAAAGTTATCTTCAAAGCTTCAATCTCCATCCTCCAATTTCAGCCTGAGCAGTTAAAATTTAATCCCCCAACCAAAAACATAATTCTAAAACGCAAAATTTTTACTTTTTCACCAGTTCCAAAAACTCTTCTTCACTGATAATCTTTACCCCCAACTTCCGGGCTTTTGCATATTTGGAGCCGGGATCCTCGCCGGCGACGAGATATGTGGTTTTTGGGGAGACGGAGGAAACGGGTTCTCCGCCAAAGCTTTTGACCAGGTTTTCCGCTTCACTGCGGGAATAATTTTTTAGGGCGCCGGTAAAAACGAAAGTTTTACCGGCTAAAGGCCGGTAAGCGGAAGAAGTGGTTGGTTGAAGAAAATTTACTCCTGCCCGGGCCAGCTTTTCAAGCAATTTCTGAACTGAGGATAAGCTGAAAAATTTAACCGCGCTTTCGGCGACGATCGGGCCGATGCCATTGATGGTCTGCAGTTCTTCCATGGAAGCTTTACTCAATGTCCCCAAAGTAATAAATCTTTTGGCCAACAACTCACTGGCTTTTTCTCCGATATGCCGGACCCCTAAACCATAAATTAACCGGGCCAGCGGCTGACCCTTGCTTTTCCCGATCCCTTGAACCAGATTTTCCGCTTTCTTCTCGGCAAACAGTTCCAAAGGCAAAAAATCCTCTTTCTTCAGATAATAAATATCGGCAAAATCTTTAACCAGCTGTTTGACCACCAACTGGCTAACCACCGCTTCCCCTAATCCCTCAATATCCATCGCATCCCGGGAAGCAAAATGAATTAATCCCCGTTCCAACTGTGCCGGGCAGGAGGGGTTCAGACAATAGTAACCAACATCTTCCTCTTTTTCTTTGCTGATCCTCGACCCGCAAGCCGGACACTTTTCCGGGATACTGAACCTTTTTTCTCCCCCGGTCCGTAAAGAATCGATCACTTTGACAATTTTGGGGATAACCTCTCCGGCCCGCTCGACAATTACCCGGTCGCCAATCCGGATATCCAACCGTTTAATCTCATCAAAATTATGGAGTGTGGAATTGCTGATGATCACCCCGGCGCAGGCTGCCGGTTCTAATTCGGCCGCCGGCGTAATCACCCCGGTCCGGCCGACATTGACAATGATATTTTTTACCGTGGTCGTAGCTTGCCGGGCGGCAAATTTGTAGGCGATGGCCCAGCGCGGGCTTTTCATCGTTGTTCCCAAACGCCGCTGCTGGTCAAAAGAATTTATTTTCACTACCACTCCGTCAATCTCATAAGCCAAATTATCTCTTTTTGTTTCCCATTCCCGGCATAATTTAAAAACTTCTTCCAAACCCTGACAAACAGCGATATCGGGGTTTACCGGCAACCCCATTTTCTTCATCGCCTGCAAAAACTGATCGTGGGTCTGATAACCACCGCCGCCTTCCACCACCCCTAAGGTATGAATAAAACAATTCAACCGGCGTTGAGCGGTTAATTTTGGATCTAACAATTTAAGCGAGCCGGCCGCGGCATTCCGCGGATTAGCGAACAAAGGTTCGGCATTTTTTTTCCGCTCCTCGTTTAGGACCTGGAATTTTTTTATGCTCATATACGCTTCCCCGCGCACTTCTAACCGTTGGGGAGCCGCGCCAAAAAGTCTTAAAGGAATAGTTTTTATGGTTTTAAGATTCGGAGTAATCACTTCACCGGTCTGGCCGTCACCGCGGGTCAGCCCCAAACCAAACAGGCCGTCCCCATAAACCAGCGAGACCCCGGCTCCATCAATTTTTGGTTCGACCACATATTCCCGTTTTTCTCCGGGAAGGAGTTTGGCCGCCCGTTTATCCCATTCCTCCACTTCTTCCAAAGAATAGGTGTTATCCAGGGAAAGCATCGGCACGGTGTGGGGATGAGTGGAAAACCCTTCGGCCGGCTGACCGCCGACGCGCCGGCTGGGTGAATCGGGGGTAACAAACTGCGGAAATTTATTTTCCAGCTCGATTAATTTCTGTAAAAGCCGGTCGTATTCCTGATCGGAAATTTCCGGCTGATTAAGCAGGTAATAGCAATAATCGTGATGGCGGATCAACTGCCGCAGTTTTTCAATCTGAAGTTCTACTTTTTTTAATGTGGACATTTTTCCCTGAATTACTTACGAAATTTTGTGAAGATATTCAAAGTCTTGAGTCTTGAGTAATGCGTCTTGAGCTTGATTCTTTAAACTCACAACCCATGACTCATAACTCATGACCCGTTATGACAATCTTTTTCGAGAGTTGCAAGCCGACTGACTGATTGGCGGAACACTCCAGCATTTGCCGCAGGCTAAAGCGGTTGTTTCTAAAATTTTTTCTGAAATAATCTCCGGTTTTTTGTAAGGTTTTTTTTTCTTAGGCATCGGCTTTCTCCTTTTAAAAAAACAGAACTTAGTCTACCTTCAATGCGCGATTTTTCATTTCCCTCTTTTAAAAAGAGGGGTAGGGGAGATTTTGACAACATTTTCTAAATCCCCCTCAATCCCCCTTTCTAAAAGGGGGAACTCATAATGCTACAATATAAATCCTTCTACAACTTTCCACTAATTTGGCAATAGAGGTTTGCCGGGCCGAATAAATCGCCGTCTTCCAAATAGGCGATCCCCGGACAACGTTGACAGACGGCATAGCGGGAACATTTCGCGCAAACCGGCAAATCCTGCAGTTTTATTTTTCGAAAATTTTGTAATTCTTGGGAACCGGACCAGATTTCGGCGAATGATTGCCGGCGCAGATCTCCCATTTCTATCGGCAACTGCAAACAGGGCAGCACTTTTCCTGCGGCCGTAACCGTAACTAAATTTTTACCGGCGCTGCAAAAAAAATCATCGGAAGAAAAACTTCCGCCAACGGAACTGCCGGCAAAGTTTTTACCTTGGGCAAAAGCTTTCCTGATCACCGGCAGGGGAAGCCGGTAAGCTAACGGGCGGCGATCGCCGTTATCGCGCGGCGTCACAATAAAATCAAATTTTATTTTCACTCCTAACTGACCGGCCAATTGTTTAAGCTTCTTTTGTTCTCCCGCATTAAGGGTCATCAAAAGCGATTTAATTTTTACGGATACGGCTCTTTCTTTTAAGAGTTTAATCGCCTTTAAGGAACGAGTAAACGAACCTTTTACCCCGGTAATTTTTTCATGGACGGCCGGAGCGGCCGCATAAAGACTAATATGCACTTCCTGCAAGCTGAGCCGCGCTAACGCCTCGGCCTCCGTTCTCTCGATTAGCGTACCGTTGGTAAACAGCGATAAGGCAAATCCTTTTTGCCGGGCAAGGCGAATAATCTTCAGCGCATCCGGCCGGCTAAAAATTTCCCCGCCGGTAAAAATTAGATACAGGCCTCCGGCTTTAGCTAATTGATTGAATAAATCAGTCAGTTCTTCGTAAGACAAAATATCAGCTTTTTGATTTTTTACTTTACAGCAATGGAGACAAGAAAGATTGCAATCATCGGTAAGTTCGACAATTGTATCCAAAGGAATATTATTTTCCAAAGAAAGCCTAAACATCTCCCCGGAAATTGAAGAGTTCATTTCTTTTCCACAATCCCCTTGCCCGACAATAGCTCCAAAAAATCCAGCGCATCGGCTAAAACAGTTGATTGATCAACATCGTATACCCCGGCGAGAGAAGCGGAAATTTCTTCCGTAGTATTCTTTCCATCCAACAACTCCCAAATAAACATCCCCTGCTCGTTAAACTGGTGCAAAGTCGAATCTTTGGGAGTAACCACAAACACCGTCTCCGCTATTTTCCGCCAAGCGATATTTTTACTTTTTATATACCGGGATTCCTTAATCATATCTCCAAATCTCCTTTATCTTGTGTCCTGCAGCCTGCTATATGCTATATTATAAATCTTAAACCCAAATTTTGCAACAGGACAACGGAATTTGAGTGGAATTTGAGAAAAAAATAAAAATCGCTTGAATTTTTTTGGTATCTGGTTATATCTTTAAAGGCGGGTGAACTTTAACTTGCTGTAAAGCAGAAAAATCTAAAGGAGAAACAATGCGGGAAAAAATTCTCATTATTGATGATGAACAAGAAGTTGTTGATTATCTAAAAGCCTCTTTGGAAAGAGAAAATTTTTCGACCATCACCGCGATGTCCGGGGGAGAAGCAATAAGTTTAGTGCACGAAATTAATCCTGATCTATTGCTGCTGGATATCGGACTGCCGGATATGTCCGGTTTGGAAGTCTGCCGGATTTTAAAACAGGACAAAAAAACCGCCTCCTTGCCGATCATTATGGTTACCGCTTTCCGGGATCTGGAGGATAAAATAGAAGGGTTGGAATTAGGCGCCGACGACTACCTAACCAAACCCTTCGAATTAAAAGAATTAACCGCCCGGATCAAATCGCTGTTCCGGCGTCTGGATTATGGAGGCGAACCCTGGGAGATTATCGAGAAAGGAATGGTAAGTATTAATATTAATCAGGTAACGGTAAAAGTTAACGGCATTTTAAAAGAAAATATTACCCACCGCGAATTTGACCTGCTTTACTTACTAATGAAAAAAAGCCCAAAAGTGTTAAGCCGAAATTATCTTCTGGAAACCATCTGGGGTTCGGAATTCTCCGCCACCCCCCGGGCGGTGGACACGGCGATCAAAAGACTGCGCCAAAAACTGGGCAACGGAGAAGCCAAACTAATTAAAACCGTAGAAGGATTTGGCTACAAATTCGACTCGGATAACTGAAAGGGATTTATTCCTCGGCGAAGCGGTAGCCGTAACTTTCCACTGTTTCGATCCTTCTGCCCTCAACACCTAACTTATAGCGCAAATGGCGGATATGGACATCGACGGTCCGGGTTGTCCCATAATATTCATATCCCCAAATACTTTCCATCAAATAAGCGCGGCTTACCACCTTGTTTTTCTTCTTCAACAAAGTATAAAGCAAATCGAATTCTTTAGGGGTAAGTTTTATCGGTTTATCTTTTACCATTACCGAATGGGAATCCAAATCGAGAACCAGTTTTCCGGAACAAACAATTTTTTCTTTCTCGCCCTTGGTATCCATTCGCCTGATTACGGCTTTTAACCTGGCCACAAGCTCCGCCGACCTAAACGGCTTTGTGATGTAATCATCCGCTCCTAACTCCAATCCCAAAACCTTGTCCGCTTCGGTTTTTTTGGAACTCAAAATAATCACCGGAATAGCGCTGGTCTGATCATCGCTCTTTAAAGTGCGGCAAATATCGAAACCATCCTTCACCGGCAGTTTAAGATCAAGCAGAATCAAATCCGGCTTAGATTCCCTGATTTTGCGCATTGTCTCGTCAGCGTTGTTGGCTGAAGAAACGCTAAAATCAGCTTCTCTTAAAACCTCAGTGACCAATTTAACTAAATCCGGCTCATCATCAACAACCAGAATTTCCTGTTTCATCGCGCACCATCCTTATAACTATTTTAAGGTAATCTAACGCCTCATGAAGTCAGCAGCACATTTTTTATTCTTTCCACCAGCTTAAACAAATATTCAAAATTAATCGGCTTTTCGACAAAATCAAGCGCCCCAAGACGAAAACCTTTTTTCTTCTCTGCCCCGGTAACTACGGAAACAATCACTACCGGTATTTTACAATATCGTTGATCTTTTTTTAAAGCCTTCAATAACTGAAACCCGTTCATTTTCGGCATCAGAAGATCTAAAGTAATCAGGTCGGGTAAATTGTTTCCCATTTTTTCAAGGGCTGATTTCCCTTCCAAAGCGATGTCTACCTGATAACCGGCATCTTCCAAATTTATTTTTATCAGATTAGCCACGGGAAATTCATCATCAATAACTAAGATCTTTTTCTTTTCCATCTGAAGAACCCTCTGTCCCTTCTTCCCGGCATTTTTTCTCCTTCGGCACGGTGAAAGAAAAAGTACTCCCCTTCTCCGCTTCGTTCTTTAACCAAATTTTACCGCCATGGGCATCCACAATCCCTTTCGCAATCGCCAACCCTAAACCTGTGCCCTTAATCTTGCGCAAAAAAATTTTCCCTTCCTTTATCTGATAAAACTTTGTAAACAGCTTTTCCCGGGCATAGACGGGAATCCCTATCCCGGTATCAGAAACATTGACCTGCAAACTATCCCCCAGTTCCTGGACGGAGATGGCAACCTTGCCGCCTTCCGGGGTAAACTTCAAACCGTTGCTGATTAGATTTGTCAAAACCTGGATAATTCTTTCCGGATCAATTAGCGCCCTGGGCAGGTTTTCCGGATATTCAGCTGTTAACTGAATTTTGTTTTCTTCCGCATTCGCTCGAAAAAGAACGATTAACTCCTCAATCATCAAAGAAATTTTGGTTGGCAAAACATTCAGATCCAGCATGTTTTTTTCAATTTGGGCTAAATCTAAAACATCGTTGACAAACTGGGTTAACCGCTGGGCATTATTCTTGACAATTACTAAATATTCGCGCTGTTTCGGATTCAATTCTCCGGACTTGCGCCTAAGCAAAAAATCCACATACCCTTGAATGGCCGTCAACGGCGAACGGAGTTCATGAGTAACACTGGAAACAAAATTATCCCGCAATTTATCCAGTTCAGACAACTTGTTCTTCATTTTGTCTAAGACCGTTAAGACCTCGCCAAACTCATTTTTATTTTCCACATCAATCAATTGACTAAGGTTATCATCCTTAATCATTTTTGCTCCCTCACTGATCATCCGAAGCGGCCGAACCAGGAACAAAGTAAAAAACAAGCTGAATACGCTGAATATCCCGCAAAAATTTAAAACCCATTTATTCATCTGCGCATAAATGGGTTTTAAAGATAAAAAGGCCTTTTCTTTCGGCTCGATCGCGGTAAGGGTTAAATTAAACTTATCCGCATTGAGGGTATTAAGAAAAAACTTCTCCGGATGCGTTTTTGTTTCTGAAATCAGATAAGCCAACTCGGCTTTGTTTTTCTGAGGATAAACCAACAAATTGCCGTTCCTGTCATCAACAATAAAAATTCTATTTTCATCGAAATTTTTTAATCCCGAAAAAAAACGGACAAACATTTCCCAATCCAAATTACCAACAAAATATTTGTCACCTTGAGAGATAACAACCGCGTTTTTGTTTTTGGCCGATTCAATTATTTTTTTTGATACCGGCTTTTTCCTTGCCGCTTTATCCATGGAAGCCAGCGCCATATTGCTAAACTTGATTAGCCGGTTTTTTAAATAAAGATTATTTTGGGTAAGAGACACGGCGATTCTTTCCTGAGTTTGTTTTTTAAGATGATATCTTAAACCAAAATAAACAGAAACCAAAGGAAGATTGGAAATAACAAGTAAGAGAAGAACTAATCGATAAAACAGTTTACTGCGCAGATAGAACTTAAACATTTTGGGATATTATATATTCATTTCTCCGTAGAGTCAATTATTTTTTCAATGTTTTATTTTGAAAATTCATTTTAGACGAGACCTTGGTGCGCCTGGGCAGATTCGAACTGCCGACCTGCGGATTCGAAGTCCGACGCTCTATCCAGCTGAGCTACAGGCGCATCCCAACTTTTTTATTTCAACAAGCCAGTTGTATTCTACTACAAAACTTCAAGTAAGGGAAGAGGAAAACCAAAAATCGCGGTTCTAGGGGTTAATAGCGGAAGATTGCGGAGATTAGGGATTGATCGGGTAACTGCCCGGGATGAACGGCGTAAACTGTTCCGCCGTGCAGCAAAGTGTGGAAGGCGGCCAGGTTTAACAAATCATCGTCGCCAGCGATTTCTTTGGGGTGAAGTTCGACCGCTTCGTTGATCGAATCGAATATCCCCCATTTTTGAACACCAACGGCTACAAACAATGAATCAACTCTTCCATGGTGAGCGGCCGGGACAATTGATTCCAGTTTATTGGAAACTTTTTCCGTCTTCGCTAGTTGATTGTAGCGTTTCATCGCCTCTTCTTGTTTTCTTCTAAAAAACGGTTCAACTAACGGCCAGGCCAGAAAGCGCAATTCTTCTGCCGTGAGCAACTCCGGATTGCCAGGAACGCTGTCTTCAACCAAATAAGGATAGGTGTTCACTTGCCGGTAAATCGACCCCTGATATTCAACACAGGCCAAAACCAGAGGAGAGTGTGCTTCTTTTAAGAAATTATGCAGCCCTTGATTCACCTGCTGAAAAAAACGGCCAATATTGATTTTGAAATCATCAATATCTTCAGCCTGAAGATGACAGATAGATCCCCGCTTCCCGCCTTTCGTCATTCTCGACGATACCCCGCTGTGGAACTGCAGATGAGGTTCGTAAATATCATGTTGGATGGTTTCGGCAAGACTTTCCGGCATTCCTTTTACTTTAATTTCCTGGCAACTGTATCGACTGCTTTGCAACAGCCTTACCTTGTTTTGGCTGATCGCTAAGACATAGAACTGCCCATCATCCATAACTATGGGAAGAAGCGGCTTCAGATGAAAATGATTACTCACTACCACCAATTCTTCAAACACCAGCGGCAAACGATAATAGACAAGGGTTTCGGCCGATAAAAAAAAGGCCAGCCCATCGCCTTGATGCTGAAAAAAAAGCGTATCCCCCAATACTGCTTGAAGCGGCTTTAACATTTTTTCCACTTCAAGTTTAGGCACGCCTTTTTGGAGCAAAAAACCCTCCGCTTGCCTAAACATATTCTTAAATCTGATTTGATCATCCAAAGTATAAGTTACGCGCCGGTGAGTAGACAAATAAATTGAAACGCACCATCCTTTTTCTCTGGCAATTAATTCCTTAAGATCGGATTTTTGGATTAGGTCCATTATTTAGATCCTCCTCTGCCCCTATATCCTACCTTAATATTTTACCTTTATTACAAAAAATTATAAATTGGCTGGTTCTGCTTTTATTTGACTTTTTTCCACCTTTTGTTTTTAGGTCAGGGATATCAGGATAAGGATTATTTGACACATTCCGACCAAATAAACTAAGATTAATCTATGTTTAAAGCTTACTCTTTCCTAAAAAGAGATTTTTTAATTGAAAACAATTACCGGCTAAGTTTTCTTGCCCGAATTCTGGGTGTCTTTTTCAACTTAATCATTTTTTATTTTATCGCCAAACTTCTGGACAGCTCAACACACCCGGCTCTGGCTGATTACGGCGGCAGCTATTTTGCTTTTGTGCTGATCGGCATCGCTTTTTCTCAATTAATGGGAATCAGCTTAAGTTCTTTTGCCAACTTTTTTGAACAGGAACAACTCTGGGGCACTCAGGAATCTGTTCTGGTTACCCCCACTCCCCTGGTTAAGCTGATCGTTTATTCATCGTTGTGGTCAATATTATTGACCTCGGTAGAAATTTTACTTTATCTGTTTTTGGGCATATTTTTTTTTCGGCTCGATCTTAGCCAAGCCAACTGGCTGGGCTCTTTACCTTTTTTTGTGCTAACCTTGTTGGCCAACTGCCCCTTAGGAATTATTTCTGCCAGTTTTATTATCGTTTACAAACGCGGCGATCTTTCCGGTTGGCTGCTGAATAAAATTGTCCAATTTACCAGCGGGGTCTATTTCCCGATAGCGATTTTCCCCGGCTGGCTAAAAAAAATTTCCTTGTTTTTGCCTTTTACTTATACTTTGGAAGGCTTAAGGAAAACCTTGCTGACCAACGTTTCTTTGCGCACTCTCTATCCGGAACTAATAACCCTGACCTTGTTTTCCGCAATCTTACTGCCGTTAAGTTTTTGGATCTTAAACCGGGCTTTGAAGAAAGCAAAACAAATGGGCAGTTTAGCTCAATACTAGCAGCAATAAGTTAGGCAGGGAACGTCTATATGCGTTCCCTGCAACTTACATAGCAAGGGCATTTTGGAGCGAAACATGGAAACTTTGGCGTTGCAAATTACGGAAATCAGCAAGAAGTTTTCTAATCATCCCCGGCAAGTGCTGGAAAAAATAACGTTTTCTGTCCAACCGGGAGAAATCTTTGGTCTGCTTGGACCGAACGGCGCCGGTAAAACCACCTTATTGAAAATCTTAGCAACTTTAATTTTACCATCTTCTGGCGGGGCAAAAATAAACGGTTATGATTTAATTGCCCAGGAGGAAAAGATCAGATCATCAATCGGCGTGGCCTGGGGAGACGACCGGAGTTTTTACTACCATTTAACCGGTGAAGAAAACCTCCAGTTTTTCGGCTCTCTCTATGGACTTTCCCGCCAACAGCTTAAACCGCGCATTCAGGAACTTTATCACTGTCTGAAACTGGATGCGGCAAAAGAAAGAAAATATCAGTATTTCTCCACCGGGATGCGTCAGAAACTCGGGCTGGCCCGAGCCGTATTGCCTAACCCCCCGATCCTTTTCATTGACGAACTGACCCGGGGAATTGATCCCTCCACCACAATTGAATTGCACCGCTGGATCAAAAACGAGCTGGGGATAAAACAGAAGAAAACCATCCTGCTGACCACCCATTCTCTGGACGAAGCGCAAGCCGTATGCTCTAAACTGGCCATCCTCAACCAGGGCCATATTTTTGCCCAGGGAAGTATCTCGGAAATACTTCAACAGGCCAGAGCCGAATCCCTTGCTGAGGTGTTTGGAAAATTGGAAGAGCAGGGATCAAGGGATCAAGGGACCAAGGGGTCTAGGGGAAAGGAAACATTGAAATAAAATTTTAAAACCTTTAAACACCAAAGATATTGGTCGGTAGAGATAGAGGAAAGGAAGCATTAAACAGGAAGATTGATACCGGCGAAGAACGAAGACCGGCGCAGGGAAAAGAAATTTTATCAGAAAATTTAGCTTAAAGAAAAAACCGGGAATAATCATCGGGCGAAGCAAATGCCCGATATCGCCCACCGGAGCGGAACGCCAAACCCGCGATAAGATTTTTTTTTGCCAACCGGGAATTTTGACCCAACTAAGCCGTTCGATAGAGGTAGTAATTTTTTCACACAATTCATCAGAAAACCCCACCTCTATTTTTTGTACCCTGGTCAGAACCTCCCGCAGCGAAAAAGCCAAATTGTATAACTTGGCCTGCCGATACAATTCTTCCCAATCTAAATTATATTTTTTAATGATCAGAGCGCAATCCATCAGCCATTTATCCTCTAACCAACCATGATGAATCGCCGCGTGAGCCACAATAAAAATCAGGTTATCCTGAGGACCAAGGCTCCGGGCCTCCACCCCGTCGATTTCGAACAGAAGCGCCCGGGACCAAAGTTGTTCCAGATTTTTTTTACTCAGGTACCAAATTTCCGTATGCAAATCGATGGCCACCGGACAGCCGGGGCGAATAAAATTCAACTCCCCGCAGGGTAGAACCTGATAGTTCAGCCGCGCTAAAACCCGTTCAATGTCCGGAAGATCTTTTTTCTGAATTAACAAATCCAGATCGTCTATTGGACGCAGGCCGGGAGCATAAACTGTTTCCCTTAACGCCGCCCCCTTCAGCACAATGGATTCAATCGCATCTTTGGCAAACTCCCCCAGCAATTCCCTAACTTGCCAGTCAATCAGAAGCTCCCGGCCGATATCTTCCCTATTCATACCTAATTATAGCAAATTCTACTTCTCTCCGGCAATCACCAGAATCATCCCTTTTTTGATCTTGACGGAGTAGAGGAAAGCATCTTCCTGTTCTTCCATTATATTTAGCTTTAAAAACCGGCATTCTTTTTCTGCGGTTGTATAATAGAGAACAATTTTGTCCGCCATGATCTTGTTTTCCGCCAGCCAGGATTTGCTAATTTTCAAGTGTAAAATTGAATTCTTTATCTCCAAAGGGGAATCAAACTTATAAACACTGTGCACCACCGCCGCCTGACCAATCAAACCGTTAAGTTCTTCCGGCGGGGCAGGTAATTGCTCCAAAGCCAAATTGAGCGGGCAATCTTTTCCCAGCCGTTGACGCGTTAAGAAACTCAGTTGAACCAGCAAGGGATCGTCAAAAGATATTTTCACCTCCGACTCGATGGCTTGAGGTGAAATCCTCAACGGTTTAATTTTAATATCTTTGCTCACCGCCTTTTGGTTACCGGCTTCCGACCCTTGCTTATCCGGCAAAACATTTTTTTCTTCTACCTTGGCCGCCGCACAGACCGGTTTTTGCCGGAAAGATTCCTTCTCCACTTTTTGACCGAACCGGGCGGAAAGAGAAAACCGATAAGTGTTCCCCAAAATACCCTGGGGTAAAAAAGCAAAATCAAATTGATAATTGCTAATCCTCAGTCCGATTCCCGTAGATAATCCGGAAAGATCGCCTAAATCGTTGCCGTACAGTTTATAACGGTAACCGGCGCGCAGCGCCAGCTGTTTAAACCAATATTCTCCGCCCGCTGTTACCTTTGTATAATTATCGATGGATTGCGCTAAATCCAGGGAAAAAACCATCCTTTCCTTTAATGGCCGCCAGGCCATCCCCAGTTGCGCGGTTAACGGCAGATTGTAACTGCGGCTAACCACCTTCAAGGCTGGGCCAAAATTTCGGATCGCCCCACCCCAACTGATCTGGCGCCAAAAATTTCCCCAAGCCAGGGGACTGCGGGCAATAAAACCGGCATCCAAACCGACACTTGTTCCGCTTTGATTATCGATTTCCTGCCGGATAATTTTTAAATTCAGGCCGCCGGACAGAGAGCGGTTAAACTGATAGCCATAACTAAGACCGGCGGCAAAATCGTTGGCGCCGAAACTGCCTTCCGATTCCGTCAACGGCTCCTCCGGAATATTCTCATTATCCCCGCTGCGCCGCTCCAGATCCTTGGGATAAAACAACCCGGTCAAGCCAAAACCCCAAACATCCCTGGTCCGCGGATAAACATATCCCAGGAAATCATGCTGTAAATCCTGGAACCATTGATTGTGCATCGCCGATACTTCCTGCTGCCGTATCCGGTTAAGCCCGGCCGGATTGGCAAAAACAGCGCTGGGATCGTCACAAACTGCCGCCGCATTCCCCCCCATACCGCCGGCCCGCGCCCCGACAATTAGTTTCAGAAAAGCAGCGCTGGTCGAACCAGCCGCCTGATGCACCCGGGCGGCTTCGGCGAAAGTAAAAAACAGTCCAAGCAAAATTAAAACAAAAACCGGCTGTTTGCCCTTACCCCAGACCACTTTGAAGATATTGGCAACCAGCCGGTAAATAAATTTAAAATAAGATTTATCTTTGCGCATATTTTATTTCGGCAACCCGGCGACCGTGCCCCGGTTCTTCATCGAAGTTTAGGCCCGTAGCTTTGCGTCCCCGCCTTTCGACGAGTTTGCTATTATCGGTAAAAATAACTAATCTACTTTCAGACCCACCATATATATAACATAAATCTCTGAAAAGTCAAGCTAAAAATTTAATATTAAGTTGTATTGTTTATATTACAAGGATAGAGGTAAGCTGTTTAGTTCTCATTGAGTAAAGACGGTTCGAGATTGCTCAAAAAATGTAACAGATTAGCTCCCAATAGTAATTCGTCGAGATCTTGTGTAGCCCTTTCTGGTGGCACAGGCTTCCAGCCTGTGCCACCAGAACAAGCCCCTGCACTGCTGGGAGCTAACCTGTTACGTTTTTTTTAATGCAGAACGGCCAGCTTTTTCATTACTTCGGCTTTATTGTTGGCGGAACGGGCTTGCAGATGGCAGGTTTATCGCCTTAGAATCCATTCTGAAAACCAGATATCGGAAAATATAAACTTTTTCCCGGCCTTTTCTAAAATATCTTTTTTTTCCAACAATTTTAACGAAGTCATTACTGTCGAGCGCGCATGCATCTGATAACGGATAATAAACTCCTGTGATGACGGGTTTTCCATTACCCCGCGCGCAATTCCCTCAAGCAACCGTTGCTGCGTGGAAGGCAGCAATTCCCAAAGCGCGCCATATACATGCCCACTCTCATCCACTATAGATTCAATCGCTTCTTCTAACGTTTCCTTTTCAATTTTAACCGCCCCAACGTTTAGCTCCCATATCTTATGACAAAGGCTCTGCACATAGTACGGTATATTTTGGGCTTTTTGGATTATTTTTCTTATGACCAAATCATCTAATAGTATTTTGCTTTGACCAAATTTTTCTTTAATATATTTAACCCACTCCTCTTCGCCAATTTTATCCAAATAAACAACCGGCCCGCTATGGTAAAATGCCCTGTTTTTTTTGCTGACCATATCGGTAAGCATCGATTTCTTGGATCCGCTAAATACATACCCGACATTTTCTTGCCCCTGGATTACTGCTCTTAAATATTTTTCAAGCTGCTCTCCGCCAATCTTTACAATCTCCTGAAACTCGTCAATCATAATGGCTACCCGGCATTTATTTTTTTCGGCAATTTTTTGGGATTTCTCCATTAATGTTTCCAGAAGATGATATACTTCCTGTTCGCGGGGTTTTGCATCAATCTCCATGGACAGAGAACCGTTTTTATCGATGCTAAACTGAGGCCTGAGAGACGCTATCCATTCCCCGACTAGTTTTATCGTCCTTTCCACTGTAGTTACTTCAAGCGATGCTAATGAACGGGCATATTGAGCAACAAATTGCTCAATTGACGAACATTTGAATAGATCGATATAGGCAACACGGGTTTTCTTTTTCTTAAGTTCTTCAGATACTTTTTTTAATAAAGATGATTTCCCATAGCGCCTGCTGGATATTAAAAAAACAATCTGCCCATTAAGCAGTTTTTCGGCTAAATCAGCCTTCTCTTTTTCACGATTTACGAAGCTGTCGCCGACAACTATTTTACCATAAATAAATGGATTTTCCATCTACACCTCCGTCCCTATCAACTGATGCATAAATATATAACCTATTTATAGGACACCTATTTATACAACATATCTTATTTTCTGTCAAGCGCGGTGTTTTCCGTCATTCCGCCCTCGAATAGCACAGGTAGGGAACGGTCGCGACCGTTCCCTGCAATGTCTAAAATATGAAGAGGTTTCTTGTCAAATTACGTAAACTATCAGGGTTTTATCTAATGCAGAACGGCCAACTTTTTCATCACTTCGGCTTTGCCGTGAGCGGAACGGGCTTCCAGATGGTAGATGTAGACGCCGCTGGCGATGTTTTTGATTTCCCAGACTGTTTCGGAGACCAGGCCGGCTTCACCGCCGCCTTTTAACTCGGCCACCTTTTCTCCGGCAACATTGTAAACATCAATCGACACATCGGCTTTTTCGCCGAGGTAATATTTAAAAGTTACGCTGCCGCCTTTGGCCGGGTTGGGATAGGTATAGACCGATTTCTTGTCTAACAGATCACCTGACGCCAAAAACTCCATTACCCGATAGATGGAGAAATGGCTGACTTTAGCGCTGACTTTTTTATTGCTTCGGTCCACCTGGGAAGTATTGATAATCGTCCATTTGTTTTTTTCCGTATTCCAGTAATAAAGCCGTAAATTTTCTTCCTTCATCCGGCTCAAATCCACTTCCTGATAAGGTAGTTTGATCGTCACCAATTTCTTGAACTTTATTTCGGCATTGCTCTCTACAAATTCCCGAACTTGGGCAACCGATTTATTTTGCAGCTGGACCCGCTGGTTTTCGGTTAACAAAGAAAAATCCCGGACCACGTTGGTGGCCCGCACCTTGGCCGAAATCCCGGTCTCCGCATACTCGCCGGCAGAAAGTTTTTTCACCAGCACCCAATATTTTTCACCGGCCGGGAAACTCCCCTTCTCAAAACTTACCTCCGTACCGTCCTCAAGCAGAAGATTCCCCTCCTCGTCTGGATTGATGGGCAGCCAATTGTTCAGCGGGGTGATCTTGGCCAAATTAGAAGGGGGTGATTCCTGCCACTGATCATAAGCGCGCACCAAATAATAATATTCTTCACCGGCATTCAATCCGCTATCCTGATAATTTTGACGGCCTTTGGTTAAAGAAACCACTAAAGAAAAACTCCCCAGGGCGGCGTTGGTACTGCGGTAAACCCGGTAACCGGCGACATCGTCAGCGCCGCTTCCATCGTCGGCGGATTTCTGCCAACTCAAATTAACCGCGCTGCCAAAATCTTCCGCCACATCGGAAGCCGCCAAATTCTGCGGAGCGGCCGGCAAGGTCAAATCCACCTGGGCGCTGGCCGACCCGAGATTGGAGTTAGCGCTCCAATTCGACGCATTATCCACACTGCGCAGACAAAAATAGCAGGTCACCCCTTCCTTTAACCCGCTCACCACTTCCGTTTCCGCAAATCCCGCCTCCCCTCCGGTTAACCGTAGACTTTGCCAAACCTCAGCCAGCGTAAAATAGCTCTCCCAATAAAAATTAGCATCAACCGTGTAACGAATATTATAAGACACCGCTTTCCCGGTCACTCCGTCATCGCCCGGGGCCGTCCAGCTCAAAACTACTTCACCGGCGGACTCACCGGTGCGGACAACCAGGTCAGTAATCGCCGCCGGTGGCTCCAGATCGGCTCCGGCATAAGGGAAAGTATGCACTTCTCCGGAGAAAGGGCTCTGGTTGTTCCAGACATCCGTGGCTTGGAGTTTAAAATAATAAGTCAGATCGTTTGTCAGTTCTGTCTGAAGATAATTGTTTACCGGATGATAAAGCAAGGTTAAATATTGGTAATTCAGGTTATCGGTAGACCGATAAATCAGATAGGCGCGAATATCCAGTTCGCTGTTCAAATCCCAGCTCAGATTAAGTTTTCCGTCCCCGGGTACGGCTAAAACATTTTTCGGCGCTGAGGGCGGCTGGTTGTCCAGAGCGATCCCCTCTTTTTCGCTAGAGTTCGCCGAATACCAGACCCCATCGTAACTACGCATTTGGTAATAAAAGGGCTGGCCGGTCAACACGGAACTATCCTGGTAAAAAGTTGTTCCGGCCGGCAGAATCGCGTAAGGTTGGCCATAGTTATAGCTGCCGGAAACAGTAGAACGATAAATCAAATATTCCTGCAGATCGTTATCGTTATCCCCATCATCGATAGACTTGCTCCAGAGTAAATTAATTACCCCGCCTTCATCGAGAAGATTATCCACTACCGTCAGTTCTTGCGGCGGCGCCGGCGGTAAATTTATTTGGACTATAGCAGCAGTTGTCGTATCATCGCCGGAAGCCGGCAGTTCGTTCACAGTAAGTTTCAGGGTGTAGAGCCCATCAAGGACCTCGGTCAGCGGCCAATTGACCAGAAGACCGTTATCCACGGACATCGTCGAGTAAATAATCTCCGTCCACTGCGCGGGATTTTCTCCGGCTCCGTATTCCAGCAGATAGCTGGAAAAATTCGGGCCAAACGCCGAACCGCGAATATTGATCTTTTCCACATTCCCAGAAAAAAGTTCCCCGCTGGCCGGACTGCTGATCGCCGAAACCCGTTCCGCTTTAAAGGCATAAATATGTCCGTCTTTCGTTCCGATATAAAGCCAGCCGTTGGCAATACAGGGAGAAGAAGCAAGGGATGTCCCCAAATTTTTGCTGACCACCTCCGTCCCGTCACCAGCCTTCAACACATAAAGATTGCCGTCCGGCGAGGCGGCATAAACAAGATCGTTAACCACTGCCGGTGAGGGAAGAAATCCGATATCCGTGGCGTTACCCAAACTTTTCTGCCAGATAACGCTTCCGTTAGCGGCTGACAAGGCAAAAAGTTTGACCGGTGAAAACCCGCTCAGCAAATACACCCGGCCGCGAGCGGCCGCCGGCGAAGAAACATTAGTGGATTGAACAGAAAAATCCGGCGTGGTCCAGCCGGAAAGCATCGTCCCCTTATTGATATCCAAAGCATAGAGTTTCCGATCGTCATCGCCGGGCAGGCAATAAACCACCCCGTTCTCTACCGCCGGCGAAGAAAAGAAAATGCTCCCCTGGGTCGAAAAACTCCAGAGTGACTGTCCGTTGGCCGAATCCAGACAATAAAATTTTCCGTCATTGGCGCCGGCAAAAAGTTTATTGCCGCTGACCGCCGGCGAAGAATAAACAAACTGACCCACCGGATAACTCCAAAGCAAATTGGCGGCCGCTGCGTCTAAAGCCAAAATTTCTTTCCGGGGATAACCGGCACCGAAAAATATTTTACCCTTCGCGATCACCGGCGAAGAATTATCCGCTGACCCCGTATTATAGGTCCAGCGGATGTCACCGGTTAAGGCATCAAAAGCATAAAGATTACCATCCCGGCAGGAAAGATAAACCGTCCCGCTGGAAACCAGCGGGGTGGAATCTACCCAGCCGCTGGTCGAATACTGCCAGACCACCTCCCCCGTGTAAGCGTCAAAGGCAAAAATACTCATATCCCGGGCGCCGATATAAACCATTCCGCGGGCCGTCACCGGCGAAGAAACAATATTGTCCCCGATGTTATATTTCCACTGATAATCCCAGCTGCCGCCGGGCGGATAAGCCTGCTCGTGCGTATAGCCGCTGCGATTGACATTCCCCCGAAACATCGGCCAATCCGCGGAATAAGCAGCGGGTGCAAGTGACCAGATTAAAATAATAATTTTTATTAAACGGTTCATCAGCGAACACCTTCCTTGATATTTATTCCCCTCTTTATAAAAGAGGGGCTAGGGGAGTTTAAACAGACAGAACCTAACCCCCTTAATCCCCCTTTATAAAAGGGGGAAATACGATATCACCAGCCGCCCTTGTCATATCCTAAGGTGTTATATCCAATACATATAGTTTGCCGTCGGAGGAACCGATGTACAAGCGGTTGAATTCGGTGTCGATTACCGGCATGGACCGCACGGTGGCGCCGGTGTTGACCGGCCAGCCGGAACGCAGACTGCCGTCGGCAACGGCCAGACAATAGATGTTGCCGTCATCGCTGCCGAAATAGACGTAGCCGTAACCGTCGTCCACCGGTGAAGATTTAATCGGACCGCCGGTTTGGCAGGACCAGGCCAATGTCCCGCTGGCCGCATCCACCTTGTAAAGTTTACCGTTATCGGCGCCAAAATATAAATATTTTTTTCCGTCCGCTTCCGGGTTGGGTGTCAACCAGACTGAGGTATCGATTGGACTGCCGCAATCAAAATCCACCCATCCGGAGGGGGTACCGGTCAAATTGGAGGATGTCCGGCAATACAGTTTGCCATCGCTGGAGGTAATATAAAGATTGTTGCTGGTCGCATGCACACCGCCGGAATCAATAAACGGAGCCGATCGGACCGGCCCGCCGGTATCAAACCAGGAAGTGGCTGTTCCGTCACCGGATTGCATTCGATAAATCCGGCCGCCATCCGAACCGATCCAACAGGCGTTTACCCCATCGGTATATTCATCTATGGAGGGAGAAGAACTTAACGCCCCGTTTAATGTGGGCGGCGCCCAGCCCAACACATTGTTTCCATCATTAATATTTATTTTATAAACCTTGTTGTCGTTACAACCGATAAACATATTTTCGCCGACAATCTGAATCGCCGAATTCACCACCGCTCCCAGCTCCCGCGACCAGCCGCCGCCGTTAGTTGTCCCCGAAGTTATATTATCTTTCAGCTTGTAAATAAATCCGGCGTTATCGCTGAAATAAACAAACGTCCCCGCCGTTTCCACGGTCGAATTAATCGCCGAAGTTATCGAACCGCTGGAAACAAACGGCTGGGTCCATTTGGCTGTGCCGTCGGGATTCATCGCCAGCAGTCTTTTATCCTCCGTCCCGGCATAAATAGCCACCTGATTATAAGCGCTGTCGTAACCTAACCCGATAGTCGAAGAAATCGCCGAACCGGTGCTTGTTCCGGCGCTGTACGGCCAGCTGGTATCCGGCGGGGGCAGCACCGGCACCGAAGCGGTAGTAGAGGATGAATTTACCGCAGCTGTGGGATTGATACTTTGGCTAACATCGCTGGCGCCATCTCTTAAGACAAGATCAGCGCCGGCGGTAATCGAGGCGCGGAAGGAACAGGGGGTTTGATCGGTGGCATCAGCGGTCAGTTCCGCGATCACAAAATAGTCCCGGTAAGACGAAGGATTAACAATCGCCGCCACGCTGTCGGGAGAAACAACATTAAATGTTTGCGCGCCGGCGCCGTCCAAGGAAATACCGGCATTAGCCAAAACCGCTAAAGTGGAGACATCAATTGCATACTCATAAATACCGGCCGCCCCGTTCTCCTGATCATCGGCGCAGATTAATAGTTGAGCGAACAAGTTTTGCGCCTCCAGGGTAGTCAACGGCGCTAAATCGGGGTCGGTAAATCTAACCTTGATTTGCTCTATCTCCAAATTATTGTTGGCGCTGTTATTAGTCACCCTCAGACGCAGCATACTGCCCCGTTTACCGTTGTTCAACCGCGGCAAAGCGGTATTGACGGCGCTAACCGCCGGAATACTGCCGTCATAAGTAACATTGTTCAATACTATTGCCGGCGCCGGGCCGGAAGCGGTATCGCTGTTCAGATTCAGCCGATAAACCGCTCCATCAATTAAGCCGTAACCATCTTCGTCGAGGATTAAAGCCCCCGCCACCGTAGTGGTTTGCGCGGTCAAATTATTTAAAGTGAAGCCTAAATTGGCCAACTTGAAGCGGTGCGGGGAATGCAGATCGGCGCTGCCGCCGGTGCGGGTAAAGGTGAGGTTATCGGTATAGCCGCCGCTGGAATCCTCACCTAAAGTCAGGGTCAGATTAAAGCGGCGGGGCAGGGCGGTCGAATTTACCGGGTAGGTAAAAGTGTTGGCGGAGGCCGGCACGCCAACATTGTTTTTTGCTCCCTCGCCGGTTTGAGCAAAATTGGCGAAGTCGGCCGCATCCAAATCGGTATCCGTCCCTTCGTTCGGGTAACGGCCAATGGAACCGCTAACCACCCCGCCCGGCGCCGTCCCCGGATAAGGAATTAAACCGGCTTGATAATCATAATAATAATTGGCTCCGCTCTGCCAGCTGACCCGGTCCACCGCCTGACCGGAAGAATTTTCTAAAACCAGAAAATCGCTGTTACTGTCCAATCCGCCGGCCCCAAAACAGGCAGGATAACTATACTGATTGGCTGAATTATCCGTCGAGGAAAAGTTCAACCCGCTGAAACTATAAGTATCAATATTTAAGCTGAATTGGAACTGACGCCGGTAAGGGACGATGGTGTTTGCCCCCTGACTGTTCCGCAAAGTCCAATTAGTCAAAGCTTGCTTCGCCGCCGAATTATTATACAATTCGATAAATTCCTGGCTTACTATCCCGTAACCGATCTCGTTAATTTTTATCGTCCCGCCGGCGACGTTGAGCAAATTTTTGGTAGTTGTCGGATCCTTTTCCCAATAGGCGCTGCCGTCATAAATCCGGCTGAAGGAAATACCGGCGCCGTTAATTGCCGGATACTGAACGATATCCACAAGACTGGCGATATTATCTTTCAGTTTCAAATGGTAACTTTGACCGTTGTCCAGATTGGTATTGGGAACAATCACCAGTAATCCCCCGCTATTAATCGTTTCAGCCACGCCCCCCGTCCAGACCACGGATTCAGCGCCCGGCAAAGCGATACTGCCCTGATTATAGACCAACTGCCAGCCGTTTAAAGAAATCGGGTTGGGGGTATTATTATACAATTCAATCCAATCCTCCGCTCCCGTAGAACCGGAGAGATAAATTTCATTCAGATAAACATTTTCTTCCCGCGGCAAGGCGCCGGCGGTCCCATTGGAAATCGAAGAAAGATTATTGGCTTTGTCATAAGTCTTCAGGGCAAAATAGTAAGTTTTGCCTAAAGTTAAGCCGGTGATTACCCGCGATTCCGTCGAGCCGGCCGAAACCGGCGCCCAGCTGTTTAACCAGACACCGGCCGTATCCCAGTTGCCGGCATTGATCACCCCGCCGGTAGAATAACGAACCTGATAACCGCCCAAAGTATTGTTGCCGCTGACACCGTCGTCGCCGGGCGCGGTCCAGGTCAGCACAATCTTGCCTCTCGTCTCTCCGGGATTAGCCGCCAAATCCGCCACCGCCGCCGGCGTTTGCGTATCTTTTTTCAGATAAAACACATCGTCAACAGTATTGAGATTGCCGGCATTATCGTAAACACGCACCGAAACATAATTAATTCCCTGCTGAGCAGTAACAAAATCTATCGCCCAATCCGTCGTATAACCAGCCGCCCCAATATTGGCGGCGATATCCGTCCAATTTTTGATTACCGTGCCGCTGCGGGCGACGGCGCTGTTCAACGTATATTGAGCGGTAGCCAGCAGGGAAAGATTATCGGCAAAATCAACATTATAAACCGTCCCGCCGCTGTTCCGCCAGGTATCGTCGCCGGTCTGGTTATCAGTAACACCGGGCAGGCCGACATCCTTCTTTACATAAAAAACATCCGTCCTGTCCACACTGTTTCCCACCCCGTCGAACACCCGCACGGAAACATAGTTTGCCCCTTGCTGTAAAGCATTCCAAGCCGTGGTAAGAAATGGCCAGTTAGTCGTATAACTATTCGCATTGATCCCGCTTACTTGGGTAGTCCAATCCTGCAATACCGTGCCGGCTTGATTGGGCTGGCTGGTAATCTTCGTCTGGAAATAGGAAATTTTGCTTCCGCCGCTATCCAGAAAATCCACGTCATAAGCGGCGACGTTACTGCACCGCCAGGTATCATCGCCGTACTGGTTATCACTGAGCGAAGGCGGTGAAATATCGTGACGATCTAAAGCAATCATCGCACATTCGTAAAGCGCGGTCGAAGAATTGGTTTCATGGATTGTGCCGCCCGTCCAGGCTGAACCGCTCCAGTTGCGGGAACGAATATCGTTACCGGTATCGATCCCGACCACGGTCATTTTCACGGTGTTGGGATCAGGCAGAAGTCGCAGCCAACGGATGTTGCTGCTCCAGGTATAAGAATCGTTTAAAGGAGCCGACGGGGTTTGCTGCCAGGCTGTGCCGTTATAAAGGATATAACTAAAATAATTCGCTCCGCTTTTTACCCCGACAGCTAAACACCGGCCGCTGTCTTTTTCCCAAGCGATATCCACTCCCCGTCCCGCTACCGAATCCATCGCCGTATTATCCGCTGGTAAAGCGCCCCAAGCCGATCCACTCCAAATGGAAACATTCCAGTGTAGTGAACCATCCAAACTCGCCATACCAATTTTATTCGAGGCCGGATCGGCTGCCAGTTTCAACCAGTTGGCAATAGCGGCAATCGCCGGACCGACCCCGCCCACAGTTACCCAGCTGGTGGTAACCGAATTCCATATATCATAGGTAGTGCCGGTTCCCGACCCAAACAAAACCAGACAGCGGCCGCTCAGCGCCTCCCAAACCAGATCAAAACACTGTTTGGCGCTCACCGCCGCCGTCGCCGTATTCGTCCGCCGGTTAGCCGTATCCCAAGCGCTGCCCGTCCAACGGATAGAATGGATATCGGAATTAGTATCGAGAGTAACCAGCAGCGCTTCATTTGCCGCCGGCCGGACGGCCAGCCGGACCCAGATGGGGATACCGGTCGTCAATACACTGAGACTAAGCGGCCCTTCCCAACTGCTTCCCGTCCAGCGCCGATAAACCGGATTGGCCGCATTATCGTTATAGACCACCAAACAATTGCCGCTCACTTCTTCATAAACAATATCGAAACCCCGGTAAACCGCATTAGTCACCCCAATCGTTGTCGTCTGCCATTCCGTTGTCCAGGTCAGATTAGCTCCATTCCAGCGCTGGATCGTCAGTTTACCGTCCGAACTTAACACCCCCAGCATCTTTTCGTTGCGCAGTAACGGACAGGCTTTAACTACCACCCAGTTAATCGTCGCCGAGGCGTTCTGTCCGCTTTGTTCCCCGCCCCAGGAAGCGCCGTCCCAGAGATTATAACGCGGCGCAATTTGGGTACCCTGACCAAAAACCAGCATCCCGCTCGCCGCTCCCGGGGGCGCGGCTACCGCGCCGGTACTGTTGGAAATAGACGAATAACTAGGCAGATCATCGTAAGCTTTCAGGGCAAAATAATAAGTGGTAGTCGCCGTCAGATTAGCCAAAACTTTTTCTTCCAGACTACTCACCGGCAGCGGTTCCCAGGACTGGGTATAAGCAGCGGCCGTATTCCAATTGCCGGCGGTAACCGCCGCCGTGGTTGAATATTTTAACACATAGCCGCCGGAAGGAGGAGCAGCCAAATTGCCGGTGGCTTCGTCTTCTCCCGGCGCCGTCCAGGTTAGTTTAATCTGTCCGACATAATCGCCGGTCATCGCCGCCAGATCGGTAATCTGACGCGGCGGGGTAATCGCCGCCCAGGCCGAATTGCCGGTTAAATTGGAGATCGTCCCCTGATTGCCGGCTTTATCCACCGCCTTAAGCGCCAGATAATAAGTTGCTCCCTCCATCAAGCCGGTTAAAGTATAACTTTCGCTTCCTCCGGAAGATTTTGGGCTGAGCGTCTGGTAATAGGTGGCCGCAATCGTAAAATCAGCCTCGCCGGTAAAATTACTGCCGGTTTTATATTTCAGCAGATAACTAACGGACTGGCCGGCGCCAGCGTCATCGCCGGACGCCGTCCAGGTTAAATTGATCTTGCCGGCAAAATTGCCGGCCGCGGCCGCCAAATTGGCGATTGCCGACGGAGCCACCGTATCTTTTAACACATAAAACACATCCACGCCGGTCGTGGAACTAGCCAAAACATCGTAAGCGCGCACGGTAACATAATTGGTGGTCCCGCCTAAACAACCGGCAAAATCCACCGGCCAGTCCGTGGTGTAAGCCGCCGCGCCGATCCCGGCAGCGATATCCGTCCAGTCCTTGACCAACGAACCGCTTTGACCGGGCGCGCTCCAAATCCGGTATTGAACGGTAGATAAACCGATTCCATAATCGGCGAAATCGATATTGTATATTGTTCCCGCCGCCGCCCGCCAGGTATCATCGCCGGTTTGGGCATCAGTAATCGTCGGACCAACCGTGTCTTTTTTCAGATAGAAAACATCGTTCTGGCTGGTGGTCGAACCGGCCAAATCGTTGGTGCGCGCCGAAACATAATTCGTTCCCTGATTAGCGCCGGCAAAATCAATGGTCCAATCGGCAGTATAGGCCGAATTATTGATATTGTTGGCAATCACCGTCCAATCTTTGAGCAAACTGCCGGTTTGGCCGGCCGCGCTCCAAATGGTATATTCGGCTTTCTCCAACAGCGAGCCGCCGCTATCGTTGAAATTTACATTGTAAGCAGTGCCGGCGGCGCGGCGCCAGGCATCGTCGCCGGACTGCTGGTCGTCAATCGTCGGTGTAATCGTATCTTTCAAAATATAGAAAGGATCATTTAGACTGCTGCTATTGCCGGCCAGATCGTAGACCCGCAAGGCTGCATAGTTTGTTGACCCGCTGATTAAAGCCAGCCAACTGGAGTTAACCAGCGGCCAATCCGCGCTGTAACCGCTATTATTGATTGCGGAAACTTGGGTCGTCCAATCTTGCCGGACTGTGCCGCTCTGGGCCGGAGCGGAGGTCAGTTTCGTCTGGAAATAACTGATCAACGAGCCGCCCAGATCGGCAAAATCAACATTGTATAGTCCGTCATTAAGCCGCCGCCAGGATGTATCGCCGGCCTGTAAATCCTGTATCGTCGGCGCGGTCGTATCTTTGCGCACGTAAAAAGCATCGGTTAGTGTGGTAAGACTGCCCGCCGTATCCGAACTGCGCACCGAGACATAATTTTCCCCTTCCTGACAGCTGTCAAAATCCAGCGTCCAGTCGGCAGTATAACTTGTCCCGCTAACCCCGGCGATACCCGTCCAATCTTTGAGCAGCTGCCCGCTTTGGCCGGCCGCGCGGTAAATGATATATTCGGCTTTATTCAACAGTGACCCGCCGCTGTCGGCAAAATCTATATTGTAAACCGTGCCGACGGCCTTTCTCCAGACATCGTCCCCCGGCTGGTTATCGGTAATCGTCGGCGTAATAGTGTCTTTCCAGATATAAAAGGGATCGTTTAAAACGGCGCTGTTCCCGGCCTGATCGTAAAGGCGCACCGCCAGATAATTAGTCGGCCCGCTGCGCAAGGCCTGCCAGGAAGGGTCGAGCAAGGACCAATCCGTCGTATAACTTGCGCCGTTGATCACGGAAACCTGCGTCGTCCAGTCTTGAAGCGCCGTCCCGCTTTGCGCCGGACCGGTAGTCAATTTCGTCTGGAAATAACTAACCAGCGAGCCGCCGCTATCGAAAAAATCCAGATTGTAGACGGCATTATTGCTGCGCCGCCAAACCGTATCGCCGGACTGATTATCCTGAATCACGGGAACGGTCGTATCCTTGAGCACCGAGAAAACATCGTTAGCCGAACCGCTGTTGCCGGCCAGATCGAAAGCCCGCACCGAGACATAATTGGTTCCTTCATTACAGGCGGTGAAATCAATCGGCCAATTCGTCGTATAACCGGCGGCGTTAATCCCGCCGGCGATATCTGTCCAATCTTTTAGTTTGTTTCCGGTCTGACCGGCAGAATCATAAATTAAATACTGCGCGGTGGTCAGCTGGGAACTCAAATCGGCAAAATCAACATTGTAAACCGTCCCGCTGTTATTCCGCCAGGCAGCGTCACCGGACTGACTGTCCGTAATCGTCGGTGAAGTAGTATCCTTCTTTACATAAAAAACATCATCGGCGCTGCCGGAAGCCCCCGAATAAGTGTAAACGCGCACCGAAACATAATTAGTCCCTTCCCGGCAAGCGTCAAAATCCACCGGCCAATCCGCGGTATAAGCGCCGACGTTGATCCCGGCAGCGATATCCGTCCAATCTTTAATCTGTGTTCCCGCGCGGTTGGCAGCCGAGTAAATTGTATATTGCGCCGAAGACAACAAGGCGCTGGCTCCGGCCTGAAAATCCAGATTATAAACCGTCCCGGCCGTCTTCCGCCAAATATCGTCACCGGACTGGTTGTCGGTAACGGTGGGCGCCGCCGTATCTTTTTTCACATAGAAAACATCGTTGACAGTGGCCGCATTACCCGCTCCGTCAAAAACCCGGACGGAAACATAAGAGGTCCCGCCGGTCAGCAAAGCCTCCCAACTGGCGGCCGACAACGGCCAATCCGTAGTATAACCGGCGGCATTAATCCCGCTAATCTGCGTCGTCCAATCCTCTAAAACCGTTCCGCTTTGCGCTGTGCCGGTAGTGAGTTTGGTCTGGAAAGAGGAAAGCAACGAACCGCCGCTGTCCTGAAAATCAACATTGTACACCGACGTGTTATTACTGCGCCAGCTGTCGTCACCGGACTGATTATCGGTTAACACCGGAGAAGTCGTATCTTTTTTTACATAGAAGACATCATCCAAACCGGCGCTGTTCCCGGCCCGATCATCGACGCGCACGGAAATATAATTTTCGCCATCTACCGCCGAGTCGAAATCTATCGGCCAGTTCGTGGTATAACTATTGCTATTGATACTGCCGGCAATATTGGTCCAAGTCTTTCTTTGTGTGCCGGTCTGGCCGGCCGCCGACCAGATCGTGTATTGGGCATTATTTAAGAATGAACCGCCGCTATCCTGAAAATCAACATCGTAAGTCGTCCCGCCGCTGTTCCGCCAGCTGTTATCGCCCAGCTGATTGTCGCTGATACCGGGCGCGGTCAGATCTTTTAATACATAGAAAACATCTTCGGCAATCGTCGAATTATTTAAATTGTCATAAGCCTGCACACTTACATAGTTGGTGGTTGCCGCCGCGCAGGCGGAAAAATCAATCGCCCAGTCGGCCGTGTAATTGGATGCATTAAGGCCGGCCGCAATATTTGTCCAGGTTTTTAACAGCGTGCCGGTACGGTTTGGCCCGCTATAAATGGAGTATTGGAGATAATTCAGCAGGGAACCGTTGTCCTGAAAATCCACATTGTAAACCGTGCCGCCGCTGTTCCGCCAGGTATCATCGCCGGTTTGGTTGTCGATCACCGTCGGACCGCTGGTATCTTTTTTCACATAGAATACATCAATAGCTTCCGCGCTGTTTCCTACCCCGTCGTAAACCCGCGCCGAAACAAAATTATTGCCCTGCTGACCGGCCGTAAAGTCAATCGGCCAATTAGCGGTGTAGGATGTGGTACCGATCGAGACGGCGATATCCGTCCAATCTTTCAGCTGCACACCGGTTTGTCCGGCCAAACTATAAATTGTGTATTGCGCGGTGGTGAGCAGGGAACCCAAATCGGTAAAATCCACATCGTAAGTCGTCCCGCCCGCCGTCCGCCAGGCATCGTCGCCGGTTTGGTTATCGGTAATCGCCGGCACAGCGGTATCTTTTTTCACATAAAAACAATCGTTAAGCTGAGCGCTGTTACCGGCTCGATCAAAAACTTTCACCGAAACATAATTCGCTCCTTGCCCGCAAGCCGGGAAATCCACCGGCCAATCCGCGGTATAGGATGCGGAGTTAATCGAGGAGGCGATAGCCGTCCAATCCTTCAGTTTGCTTCCGCCCAGCCCGGCCACGCTATAAATCGTATACTGCGCCGTCGTCAATAGCGACCTCAAATCGGCAAAATCCACATTATAAGTCGTGCCGGCCGCCGTCCGCCAGGCATCGTCGCCGGTCTGGTTGTCGGTAATCGTCGGGGTAGTCGTATCTTTCAAGATATAAAACACATCGTTACTCGTCGTGCAATTCAGCAGGTTATCAAAAACCCGCACCGAAACATAACCGGTGGCTGTCTCCGGCAAACCGGCAAAATCCACCGGCCAGTTAGCGGTATAGCCGGCCGCATTGATCGCGCCGGCGATGTTGGTCCAATCTTTCAGCAGACTGCCTGAGCGGTTAACATCGCCCCAGATTGTATATTGGGCATAATTGAGCAGGGAATGGTTGTCGGCGAAATCCACATCGTAGGTTTTTCCGGCCGCCGTCTGCCAGGTATCGTCACCGGACTGATTATCGGTAATCGTCGGAGTAACCGTATCTTTCTGCACATAAAACACATCGCTGACGGTGGTGGTATTGCCGGCTTCATCCAAAATACGCAAAGAGACATAGTTTCTGCCCGGCAGAAGTTTATCGAAAGCGGCATTTAACAGTGACCAGTTTGCGCTATACTGGGTGGAACCGATAGCGCTGACCACCGTGGTCCAATCTTCAATCACCGTCCCGCTCTGCCCGGCGGCAGAGCAGACCTTGCTTAGGAAATAAGATAAATTCGCCCCGCTATTGGAGAAGAAATCAATATCGTAGGCCGCGACGTTGGTTTTGCGCCAGGTATCATCGCCCAGCTGGTTGTCGACGATACTCGGCGCGCCGGCCGCTTTCCGCACATAAAAAACATCCACCCCCTCCACGGAACCGCCCGCGCCGTCGAACACCCGCACCGTGATATAATTGTAACCTTGCTGGCAGCCGTTAAAATCTATTTCCCAGTCGTTAGTATAACTATTGCTGTTAATCGCGGTGACAATATTTGTCCAGGTCTTAATCTCCCCCACAGTCCTCCCCGGCCCGGCCCAGATGGTATATTGGGCATAACTAAGCAGGGAGCCGCCGCTATCCTGAAAATCCACATTGTAAACGGTACCCGGCGCTGAACGCAAGGTATCGTCACCAGACTGGTTGTCGGTAATTGTTGGAGAGGTGGTATCTTTTTTCACATAAAAACAATCATCGCCGGTGGTGAGATTGCTGAGGTTATCATAAACACGCGCTGAAACATAGTTTGTCCCTTGCTGACAGGCATCAAAATCCACACCCCAGTTGGCAGTGTAACCACTATTATTTATCCCGCTGGCGATATCTGTCCAGCTTTTTAGTTCCGTTCCGCTCCGATTCAGCCCCGTCCAAATCGCATACTGCGCCGTCGCCAGCAAAGACAAACTATCCAGAAAATCCACATTGTATGTTGTCCCGCTTACCTTCCGCCAGGTATCGTCGCCGGTTTGGTAATCGCTGATCGTCGGTCCAAAAGTATCTTTTTTCACATAAAAAAGATCGTTGGCCGTGGTCGTAGAGCCGGCGGTATCCCAGACCCGCGCCGATACATAATTGGGACCGGCCGAACAGGCGCCAAAATCTATCGCCCAATCGGCGGTAAAACTGCTGTTTCCGGCCACAGCGGCCGCCGTCGTCCAGTCTTTTAAAACTGTCCCCGTCCGGTTCACACCGCTGTTAATCGTATATTCGGCGCCGGCCAGCCGCGAACCGACATCGCCAAAATCAATATTGTAAACCGTCCCGCCGGCGGCGCGCCAATTATCGTCGCCGCTTTGGTTATCGCTGATCGTCGGCGCGGCCGTATCTTTAAGCACATAGAAACAATCATTTAGTGTTTGGCTGTTACCGGCGCGGTCATAAATCCGTATAGAAATATAGTTCGTTGTCCAACTGACCAAATTATCCCAGATACCGCTGCTCAGCGCCCAATCAGTGGAGTAGCTAGCCGCACCAATATTGCCGGCCAACGTCGCCCAGTCCTGCACTACCTGTCCACTGCCCGCGGTACCGGTAGCCGCCCGAACCTGAAAATAACTGAGTTGAGATCCGCCGGTATCGTTAAAGTTTATATCGTAAATACCGTTATTGGTTATCCGCCAGAGGTCATCGCCGCCCTGCTGATCGTCTATCGTCGGCGCGGAAGTATCTTTATAGATATGGAAACAATCAGCCAGTTCACTGCTGTTCCCGGCCCAGTCATCGACCCGCACCGAGACATAATTCAGGCCTTCCCGGCAGGCCGTAAAATCGACGGGCCAATTGGTCGAATAAGACGACGCATTAACAGCGCCGGCCAGATTCGTCCAATCCTGATACAGCGTCCCCGTTTTGCCGGCTTGACTGTAAATCGCATACTGCAAATTATTCAGCAAGGAACCGCCGCTGTCCTGAAAATCGATGTCGTAAACACTGCCGGCTTGACTGCGCCAGGTGTCATCGCCTAATTGGTTATCGGTAAGACCGGGCAAACTGACATCTTTTTTTACATAAAAAAGATCATTGCCGGCTGCGGAAATACCGGCCTGATCAAAAACACGCGCCGAAACATAATTAGTCACCCCTTCGCTTAAAGCGGCAAAATCCAGCGGCCAGTCGGTGGTATAAACGGAGGCATTAATCGCCGTGGCGATGTTCGTCCAGGTTTTCAACTGATTGCCCGTCTGCGCCGGAGCGTCCCAGACGGTGTATTGGGCATAGTCGAGCAGAGCGCTGCCTTGCGCCTGGAAATCCAGATTATAAACAGTCGAACCGCTTTTCCGCCAGGTATCGTCACCGGACTGGTTATCAATAATCACCGGCGGAGAAGTAGTTTTCTTCACATAAAAAACATCATCGGCGATGGTGAAGTTGTTGGCTTGATCGTAAACGCGCACTGATACATAATTATAGCCCTGCTGACAGCTATTAAAATCAACTGTCCAGTTGGCCGTGTAAGCGGAGTTGTTAATACCGGCAGCGATATCCGTCCAGGTTTTCAACTGCGTCCCGGTCCGCCCGGCGGCGCTGTAAATGGTATATTGGGCCAGCGAAAGCAGGGAACCGCTGTCCTGAAAATCAATATCGTAGGTGGTCCCGGCCGTCGTCCGCCAACTATCGTCGCCGGTCTGGTTATCGACAACGGTGGGAGAGGAGGTGTCTTTTTTTACATAAAAACAATCGTTCAGCTGGGTAGATTGCCCGGCGTTATCGTCAGCGCGCACCGAGATATAACTTGTCCCTTGCTGACACGCGGTAAAATCGACCGGCCAATCGGTGGTGTAAGATCCGGCGTTAATGTTGGCGGCGATATCCGTCCAGGTTTTCAACTGTGTCCCGGTCAGCCCGGCGGCGCTGTAAATGGTGTATTGAACGGAACTGAGCAGGGAACCGAGATCATTAAAGTCAACATTATAAGCGCTCCCCGCCGCGGTCCGCCAGATATCGTCGCCGGACTGCAAATCGCTGATCGTCGGCACACTGGTATCTTTTAATACATAGAACAGATCGTTTTGACCGGTCAGCTGGCCGGCCTTATCGGCAAGGCGCACCGAGACATAGTTGGTCCCCTGCTGGCCGACGTTAAAATCGATACTCCAGTCGGCCGTGTAATTGCTGTTATTAATATCGGCGGCGATGTTGGTCCAGGTTTTAAGATTATTGCCGGTTTGGTTGGGCTGGGTCCAGAGCGAGTATTGGGCGTAATCGAGCAAGGAACCGCTGTCCTGAAAATCAATATTGTAGGTCGTGCCCGCCGCCGTCCGCCAGGTATCGTCGCCGGTTTGGTTAGCGGTGACGGTCGGAACGGTAGTATCTTTTTTTACATAGAAAACATCTTCGGCGATTGCGCTTAAGCCGGCGTAATCATCAGCGCGCGCCGAAACATAATTGGTCGCCCCTTCCCGGCAGGCGCTGAAATCGACCGGCCAGTCTGTGGTGTAAGCGCTGGCCGAAACATTGGCGGCGATATCCGTCCAATCTTTTAATTGGCTGCCGCTGCGGTTGGCGCCGCTGTATATTGTGTATTGCAGATTGTTCAACAGCGACCCGCTGTCCTGAAAATCCAGATTATAAACCGTGCCCGCCGCCGTCCGCCAGGTATCGTCGCCGGTTTGGTTGTCTATAATACTGGGAACGTCGGTATCTTTCCTGATATAAAAAGCATCCGTCAAACTGACGCTGGAACCGGCCCAATCGTAGGCGCGCACGGAAACATAGTTAGCGCCGGCCTGACAACTGGAAAAATCCACCGCCCAGTCCGTTGTATAGGTGGTCGTGGAAATATTGGCGGCAATATTTATCCAGTCAACAAGTGTTGTGCCGCCCCCGCCGGCGGCGCTGCAGATTTTGTATTGCGCATAATTTAACAGTGACCCGCCGCTATCCTGAAAATCGACATTATAGGTTGTTCCGCCGGCGGTCCGCCAATTTAGATCACCGGTTTGGTTATCAATAATCGTCGGCTCGTGCACATCCTTGAGCAGATAAAAACAATCATTGAGGCTGACACTGCTGCCGGCCCAATCGTAAGCGCGCGCCGAGACATAATTGGTCGCCCCCTCCAGACAAGCGCTAAAATCGATCGGCCAGTCCGCAGTGTAAGAGTTGACGTTAATATTAGCGGCGATGGTTGTCCAATCCTTGCGCAGCTGGCCGGTCTGGCTGGGACCGGTGCAAATCCGGTATTGGACATAGTTCAACCGTGAACCGCCGGTATCGTAAAAATCGCCATTGTAAGTTTTTCCGGCCGTATTCTGCCAGGTAGTGTCGCCGGACTGCAAAGCAGTAATTGTCGGCGGCGAGGTATCCTTAAGCACATAGAAACAATCGTTAACCGTGGCGGTGTTGCCGGCTAAATCGTAAGCCTCGACGGAAACATAGTTGGCGGCGCCCTCCAGACAGGCGGAGAAATCTACCGGCCAATCAGCGGTAAAAGCGCTGCCGCTTACCGCCGGTATCGTCGTCCAATCTTTACGCAATTGACCGCTGCGGTTAACCTCAGTGTAAATCGTGTATTTAGCGCCGTTCAAGGTGGAGTGCAAGTCCTGAAAATCCAGATTATAAACTTTGCCGGCCGTATTCTGCCAGGTAGTATCGCCGGATTGTAAATCGGCAACAATCGCCGGAATGGTATCCTTCCGCACATAGAAAGCGTCAATAAGCGCTGAGGAAAAATTGCCGGCGTTATCCTGCGCCCGGACCGAAACATAGTTATTGCCGGAAACCAGCGCGTTCCAGGTATTGGCGATTAACGGCCAATCGGCGGTGTAACTGTTAGCGCCGATATTGTTGACTTGCGTAGTCCAATCTTCCAGCAGTTGACCGACGTTATTCGGCTGGGTATAAATTTTCGTTTGTATCTTGAGCAGTTGACTGCCGCCGCTGTCCTCAGCATCAATGTTATAATTAACAGTATTGCTTTTCCGCCAGGTATCGTCGCCGGTTTGGTTGTCGGCAAGTGTCGGCGGCGCTGCGTCATGCTTGCTGGAAACGACAGCGGCGCATTCGTAGCTATAATCGGAGACAGCGGAGGAATGCAAAGCGCCGCCCGACCAGCTGGAACCGGTCCAAATCCTGCTCCTTAAATCGCCGCTGATACTGATCCCGCTAAGAAATATTTTATTGGTGTTCGGATCGGGGTTGAGCGTTACCCAGCGCAAATTGCCGGTCCAAACCAGGGTGTCTTTCGGCGCCGTATTCGGCACCGCTGCCACAAGGGTGACCGGATTATGCCAGCCTAAAACGCTGCTCCAGCCTAAATAACTAAATTGGGAAGCAGCCGCATCTACGGCCGCCACCAGACACAACCCGTTATCTTTGCCCCAGGCAATATCCGTAGTTCGACCCGTTGGCCCAATCGCCGAAGCGTCTTCCAGCGGCAAAGCGCCCCAGTCACTGCCGTCCCAGATCGAGACATTCCAATCACTATCGGCATCCATGGAAGTAAAACCGATCCGGCTGGAAGTCGGATCAGCGGCCATTTTAATCCAGCCGGCATTGTTTTTAGCGTTAATATTCGGGCCGCTCTGCGCGATGATCGGCCAACTGCCGGCAGTTGGACTGTAAATATCATAAGTTGTAATTCGACTGCCGGTACCCCAGAGCGCCAGGCATCGGCCGGCCGTGTTTTCCCAGGCCGCATCGAAACACTGGTAAGCCGCATTGGCTGCCCCGGCGCTGGCATTGGTCCGGCCGTTAACCCAGGCTGAACCGTTCCAATAGATTGAATAAATATTGAGATTTACATCCATCGCCGTCAGCATTATACCGTTATCGGCCGGACGAGGAGTAAGTTTTAGCCAGTAAACAGCTCCCGTTAATCCCGGTAAAGACAGGTTAGTTGGCCCAGCCGCCCAGGCCGCCGCCGTTGAACTCCAGACCCGGTAAGTTATCTGAGCGCCGGTTCCGTTAAAATAAGCGGCCAGACAGCGGCCGGAAAGCTGCTCGTAAGCCAGATCAAAACCGCGGTAAGCGCTGTAGATTGTCCCCAATGTTGTATTCATCCGGCCCAAATCCACCCAATTACTGTTCACTCCGTCCCAGCGCTGGAGATATAAATCACCATCGGGAGCGGCGGTCCCATCGTAACTGAGCGCCCCGAGCATTTTTTCGTTGCGCACTGTTGGGCAGGCCTCCAGCCGTGTCCAGCGAACAACGGACGCGGCCGCCTGGGCCGAATATTGGTAATCGTCCCAATTACTGCCTAACCACAGCCGATACTGCGGATTGGCCGAGGAAGCCGAGCCGTAAACCAGCATCCCCTCCGCCATTCCCGGTAAACCCGCCGAGGCGCTGGGACTGTTGGAAAGATTGCTCAAATTGTTCGCTTCATCATAGGCCCGGACGGCAAAATAGTATAGTGTGCCGTTAGTCAAGCCGGTTACCGTGCGATTCTCCGTAACACCGGCAGTCATCGGCGCCCAGTTCTGGGCAAAAGTTTGCGCTGTTGTCCAGGCCACTTCACTGCTAATCGAGCTGGCCGCGGAATATTTTAGCGCATAGCGCCCGTTCGGCGGGGCTTGCAGATCACCGACTAACCCGTTATCGCCGGGCGCTGTCCAGCTTAAATTCACCTGTCCGGCAAAATCGCCGGTCACCGCCGCCAAATCATTGATCGTTCCCGGCAAGGTCGCATCCGCCCCGGATTTACACCAGTTCCCTGATGTGTTGGATAGACTGCTCCGGTTGCCCGCTTTATCCACAACTTCGATGGCGAGATAATAGGTAGTATCGGCCGTTAAACCGCTAATCGTCTGCGTCTCGCCGTTAGTGGGCGGCAAGGGCGTCCAGGATTGAGCAAAAGCGGCGGCCTGCTCAAAACTATTCTGATCGGTAAACTGAAAAGTCGCATATTTTACGACATAACTTGCGGCCGTGCCTGAGGCCCCGTTATCCCCCGTAGCCGTCCAGCTTAAACTGATTTCCCCTTCCAGCGCGGTGGAGGCGGAAAGGTTGTTGATCGCCGTTGGACCAACGGTATCTTTTAGAAAATAAAAAATATCGTTGGTCGTCGTCGAATTAGCTAATTTATCGAAGGCGCGGACGGAAACATAGTTCGTCCCTTCCTGGCCGGCGGCAAAATCAACACCCCAATCCGCGGTGTAATCGGCCGAATTAATATCGCCGGCGATGAGGGTCCAGGTTTTCAAAACCGTCCCACCTTGACCGGCCGCGCTGTTAATTGTATACTCCGCCGAATCCAGCCAGACCTCCGGATCATTAAAATCAATGTTATAGACTGTTCCGCCGGCCTTCCGCCAGATATCATCGCCGGTTTGATTGTCAATAATCACCGGGCCGGAGGTATCTTTTTTTACATAAAAAACATCGGCGGTGGTAGTCGTAGAACCGGCAACATCCCAGGCGCGCGCCGAGACATAGTTAACACCCTGCAAACAAGAATTAAAATCCACGCCCCAAAGAGCAGAGTAAACACTGTTATTAATATCGCCGGCGATGTTCGTCCAATCTTTTAAGATCGTCCCGCTGCGGTTGGCTGCCGTATTGATCGTATATTGGAAAACAGACAACAACGAGCCGCCGCTATCATTGAGAGTAACATTATAAGTATTGCCGGCGCTCGACCGCCAGGTATCGTCACCCAGCTGGTTATCAATGATCGAAGGCGCCAAAATATCTTTCTTGAGATAAAAAAGATCATTGGCCGTCTGCTGATTTCCCGCCCGGTCGTAAACCCGCGCGGAAACATAATTGGCGCCTTGCTGGGCAGCGCTGAAATCCAGCGGCCAATCCGCGGCAAAACTTGCGACGTTGATGTTGACGGCGATATCCGTCCAGGTTTTCAACTGCGTGCCGGTTTGCCCGGCCGCCGTCCAGATCGTATACTGGGCGGTAGCCAGCAGCGCCAGGGTATCGGCAAAATCAATGTTGTAAGTTGTGCCGGCGGCTCTCCGCCAGGTATCGTCACCGGTCTGATTATCGGTGATCGAGGGGGTGGTTGTGTCTTTTAAAACATAAAAAACATCGGCAACCGTCGCGCTGACCCCCGCGGCATCATAAGCCCGGACCGAAACATAATTGGTTCCTTCCCGGCAGGCCGCAAAATCAACCGGCCAATCGGTTGGATAACTGCCGGCATTGATATTGGCGGCGATATCCGTCCAAGCCTGATAAACCACCCCTCCTAACCCGGCAGCGCTGCGCACGGTATACTGAACATTGCTGAGCAAAGAACCGTTGTCGGCAAAATCCACATTGTAAGTTGTCCCGGCGGCGGCCCGCCAACTATCATCACCGGTCTGATTGTCGGTAACCGAAGGAATAATCGTATCTTTTTTTAGATAGAAAACATCGTTAATCGTGGTTAGATTGCCCGCCTGATCGTAAACCCGAACGGAAACATAGTTGTAACCTTCCTGACCGGCCGTAAAATCAATTGCCCAATCCGCGGTGTAACTGTCGGCATTAATGCCGGTGGCGATATTCGTCCAGCCTTTTAACTGACTGCCGCTCAAACCGGCGGCCGAATAGACGGTATACTGCGCCGAACTGAGGAGGGAAGCGCCGCTGTCCTGAAAATCTATGTTATAAGTTGTCCCGCCGGCCGAACGCCAGGCATCATCGCCGGTTTGATTATCCGCCACCGTCGGCGAAGAAAGATCAACTGTTGTCGAGCTTTCCGGGATAGCGCTGGAATCGGGGCCGGCCTCGTCGGTATTGCCGGCGTTATCTTCGGCAATGATCTTAAATCCGTAAATATTTTCGGCGCCGGCGGTAAAAGCGATGGGCGAAGCGGTAAAGGTTGTCCCATATTGCCCCCAGGTATAGGGGACACCCGTCTGGGTAGTATAATAAAGTTTTACATTTTTTAACTGTGAACCGCCGCTGTCGCCGGCCGCATAAAGAAGATTGAAATTAGTTGTGTTACTATAAGCCGGCGCCAAGGCGCTGCCGCTGGGCGGGGTGGTATCTTTGCGCACATAAAAACCATCGGTTAAAGCAGTAGTATTTCCCGCTTGATCGAACACCCGCACGGAAACATAATTCGTTCCTTCGCCTAAAAGCTCCCAACTGCCCGAGACTAACGCCCAATCACTTGTGTAACTCACCGCGCCTATTCCGGAAACTACCGTCGTCCAGTCCTGAAGCAGTGTGCCGCTGCCGGCCGCGCCGCTGCTAATTTTTGTCTGGAAATAGGACAATTTAGCATCATTGTCGGCAAAATCCAGGTTATAAGTTGAGCCGCCGGTTTTGCGCCAGGCATCGTCGCCGGTTTGCTGATCAATGATCGCCGGCGGCGTGGTATCTTTGAGCACATAAAAGGCATCGGTCAATGAACCGCTGTTCCCGACGTTGTCAAACACCCGGACCGAAACATAATTTTTTCCCGTCATCAGATTAGCCCAAACCGCTGAACTCAAGGACCAATCCGCGGTATAGGAATCGGAGGCGATATTTTCGCCGATTGTCGTCCAATCGTTAAGCAAAACGCCGGATTGCGCCGGCCCAGAAGTAACTTTCACCTGGAAGTGCGACAATTGCGATGTTCCGCTATCGGCAAAATCCAGATTATAGGCCGCCGTATTATCCTTGCGCCAGGTATCGTCACCGGATTGGTTATTGGTTAATGTCGGCGCGCTTGTATCTTTCTTTACATAAAATACATCCGTCAGACCGGCGCTGTTGCCCGCCCGGTCATAGACGCGCACGGAAACATAATTTGTTCCTTGCAGACAACCGGCAAAATCCAGACTCCAATCAGTGGTATAACTGTTAGCGTCAATGTTGGCGGCCAAAGTAGTCCAGGTTTTGACCGCTGTCCCCCCCAACGTCGGCTGGGACCAGAGACAATACTGCGCATAATCCAACAGCGCCCCGCCGCTGTCCTGAAAATCAATATTATAATTTGTCCCGGCGCTGTTCCGCCAAGTGTCGTCACCTAACTGGTTGTCGGTAATGGCCGGCGCCGTCAGATCTTTTTTTACATAGAAGACGTCTTCTGTTATGGTAAAATTACCGATTCCGTCATAACTGCGCACAGAAACATAGTTAGTCGTTCCTTCCTGGCAAGCGCTAAAATCTATCCCCCAATTGGCGGTGTAATCACTGGCGACAATCCCTACAGCAATATTCGTCCATGTTTTCTGCTCCGTTCCCGTCCGGTTCGGTCCGCTCCAAATGGCATATTGAACCGTCGTTAAGAGAGATAAATTATCCTGAAAATCAACATTGTATGCGGTTCCGGCAGCCTTCCGCCAGGTATCATCGCCGCTCTGGTTATCCACGGTCACCGGTCCGGAAGTATCTTTCTTGACATAAAATACATCTTCAACAGTAGTGGTAGAGCCGGCTAAATCCCAAACCCGCGCCGAAACATAGTTATAGCTGCTGAGACAAGTATCAAAATCCAGCGCCCAATCGGCAGTATAACTGCTGTTCCCGGAAACAGAACCGATAGCGGTCCAATCTTTCACCAGCGCTCCACTGCGATTTAACCCGCGATAAACCGTATATTCGGCCCCGGCCAGTTTCGAGCCGACATCGCCAAAATCAATATTGTAAACTGTGCCGCTAACCTTTCGCCAGGTATCGTCACCGCTCTGATTATCGGTCATTGTCGGCGGGGCAGTATCTTTCCAAAGGTAAAAAACATCGTTAGCAGTTTGACTGCTGCCGGCGTGATCCCAAACCCGCACCGAAATATAGTTCGTTGTCCAGCTGACCAAATTGTTCCAGATACCGCCGGTTAAAGCCCAATCATTAGAGTAAGCGCCGGCGTTAATCCCGCTGATCACTTCCGTCCAGTCCTGCACCACCTGACCACTGCCCGCTGTTCCCGTCGCCGCCCGCACCTCAAAATAATTAAGCAGAGAACCGCCGCTATCATTGAAGTTGATATTGTATGTTCCGTCGTTGCTAGTGCGCCAAACCGCATCGCCGCCCTGCTGATCGTCAATCGTCGGCGCGGTAGTATCTTTTTTTACATAGAATACATCGTCCAGTTCCGCAGTATTCCCGGCCCGATCGTCAGCGCGCACTGAAATATAGCCGGTCACCCCTTCGCTGAGCGCAGCAAAATCAATCCCCCAGTTGCCGGTATAACCGCTGCTGTTCACCGAGGCGGCAAGATCTGTCCAATCCTTGACCAGGCTTCCCGTTTTACCGGTTTGAGTGTAGATGGTGTATTGCAGGTTGTTCAGTAAAGATAACCCGTCGGCAAAATCAATATCGTAAAGAGCGGCGGTTTTCCGCCAGGTATCGTCGCCAGACTGGTTGTCGGTAATTACCGGCGGGGAAGTGTCTTTTTGCACATAAAAGACATCGGTCACCGAGGTGCTGCTGCCGGCAGTATCGAAAACCTTCACGGAAATATAATTGGTTCCCGGCTGGAGCAAATCCCATGTAGTGGACAACAGCGGCCAATTATCGGTGTAGTGACCGACGTTGATGTTGGAAACAACCGTCGTCCAATCCTCTAAAACCGTCCCCCCCTGGTTAGGCAGAGTGTTCACCTTGGTTTGAAAATAATTGAGCAAAGCCGTATCGCTATTGGAAGAAAAGTCAACATTATAGACGCCGTTATTGATTGTTCGCCAAGTATTGTCACCGCTCTGGTTGTCGGTAACCACCGGCAGGCCGGCGGCTTTGATCAGATAAAAGACATCTTCCAGTGTTTGGGAATTGTTCGCGTTATCAAAAACTTTTACGGAAACATAATTTTGACCTTGCTGACAAGCGCCGAAATCAATCCCCCAATTGTCGGTGTAACTGGCCGCATTGATACTGCCGGCTAGATCAGTCCAATTTTTTAACCGCGTCCCACCCTGTCCAACGTCCGTGCATATCGTATATTGAATATTTTTCAATAACGCCCCGCCGGTATCGGCAAAATCAACATTAAAGATGTTACCGGGATTGGTATTGTATTCCGTATCGTCACCGCTTTGCAGGTCGGTAATCGTCGGTGTAGTAGTATCCATTTTTACATAAAAGAGGTCATTGAGGCTGGAAATATTGCCGGCGTTGTCGGCGGTGCGCAGACTGATATAATTTGTCGCTGCCTCCCGCAAAACCGCAAAATCAATTGACCAATCCGTGGTGTAACCGGAATTATTTAAACCGCTAAAAATATTTGTCCAGTCTTTCAGTTGATCGCCGGTTTGCTGGCTGCCGGAGTAAATCGTATATTGCGCATAATCCAGCAGGGAGTTGCTATCGTTGAAATCCAGATTATAAACAGCGCCGGCCGCCTTTTGCCAAGTGTCGTCGCCGCTTTGATTATCCACAATCCCCGGCAAGATGGAATCTTTTTTCAGATAGAAAACATCGGTGGTTGTACTCTGATTGCCTAAATTGTCCGTGGCCCGCGCGGAGATATAGTTTATTCCCTGCTGACTGGAAACAAAATCGATCGTCCAGGGCGTATTATAAAGCGCGGTACCGGCCGAGGTAAAAATATTCGTCCAATCCTTGCGCAGACTACCCGTTTGACCGGGGCCGGTCCAGATGGAATACTGGGCGGAAGACAACAGGGAGTGGGCATCCTGAAAACTGACATTGTAAGCGGTCCCGCCGAAACGGCGCCAACTGTCATCACCGGTCTGACTGTCAATGATGGTTGGCACAGCGGTATCTTTTTGGATATAAAAAGCATCGGTTAGGGAAGCGCTGTTCTGGGCATGATCGAACACCCGCACGGAAGCATAGTTCCTGCCCGCGGCTAAACTCGTCCATAAATCAGTGGGCAGTGGCCAGTCGGCAGTATAAGAATTAGCAGCAACATCTCCCAGCACCGTCGTCCAATCCGTAATTAAAGCGCCGGTTTGGCCGGGACCGGTGGTGATTTTTAACTGAAAATAATCCAACTGCGCACTGCCGGTATCGTTAAAATCAATATTGTAAGCGCCGTCGTTTTGTTTTCGCCAGGCATCGTCACCGGTTTGATTGTCGGTGATCGTCGGCGCGGCGGTATATTTTTTCAGATAAAAAACATCGTTAAGAGTGGAAAGATTATTGCCGTTGTCGGTTACTTTTACCGAAACATAATTGAGGCCTCCGGCGCAGGCGCTGAAATCAATCGGCCAATCCGCCGCGTATTCGTTATTATTCAGATTAGTAAAAATGTCCGTCCAATTTTTTAAGGTTGTGCCGCCCTGCGCCGGCAGACTGTTAACTAAATATTGCGCCGAAATCAACAGTGAGCCGCCGCCATCTTGAAAATCCACATTATAAACCGCACCTTCGCTGTTCCGCCAAGTATCGTCACCCAACTGGTTGTCGCTAATCTGCGGGACGGTAACATCTTTCAAAACATAAAACACATCGTTGACGGTGGCGGTATTGCCTGCCCAGTCGAAAGACCGCACGGAAACATAATTGGTTGTCCCTTCGGCGCAGGCGGCAAAATTTATCGGCCAGGGCACCGAATAACTGTCGGCATTAATGGCGATGGCGATATCGGTCCAACCCTGCAATTGACTGCCGGTTTGATTTACATCGCTAAAAATAGCGTATTGCGCGGCGGATAATTGGGAAGCGCCGGAAACATCGTTGAAACTTACCGTATAAGTTTTACCGGCCGCTTTCTGCCAGACCGTATCGCCGTTTTGGTTATCGGCGATGGTCGGGGTGGTGGTGTCCTTCAACAGATAAAACAGATCAGCGAGAGTAATGCTGGAACCGGCCCAGTCAAAAACACGGACGGAAACATAGTTGTAACCATCACTGCAGGCGGTGAAGTCAACTGCCCAATCCGTCGTATAACTATTGCTGTTAATATTGGCGGCGATATCCGTCCAATCTTTTAAAACCGCTCCGGCCTGCGCCGGCAATTTGGTAATTTTATACTGGGCGTTGTTGAGCAAGGCTCCGCCGCTGTCCTGAAAATTAAGATCATAAACTGTTCCGCCGGTTTTGCGCCAAGTGTTATCGCCGGATTGATTATCGGTGATCGTCGGCACGGTGGTATCTTTCAGCAGATAAAAAACATCGTTGTTTTCCGCACTGATGTTGCCGGCCTGGTCGGCCGCCCGCGCCGAAACATAACCGGTTGCTCCCTCCCGCAAAACATTCCAACCAGCCGCCGGTAACGGCCAATTGTTGGTATAACTGCTATTATTTATACCGCTGACCACCGTCGTCCAATTTTGCAAAACTTCTCCCGACTGCGCCGGACCGGTAGTAATTTTGATCTGGAAATAGTCGAGGTTAGACCCGCCGCTGTCGGCAAAATCAATGTTGTAAGCGCCGTCGTTAATCCGCCGCCAGGTCGTATCGCCGGATTGCAGGTCATTGACCGTCGGAGAAGTAGTATCCTTCTTTACATAAAAGACATCGTTGACGGCGGCGCTGGAACCGGCCCAATCAAAAACACGGACCGAAACATAATTGTACCCTTCCTGACAGGCGGTGAAATCCACACCCCAGTCGGCGGTGTAGTCATTGCTGTTAATATTAGCGACAATATCCGTCCAATCTTTATAAATTGCCCCCCCCTGATTGGACAACTGAGTGATTTTATACTGGGCATAGTTGAGCAATGAATCGCCGCTATCCAGGAAATTTACATCGTAAACATCCCCACCGGTTTTATGCCAGACATCATCGCCGCTCTGGTTGCCGGCGATGGCCGGCGCCGAGGTGTCTTTTAAAACATAAAAAACATCGTTGGTTTCGGAGCTGAGATTGCCGGCCGCATCGAGAACACGCACAGAAACATAATTGGTTACCCCTTCTCTCAAGGTGTCCCAGCCGGAACTAGGCAGAGACCAGTTAGCAGTATAAACACTGTTGTTAATCCCGCTGATCACCGTCGTCCAGTTTTGCAAGACTTCGCCCGATTGACCAACACCGGTAGTGATTTTGATTTGAAAATAATCCAGGTTGGAGCCGCCGGTATCGGCAAAATCAATGTTGTAAGCGCCGTCGTTGATCCGCCGCCAGGTTGTGTCACCGGATTGAAGATCAGTGATGGTTGGAACAGTAGTATCTTTCAGCACATAGTAGCAATCGTTAACCGTGGTCGTGTTGCCGGCCAGATCGTAAACTTCCACGGAAACATAGTTGGTTGCCCCTTCCAGACAAGCCTCAAAATCTACTGACCAATCGGTCGTAAAACTTGTCCCGCCGACCGTAGGAATCGCCGTCCAATCCTTGCGCAATGCGCCGGTTCGGTTGAGATCGGTATAAATCGTATATTTAGCCCCGGCTAACCGCGAAGCCGAATCGAGAAAATTTACATTGTAAACGGCGCCGGCGCTTTTTTGCCAGACATCGTCGCCGGACTGCAGGTCTTCCACCGTCGGGGTTGTGGTGTCTTTAAGCAGATAGAAACAATCGTTGAGGGTAGTATTATTTCCCACTTGATCAAAAACCCTCACACTGACATAGTTGGTTACGCTCTCCTGTAAAGCGGTCCAACTACCGGCAATTAAAGACCAGTCTGTCGTATAAGTATTGCCGGACAAACCGCCGGCTTGAGTAGTCCAATCTTGCACCACTATGCCGGACTGGGCAGCGCCGGTCGTAATTTTCGTTTGAAAATAACTGAGACCGCTGCCGCCGCTGTCCTGAAAGTCAATGTTGTAGACGCCGCTGTTGGTTTTCCGCCAAACCGTATCACCGGCCTGCAGATCGGAGATCGCCGGAGTAACAGTATCTATCAACACGGAAAATGTTGATGTCCAGTTACAATAATTATTCGCTTGGTCATAAGTTCTTACCCGCCAATAATAAAGATTAGTATTCAAACCGGTCGAAGCGGCCTGCGAGAGGGCCGGACTGGAACTATAGGTGATAGTCGTAAAATCGGCAGCAGTAGCCACTTGTAATTCATAGCGGTCGAGCGTTGACCCGCCGCTGTCGGTGGAGTCCGACCAGTCGAAACTGACGGTTTGATTGCTCTGTTTGGCGCCATTGGTGGGGGTCAGCAAAGTGGGAACAGTCGGCGAGGAAAGATCACAGCCAAAATCCCCTTCCGTTTCCAGATTCCCGCCGAAGGATGCCCAGCCGCTTGTTCCCCCCGTACCGGAAAGACGGGCCTGCCAGTGATAAGTCGTTCCCGAAGTTAGGCCGGAAATACTCACACTCCCGGCCGCCGCCGGACTGGTAGAATAATAAACCACCGCTGAGCCGCTATCAGTCGGGGTATTGGTAAAACCGGTTCCCACCGCTCTCACTTCGATTTGCGGCGTTAAGGTATCGGACAGGCGCGGGCTGGTCATCGGCAATTTTAAAACGAGATTGTTTTGGTTCGTCCAACTGCCGGTGGAAATAATGGTTGCGCCATCGGATTTATATTGTGTTAGATTCGTCGGGGTATTAGGGATGGCGATACATTCATAAACAACGGAACCGAGACCGGTAAAGTTGGCCTGATTGGCGGCGATACTGTAATTAGCGGTTACCTGCGAACTGGCTTCAGTAATCTGACCGACGTTTTGATAAAAGCGGCTCGTCCCGAAAGCCTCGCTGGTCGTGCGGGGATTAACAATTTGGGACCCGGAACCGTTAAAATCAACAGAGGTGGTAGTATTTTGAGTGATCGTGTTTTTATTATTGGATTGTGTATAATTCATCTTCAACCAGGCCATCCGCAAACTTTTACTGCCCGGAGCAGGAAACCAAAGCGGCATCGTAGGAGAAAAACCGGCCGCGATACCCGAATCGCTTTGTCCGGCAAAAGTTTGATAATAATTTGTATAGTCCGCCTCATTGGTATAATCATAAGTAACCACCAGTTCTACACCGCAAGCGCCTAAAGCATCGGGAGCGGGCGGCGCGGCATAGCTGACGGCAATTGTTGAACCGTTTACCCAGTAACCGGCTTGCAAGGTCAAATCATGCAATAACGACCAGCCGGAAATTCCGATGGATTCCGCGCGCAGACGATACAAGGTTTGCGTCAAGGAAATTCCGTTGACACTGGCCTCAACCGGCAGATCTTGACCGGTAGTCGAGTTATAGGAACCAATCATCCGGGCATAAAGACGACGGATGGTAATTCCCGCCTCATTTAAATAAAGCGGCAGACTAAAACCGGTATCCACCGCCGCATCGGAGGCCTGACCCAAAAAATAGCTGATCGTTTTCGTATGGGTGGAAGCGCTGACCGAATATTCGTAAGTGACCAGACATTCTCCGCCAAGCAAATTGATTGTTCCGGCGGCGATAATCATGTTAAAAGTTTGATCGGTATTCACCGCAAAACCGGCTAAACCGGCGTTTCCCTGATGATCAATAAACAGGAACTCGTAGGAATCAATCAAAGAACCGTCCAAGGTCATCGTCTGACTGTTCGCCGTATTATTGACATTGACCGTAATCGTCGTATCCGTAGTGGCCGCGCCCGACTGCCGGAAACCGCGCGCCTCAAACCACTGCTGACGAACGGTAAATTTCGGATCACCCAACAACGCTTCGGCAATTTCCGCCTTATAACCAAACCCATAGGTGCCGGCCGGCGACTCGCTATTTTTTGAAGCCAAACCGTTAGCTTTGTCCCAGTAAAGCGGGAAACGAACCGTTTTAATCTGGATGGCCGAGGTATCGTCATATTCGTAGGTAATATATAATTTTAGGGTATGGGTGTTGGAAGTCGGCCCGACAATTTTTGCGCCGGCGGAAAACAGGGAGGATGTGGTCGTATTCAGGTCGAAAACACTGCCCAAGACGGAAGTCACATCCGCCCGGGCAACAATTTTTCGGGATTCACCGGTAGTATCATCGAATTGACCGGTGATCGGGTCGCGCGCCGTGGAAGCAGCTGCCCCTTGATCAAAAAGCAAATCAACATTCGTCGTATCCGCCGAGGAACACCCCAAGGCCTCCAATTCCAAAATCGCGCTGCGGATCACCCGGACAGCGCCCGTCTCCGGCAGATGGACCGTAAGGGAAGCCGGCAGCCAGTTAGTATTGGAAGCCAAATCCGCAACGTTATAATACGACCCAAAACTGTACTCGACAGTTTTGATCCGTGTCGCCGCAGTCAGAGATAAATTCCATCCCCAAACCAGCGCCCCGATAAACAGAAATATTTTTCTCATATTTACTTGCTAATTGAGCATTTCCAGCACAATAAATGTTTAGCATAGATTAGCCAATTTTTCAATGTGTTTTTTGACACTAAAATTTTCGAAAAAGAGGCTGGATGAGGCTGCGGCTGAACCAAAAGATTGTTTTGATTATCCGGCTATAAACTAATCCCAGCCGGCCTTTAGAGAGAAAATGATTAGCGGTCAGCCGGCCGATAACTTCTTTAAAATCAACTTTGTGTAAACCAACTATCCCCGTATCATCATTGACCATAAAACTATTTTCCTGCTTCTTTTCCACCCGATGCAAAAAATATTTTCCCCCGCTGCGATACAAAATACAATCGCCGGGTTTAATTTTGTCCATTCCCACCGGCTCGACAAAGACCAGTTCCCCATTTTTCAGCAGCGGCCGCATACATCCGCCGCGGGTAAAAAAAGGGATCAACATCCTTGAACCCACTTGAATCGGCTGGGATAATTTTTTATTTGCTTTCATGGGAGAGGGGGCGCCAGAATAATTTTCCAAAAAGCGCGGTGTCGGGTAAACTGCATTTCGTAAGCTGGAACTGCGGATAAAAAATCTTCCGCGATAAAAAAAATTTTTTCTAATAAATGTTTTTCGGAATTAAAGAACAAGAGGTTGGTTAAAAATTTTGGCAAGGACTGTTTCAAGGTGAGAGCGGACAAAATGTTTTTTTGTGATTTTACAGGAAAATATACGCCATTGACAGGAAAACTTAAGTTTTGCGCAGGCAAATCCAATTCACCGCTGAAAGGTGTGCTGTAAGCCCGATACTGCGTTCCGATTTTTCTTACGGCCACCACCTCGTCACTGAGGATAAAAGAACCGGCCGATAAGCGGGCAATCGTTGACTTGCCGGCCAGGGAAACCCCGGGGAAAAGATAAGCTTGTTCTTTTTTTACCACACCGGAGGAATGAATTAAAAACCCCTGTTCTTCTAAAAGCAAATAGGTATACAGTATTCTAAGAAATGAATCGAAGGAATAAATATTTTTTTCGATCATTCCCTTACCTGTATGCTCAGCTAAATTAATTTCCACTTCAAAATCCCCACGCAAGACAATCAATTTTCCCTTTTTTAACAATATTTGCGGAGCGATTTCATCGGTATTAGACTTGTTTTTTTTGCGTTAAATTGAATTTTCCAGTTTGCCGTTTGGGGGGAAGAAAAGTTTTTGTAGCGTTGAGATAAAAGGCGATAGAATTTTAGTTCGGGGGTAGAAAAAACCGGATTTATCTCAGCAATATTCAATGAAAGTTTGTAGTCCATTTTACTACTGCCGATTATAGCAAATTTTTTCAAAAAACAAAATCTACATCACAAACAACATCTCCGCGTATGTCGGAAGCGGCCAGAGCTCACGGGAAACAACTGCTTCCAGAGCATCAACGGCTGCGCGCAGCTCAACCCTTGCGCCGAGCATTTGCGGAACCGAGTGACCGGCCTGGGCCTTTTCCAGTTTTCCCACAGCTTCCATCGCGCAATCGCCGAGACCGCTGAGCTTTTTGAGCAGCGCTTCGGTGTGTTCCGAGGAGAGGCCCGTGTTCTTAACATTGGAAACAGTTAAGGCCAGTTCGTTCTGATATTTGACTACGGCCGGAATGATCATCGTCTGGGCCATAGCCAGAGCCACACCGGTTTCGAAGATGATAGTCTTTTCATACTGTTCTTTGTAAATCTCGTATTGGTATTTTTCAAATCAAAAATTAATTGGGCCAAATCCTCGATGGAGTAAATGCGGTCTCTTCGATAAAACCGCCAGCGGTGTGTCATTGCCCATCGAGCCGACCGGTTCCTGCCCGGTTTCCGCCATCGGTTTAATCAGCACATTTAAATCTTCCCGCGTATAGCCAAAAGATTTCAGGAGCGTCCCCACATCCCTCTCCTCTTTCTTTTCTTCTCTTTGGGAGGAAGGAAGATTGTCCAAATCCAGTATATTTTCTTTAAGCCAGGAAGTGCGGCTGGACAAATTGGTGATATAGAAAAATGATTTTTCTTTCAGTTTTGCTTCCCGAATAGTTTTTTCCGTCTGTTTTCTAATTAAATAGAGCTTTCTTTCAAAAGCTAAATTGTCGCCGTGGTCCGGACCCTTCCCGATAAAAATTTGTTCAAGCACCGGTTCGCTCTCCCGAGCGGTTTGTCCGATCTCCGAATTATCCACCGGAACCGGCCGCCAACCTAAAAACGTTTGATTTTCTTTTTCGATAATTTTGGTGAAAACATTTTTGCAGAATTACAGGAAAATTCCAGAACTTAAAAACTTAACGTTTGACATTCCCTGTCAAAAATTGATATTATCGGCCTATGCTCGGATAAAGCAGAATGGAAATTTCCGGCTATGTATACGCACCCGCAATTTGAAGGAGCTCATAGAATGAAAGATTTAATTCAATATCAGCGGATTGAAAAAATGATTTTCATTATTCGCGGGCATAAAGTAATGCTGGATAAAGACTTGGCCGAACTTTATGGTGTCCCCACAAAACGTCTTAATGAACAGGTTCGCAGGAATGCCGAACGATTCCCTGAAGATTTTATCTTTCAATTAAATAGACAAGAAAAAGATAAGGTGGTCGCAAATTGCGACCACCTTAAATCTTTAAGATTTTCCTCACAATTACCTTTTGCCTTTACAGAACAAGGCGTAGCCATGCTATCCAGCGTATTGAGAAGCAACCGAGCTATACAAGTCAATATCCAAATAATAAGAGTTTTTGTTAAGCTGAAAAACCTGATATCGAAACACAAGGAACTTGCTAATCGCTTAGCTCAACTTGAGAAAAGAATGGATAAAAAGGATGAAGAAACACAGATTATTTTTGAAGCTATCCAGCAATTAATGGCAGAACCACAGAAAATAAAAAAGAAAATAGGGTTTGTTAAATGAACGTATTTTCGCTTTCGGGATTATTAATCGTGGTTAGCAGTTCTTTGATGGGGATTTTTGTCCTCTGCAAAGGAAGAAATGTAAAATCCAACTTAATCTGGGTTTTCTTCGTTTTTGCCGTCGCTATCTGGGGAGCGGGCCTGTTTTTTATTGGTTTTAATCAGGATAGCCAAAAGGGAATTTTGTTGTGGAGATTAACCCGCATCGGGACAATCTTTATTCCCGTGCTTTTTTTTCATTACACCCACTCCTATTTAAATCTGAACAGAACGGATTTTCTTGCTCTCGTCTACATCCTCGGAATATTTTTTCTGATTGCCGATTTTACCCCCCTTTTTATTTATCATATGAGCTATGCGTCTTCTTCCTTGCATCGGGATTCTCCACCCGGAATAATTTATCAGCTCTTCCTGGTCTTCTTTGCCGCAGTAATCATCTACACGCATTACGAATTTTTTAAAGCCCTAAGAGAAGCTTCCGGTTTAAGAAAAAATCAAATTAAGTATTTTATTTTTTCCACCAGCCTGCTTTTTACCGGCATGAGCCTGTTTTTTTTGCCTTCTTTCAAGAGCGATTGGTACCCCTGGGGAAATTTTGCCGCCGCCATTTATCCGGCGATAATGGGTTACGCCATAATTCGTTATCGCTTAATGGACATCAACCTGATTTTCCGGGATACCACGGCTTACCTGCTCAGCACCCTGCTGATTACAGTTGTATTTGCCTTCATTGGTTATCTCTATAATTTTCAGCCGCTGGTCGTAATCCTGCTTTTGGCGCTTTTGGGTTTAATCTTCCCGATTCTGCACCCCTACTTAAAAAACAAATTATTACCGGTGGTAGAAAAAACATTTTTTAGGGACCGCTACTCTTACCTGAAAAATGCGGAAAAATATCGCAATTTTTTCCGGGAAACTTCGGTCACCGTCCGGGATGTCGCCGAAAATCTGGTTGATTCGGCAACAAAAATTTTTGCCCCAAAAAATTGCAACCTGCTAGTCTACAAATTTGAAGATAAAACCTACCGGATTAAATTTCAATCAGAGACGGGTAACCCGCTGACAGAAAATTCCGCGCAATTAAACGAAGAAAGCCCCCTTCTCCGTACCCTCGACGAGCTGAAAAGAACATTGGTTAAAGAAGAATTGGAAAAATGGCTTTCTTTTTTTGAATACGACATTATCCGTGAGGATATGGATTTACTCAAAGCGGAGATCAGCGCCCCTTTGTTTATGTTAGGTAAAATCATCGGGATTTTAAATCTGGGACCAAAACAAAATAAAATGATGTATAACCATGAGGATATTCGTAATTTAGAGGCCTTGTGCCGGGTAGCCGAAGAAGTTTTAAAAGCGGCAATCATCAGCGAGCAGGAAAGCATTCTCACCGCCGGGATGACCCACGATCTGCGCACCCCGTTTAGCAATATTTATTCTTTTTATCTCCAGCCTCTGGCCGCCGAAGAGTTGGGACCGCTTAATGGCGAACAAAAAGAAGCCATCGAACTTATCCACAAAGAACTGGAAAAACATAACCAGCGGCTGGACCTTACCCTGGATCGAACGACATTGGTTTACAAGCGGTTATATCCGGAAGATTTTGCTTATCCTTTTGATCTTAGCGAGATTATCCGGTATACGATGAAATTATACACCAAGGAATCAAACCGAAAACATTTGTTAATGGAAATAAAACTGCCTCCGGCCCTGCCCCTGATTTATGCTGACCCGGACGATATCGAGTTAGGCGTGCTGCAAAATTTAATCAACAACGCTCTCCGCCATACCCAGGAAGGAAAAATCGTCGTTTCTGCCGAGGTAAAAAACAACGAACTGCTCGTTACTGTTAGCGATACCGGTTCGGGGATAGAACCGGACTACCTGGCAAAAATATTTGATCCCTTTCAACTGGATCAGGCAACTAAGGGAGAAAAAGGACTGGGATTATACCGGGTAAAAGATATTATTACCACCTATCGAGGAAAAGTCTGGATCGAATCTACTCTAGGCAAAGGAACCACCTTCTATTTCACCCTGCCTCTGGCCACCGAAGAACAAATTCAAAAACACAAAATCATTCATAAACAGATGGGTTAAAAGCAGCGATTAGATGATTAGGGAATTAGGCGATTTTGTAGAGGATAACTGTTACTGTTTTAAAAGACGTTTTATTTCATTGTGGATTCTGGCGTCTTCTGTTTCGTCTGACAGTTTCATTGCCCAATCGAGGAGATATTCCTTATTCAGTTTACCTGAATTTTTAATAACGATACTTTCCGCGTCAGCGATGTCTTTCGGCCTTCCGGGAATTATTTTTAGTAAAATTAAATCTTCCGGGGTAGGTAAATTTGTATCTGCGCCATGCAATTTAATCACTTTTTTTCTTCTTATTGCCTCTTTTTCCAGTTCAATAGAGCAAATTATGAAATCGATGTGACAATCGTCTATTCTTACTTGGAATGTTCCTGTTGTTTTTGCTCCTTTGAGACACTTTTTTTTAGAAACAATGAATCCCTGCTCGTCTAATTTTTCCAAAAACTTTTCAAGCTCATTTTTATCGAGAATTATATCAACATCAACATCGCCTGTTGCCCGCGGTTCACCCCAGATTCCGACTGCCATTCCCCCGATGATGATATAATCAATCTTTTCTTTATTGAGAAATGTGACGGTTTTTTTAAATACTTCAATTAAATTCATCTCTTTGCCTTTAGCAGTAACTCATAACTTACAGGTGTGTCTTTAATAAATTCACTTCCATGGTGATCAAAAAAAAGCAACAGTGATTTTTGCAGCTCTTCGGCTTTTTCCAAGCTGAGATTTTTAAGCCATTTCCTTTTCTCTTTTTCCATCAATTTGAACCGATTTTTGCTAAAAAGATAGTTGTTTTTTAATTTTTTCTTAGGTAGAGTAGCGGGCTTCTCTTTCATTTATGCCTCCTAAAGATGTAACAGAAGTTATTATACGCTATAGGCTAAAGATAGTAAAGAAATTTTAATTACTTAAGCGGTTTTTTCTGAGGGAGGCCGTCACGGCGGGGATATTTTGGCGGGGTGGAAGATATTTTTTTTATGATCGCCAGGTTAAAGTCCCGGTCTTTAATCGTATAGGGTGAAATTTTTTCTAAATTTCCGCCGAGAATTTTCAAACTGTTCCCGGCTTCTTTTATTTCCTTTTCCAGCTCCCGGCCTTTCTGGGCAAGAAAAATTCCCCCTACTTCTAAAAAAGGGAGGCAAAGTTCATAGAGGCTGGCCAAATTAGCTAAAGCCCGGCTCGTAGCCAGAAAAAACTTTTCCCGGTAATCCGGATTTTGAGCAAAAGTTTCTGCCCTTCCCCAGATTACCTCCACACCGCTTAGATTCAATGTCTGCACCAAATGATTTAAAAATTCGCATTTCTTGCCGGTGGCTTCCAACAGGGTAAGTTTTAGCTGCGGACGGGCAATTTTTAAAACCAGCCCGGGGAAACCCGCCCCCGAACCGATGTCAATCAACTTAAAATCAAAACTATTTTGGCCATAATTTTCCATCCCTAAAAGACAAGCCAGGGAATCCAAAAAATGCCGCCAGACAATTTCCTCGGCTGAGGCATCAGCCACCAAATTAACTTTTTCGTTATAGGAAGCCAGTTCCCGGCAATAAACAGCCAGTTTTTCTTCTATTCCTTCAGGTAAAGAAATCCCCCAGTCTTTCAGGACAGGTATTATACTATTAAATTCCTCCAGAAATGTTTCCATTTTTTCCTTTGTATTTTTTTCTTGATTTCATAAATTTTTTCTTCCGCCGCGATTTCGCCCATTTTAATAAAAAGATCCACCTTGCGGAAATTGGCCCAATGATAATTTTTAACCCTCGGACTGACGATGATATCGGCTGTTTCCAGCAAATGCCGACTAAAATGTAATTGCGTTAAGTGCCGGGCTCGATCGATCATCTGCAATCCGCTGGATATTTTAGACATTCGTCTTAAACGCGGTTCTACCTCAACAGCAATCACAAAATCTGCTCCCAACCGTCGAGCCTCCTCTACCGGCACCGAACAAACCGCCCCTCCGTCAACAAGCAGCTGCTTATCCTTCTGAACTGGAGGCACTATTCCAGGAATAGCCATCGAAGCCTGACAACCCTGGCGTATCGGCCCTTCAATAATAACTACTTTCTTCCCCCGGACAATGTCCACAGAGATGGCCGCGAAAGGTATTTTTGTTTTTTCGATCAATGTGTCCGGCAGCAAAATATTCAACAACCGTTGGACTTTATCGGTACTCACTAAAAAAAGCCGGTGACTTACCAGGTTATTAAGCAGGAGTTTACGCGCTAACGAAGTAATTTGGTTAACAAAGCCGGGTTTATTTAACCGGTCCAGGCTCTCAATAAACTCTAGATTAAATTCCTTGTTGACCAGGGTATCAAACGCTAACCGTAATTTTTTTTCTATCTGAGCGATATCCTGATCATGAGCATACATCGCCCCGACCACCGCCCCGCTGGATGTCCCCACAATCAAATCAATCGGGATATTCGCCCGTTGCAATACTTTCAGCGCCCCGAGGTGCGCCAACCCCCGCGCCCCCCCGCCGCCCAGAACCAAAGCAATTTTAAATTTTGACATACAGGGATTTTACAAAAAGATGAATGAAATGTCTACAAGAAGAACACAACCCAAGAACCGCGATTGATTTCATTCCCTGGGCAAAAACAGCTTTAGAGCTGAAAAAAATGTCCGATGAGCGCTTCCGAATAGCCCGTCGAGAGATCGCACAGCCTAATTCTCCAGATTTTCCTACACCACAGGCAAAAA
>JBDRON010000034.1:0-38980 GCA_043810025.1 Elusimicrobiota bacterium
AGTCCCATTAAACTGCATTCAATTCTTTTTTCTTGACTTTCCGCGATCTCTTCATTATTATCACTTATATGTTTCTTCATGCCCCCATTATATTATTTGTTCCCCTTTTTGTCCAGCAATAAATGTGGGACATGATAAGCCCCTTGTGGGAGAGGGTAGGGTGAGGGGCAATTCAAACACAATCACCCCAACCCTCCCCCATCGAGGGGGAGGGAGTTGCTGCACTACTGGAAGCTAACCTGTTACGATAATTAACATTTCGTCAAGGAAAATCGCAATTGCAATTTATTTTATGTAAATACGCAAAGAAAGTATGCGTTTATTTTAGACTAGCCTCAGACGAAAGTCAATGTTGGCTATTTACAGATTTTCACACTTTTACATTGAAAGCAAAATATGCTTATCATAATTCATTTCACTCTTCCCTCTCCCACAAGGGTAATGTCAAAAGTTTCTTCCCTCTCCCCTTGCGGGAGAGGGTTGGGGTGAGGGGTTAAATATTATTTAAAACTTCGTTATCCCAGTGTAGGATTTTTCCTGAAAGTTCTGGCAATATCCCTGAACATTTCATTCATAAAACACCCCCACCCTAACCCTCCCCCCTCAAGGGGGAGGGAATCGCTTATTTATCAATCTAATTTACAATTTTTTTCATAAAACTTTTGACATTACCCCCACAAGGGGAGAGGACACGGCTATTCGTAATTTCCTTTCTTATCTCACTCCCGCTCTTTCCACTATACTCGGGACAATTTCCTCCCATTCCACGGCCATTATGTGGACGCCGCGGACGCCTTCGATGGTTTTTAGTTTCTGGATCGCTTCAACGCAGATTTTTACTCCCTCTTCTTTGGGGTCGGCGGCGCTTTCCATCCGTTTGATTAATTCGTCCGGGATACTCATGCCGGGAACCTCTTTTTTCATGTATTGCATCGCTTTAAACGATTTGACCGGCATTACTCCGGCCAGAATATAAGCTTTTTTATCTAAACCGTGTTCCCTGGCCATCTGCATAAATTTTTCGAATCGCGGGAAATCGAACACCGGCTGGGTCTGGATATAATCAGCGCCGGCGGCGATTTTTTTGGCCAGCCGGATGACACGAAAATCCAAGGGGTCGGCAAAAGGGTTGGCCGCCGCGCCGATAAAAATTTTCGGTTCGACAACCGGCGATTTTTTGCTGTTGCGAATTTCATCACCGTTGAGAAACTTTTTTTCATCACGCATTTTTTTAAGCATCGCCACCAGATTGATCGAATCCAGATCAAAAACACCTTTTGCTTCGGGATGATTGCCGAATTTTTGGTGGTCACCGGTCAAGGCCAGGATATTTTTAATCCCCAAAGCATACGCTCCCAGCACATCGGCCTGTAAAGCAATCCGGTTACGGTCGCGGCAAACCATCTGCATCACCGGCTCGAGACCCAGCTCGATCAGCATCCGGCTGACCGCCAAACTGGACATCCGCACAATCGCCGTTTGGTTGTCCGTCACATTAACCGCATCCACTACCCCTTTAAGGTAAGCGGCTTTCTGCTGAATAACCTGATAATCCGCGCTCTTCGGCGGCCCTAATTCCCCGGTGATGACAAATTTCCCCTGCTCCAATAGTTTTTCCAGATTGCTTTCCGTTTTCATTTTTTGAATATCCCCTCTCGTTATTCAATAAAACTCTATTTAACCTATACTATATAACCGCGCATTGCTGTCCAAATTAGTGTCATTGCGAGCGAAGCGAAGCAATCTTATCGTCGAAAGATTGCTTCGTCGCTTCGCTCCTCGCAATGACACGCTGCTGTTATCTCAAAAACGTTCTTTCGACGATAATAATTGTCGTAATTTGGACATGAGTGATTTGATTTATATTTTTAAATCTTCCCTGACCATCTTCCGCGGTCCGCGTCCGTGTTCTGTCCGCCAATCCTTCGGCGGGATGATTTGGGAAAGTTTCTCCGGCATCTTTAGTTTAGTTAACTGGTCATAAATTTTTTGCCAGGCACAATCAATGTTGTCCGGATCAACTTCGCATTTGCCATTGGTGGAACCGCCGCAGGGACCATTTAAGAGAGATTTCGAACAGCGCACGATCGGACAAATACCGGCGGTCAAATCCAACACACAGTTACCGCAGCCGCCGCAATATTCTTTAAACACCCCTTGTTCGCTGACTACACCATAGAAGGTGGTATTCAAGAGCGGATAGACCCGTTTATCGGCGTAAATCTCGCTGATTAAACCCACCCCGCAGCCGCAAGCCATGGAAAATACCGCCTGCGCCTGCTCAATCTGGTTTTTTATTTTTTCACAAAACTCCGGTTCGCATTGCCGTTCCACGGTAGCTTCCAAAATCTCCAATTTTTTACTTTCCGCCAAAGCCGCCAGCCGTAATTCCTCAGCCAAAATCCCTACCTCTTTCTCCCCCCCAGAATGGCAGACCGTCACACAAGTCCCGCAACCCACCAACAAAATCTTTTCGTATCCCTTAATTTTTTCCTTAATTTCCTCAAACGATTTTCTTTCCCCAACAATCATAAAAAACCTCCATTTCAGCCTTAAGTTAATTAGTTAACAACATCCCCTAATTAAGTTTAACGGTCCCAATTTCTCTATTCTTTCCGTCATTTCTTTGGCGATTTGGGCGAAGCGCGGGCCTTGGGAGGCGGAAAGGTTAAACATTTCCAGGCGCTCCGGCTCAATGCCGATTTCTTTAAGCATTTTCTTGGCTAAGGTCACTTTTTTCTTGGCGCGCAGGTTGCCTTTTTGGAAATGACAGGAACCCTCCTCACAGCCGGCGACAAAAACCCCGTCCGCTCCCTGCCGAAAAGCCTTTAATAAATATAAAATATCCAATTTTCCGGTGCAGGGCAGGCGGATAATCCGCACTGTCGGTGGATACTCCAAACGCATCGTTCCGGCCATATCCGCGGCCGTAAAAGCGCAGTAATGACAACAAAAAGCAACAATTTTTAATTTTGGTTTTTCCATGATTCGCTATTTTAATCCTTTCAAATATTGCTCAACTATTGTTGCCCATTCAAAATTGTAAGGGGGACGCAGAAGGGTCTTGAGATGTCTCTCCCCCTCTATTCGTTGATTATATTTTTCAATTAGCAGTTTTCCCAGGGCAAATAATGTTTTCGGATAATAGGCGCTTTTCCGGTCACCTTCCGCTATCCGCCGATAAAAAAACAGAGCATCAGGCCACCGACTGATTTTTTCACAAGTTGCCCCAAGCGCAAAACAGAAGTCATCATTCCCTTCCCCCTGCAGTAAGAATGATTTTACACTATCTAATACCCCATTTACAAGCTCTAATTGCCCCAACCGATAAGCCATTTTGATCAACTCATCCGCCTGACGGCAAAACCGAACCCGGTCATTGCGCATCTCATAGATACGCAACAACCCCTCTTGGGCTTTAAGCTTTTGTGTATCCGCCCCGGTTATCTCTTTGAATAATTTTTCCGCCTCATCCAAATCATTCAAGACTAAAGCCGCCCGGGCTTTATCCAGTTTTAAATTCAGGGCAATCGGTGTGCGATCAGCGGCTTCTTCCCAGGGGTTGCCTAACCCCGATTTTCTGATTAAAACTCCTCCCAACGCCCCGAAAACGAAACCTCCGATATGTGCCCAATAACCGATTTGCGGTGTGGATTTTACTGTCATCAGCCCCATGAACAGTTGTTGAAAAAACCAAAGCGGGAGCGCCACCCAAGCCGGCATTTCAAACACCCCGTAACGAAAATATATCACCATAATAAAATAAAACATTTTAATTTTCACCATGGCGTGCCGGACAAGAAAAGCCCCCATGATTGCCGAGACCGAACCGGAAGCCCCAACCATCGGCACCCGCCCTTCAGGATACATCTGATATTGCAATAAAGCAGCGGCCACGCCGCCTAGAAGATAAAGCGAGACAAAAAGGGTCGGTCCCCATCTTTCCTCGATATTGCAGCCTACCAACCATAAAAACAACATATTAAAAAAAACATGAAAAAAACCGACGTGCAAAAATTGGTAAGTAATAATGTTCGGGAAGAGCTTTTTTACGGTCATAAAACCATATTTAAAAAAAAGTGAATCATGGTTGCCCAAACCGTCACTTAAGCTTTCCCGCATAGCGCGATAGCGAGGATAAAACAACCCCCATTTATACTGAATTTTATTGCTGCTGCCCAATTTCCCCTCCTGCACGGAACGGAATATTTCCTCAACTACCGGAGTAGGGAAACCCTCTTTTGTTTTTTCACTGATCAACAGTGTTTTGGTGGGTTCAGGAACAGCGGAATCGGGAGCAAGAAGAATATCGGTAAGTTTATAAGCAAGATCGGCCAATTCTCCGGAACTAACCCCCTCATTTGAAAAATGTCTTTCTCTCGGCCAGGTGAAAGCAAAGATCACCAGATTGATCAGGATTAATCCCACGGTAAACCAGGGGAATTTGGTCAGTGTCGTATTCCGGCCAAAAGGTAAAATTATAAACATAAATTACGGTTTTAAAAAGTTCTTCGCATCTACCGGACCATAACTTATTTCCAGGCACTCCCGGGTATCCTGAGTAACTAATTGTTCAATCTGTTTGGAGTAGATGCTATGCACAGTTTTAAGCACCGCCCCGGTTTTGCCATCAACCCAGTTCTGCAAACTTAATTCACCTTCCGGCCGGTTTTCTCTAACCTGATACAAGACTGTTTCCTGACCAACAATTTTTCCACCAGCGCCAACTTTAGCCTGAGCATTTAAGGTGTTGAGGTACCAAAATTCAAAACCGTGAGCGGTTAATTTATCAATCTTTTTTTCCGTGGTCGGTGCGGGCGGCGACGTATACGATTCGACTCCTTCCCCAAACATTTTAGGTTCAAGATCTTTACCCTTTGTATAAAGCATCGCACCATCATAAACCGTTATACTATATTCATTTTCCATTCGATAACGAAATCCATCGGTAATAACCTTTGTCGTTTCTTCATCTTTTGATCCGACGATACAATTTTCCATCGTATGTTTCCACTGGCCGGTAAAGGCGGCTCTCTTCGACGTAGGAACATCGCAAGCGGTAAATAAAATCAGTCCGGCCAGGCTAAACAAAACCAACTTAAACAAATTGTTTTTCACCAAACACCTCCTTTGATATTTAATGATACTGTAAAAATCTTTTTCCTCTCACCGGTTTATTTCTCTTCCTTGACTACAATCTGGGAAAAATCGGCGAATTGGAAGAAAAGTTGGGAGATTTTTTCCAATAAGGCCAGACGGTTGGAACGTAAGGATTCGTCTTCGGCCAGGACCATTACTTTGTCAAAAAATTTGTCTACGGGTGCGCGCAAAGAAACTAGTTGCTGCAAAGCCGACTTAAAATCTTTCCGGGCAAGCAAATCCGGGACAACGGCAAATATTCGCTCCAGGTGCCGGTGAAGTTCTTTTTCTTCATCCTGAAGCAGTTTTTCTGATTGAAAAGTTATTCCCTCCAATAGTTTTTTCTCCCGGGCTTGCCTGAGAATATTGACCGTCCGTTTAAAGGCTGCGGAAATCGGTTCAAAATCCGGGTGTGTTCTTAAAGCATGCAGCTCGACTAACCTTAATTTGGTTTGCGCCAAATCACTGAAACCAACGGCAAGCACGGCACGGATTTCGTCATAAGCAAATCCTTCTTCCTGAAAAATTGTCTCTATCCGCTGAATAAAAAAATTTAACAGATTGTTTTTTGTTTTTTCTTTAGCGGTTTCCGGCAAAGACAGCGGTAAAAGCGCCAAAGCTTGATCAATTAATTCATTGATCGGTAATTTTATAGATTTTTCTAAAATTATCTTCACCATCCCGGCGGCGAGACGGCGCAGGCCATAAGGGTCAGCCGAACCGCTAGGTACCAGACCGATGGCAAAATCACCGGCCAGGGTATCGATTTTGTCCGCCAAACTAACGACAATTCCTTCCAAGGTATTTGGACATCGGCCATCGGCTCCGTTCGGCCAAAGATGTTCCTCGATACCATGAGAAACAGCTTCTTTTTCACCGTTTAATTGGGCATAAATCCGGCCGATTGTTCCCTGTAATTCGGGGAATTCTCCGACCATTTCGGTCAATAAATCGGCTTTACAGAGTAAAGCAGTTCTTTTTATCGAGGAAAGCAGAGTTGTTTCCTCACTGCTAGATGATGTGGAACGGTCGCGACCGTTCCCTACAACTAACATCACCTGATTAAAAATATATTCAGATAAAGCGCTAAGGCGTTGGATTTTATCGTAAACGGTGCCTAATTGTTCCTGAAAAATCATCCCTTTAAGTTTTTCCGCCCATTCCGTCAACGGGTAACGGCAATCCCGCTTAAAGAAAAACCGGGCATCATCCAGACGGGCGGTTAAGACCCGTTCATAGCCGCTGCGCACCACATCCTGATATTCCGAAGATCCATTACGAATTCCAATAAAATAGGGCATTAGTTTTCCCGCAGTATCCACTACCGAGAAATACTTCTGTTTCTTTTTCAAACAAATTACAATCACTTCTGAGGGTAATTTAAGAAATGCCTCGTCGAATTTTCCCAAAACCGGCGTGGGATACTCCAAAATATTGACGACCTCGGAAAGCAGTTCTTCGTCCTCCAAAACCTTTCCGCCAATTTTTTTAACTGCCTGCTGCATACCTTTTTTCAGCACCTGTTTTCTTTCTTCCACATCTGCGATCACATAATTATTTTTTAAAATTGATAAATATCGGGCTGGTGAAGGAATAACAATTTTTTTGTTAAAGAGAGGGAAAAGTCCAAAGGTGTAATTGGATGATTTTACATCCGCTAAAGAAAACTGAATTTTTTTCTGCCCGTAAAGCCCCAGCAAACTGCGGATTGGCCGGGGAAAAAGGAATTGTTGCTGCTCCCAGCTCATTGTTTTGGGAAAATTAAGAGAAAGAACAATTTTCGGAAAAATGTAGGTAAGCAGTTTTTCGGTTAACTGTCCTTTTTGCTTTTGTTCAATCACCACTACTTCACCGCGACTGGTTTCTTTTTTCTTTAATTGATCAACTTTTATTCCCTGACTACGGGCAAAACCAAGGGCCGCCGCTGTCGGATTGCCGCGATCGTCAAAAGCGGCGCTAACCTTCGGCCCAATGATTTCTTTAATTAGATCTTTTTGTTTTTCCGCTAACCCGCTGAGATATACCGCCAAACGGCGGGGGGTAGCCCAAACCTCCAGTTTGGAAAAAGCCAAATCATACCCGGCCATAATTTTGGGCACATTCTCTTCTAATTTTTGCCTCCCCAACCGGACAAACTTTGCCGGCAGTTCTTCGCAGCCTATTTCTAACAACGCGTCTTTAACCATCGAACCAACTCCTTTTATATAGCGTAAAACTCAAAGCGCAAAACCCAAAGCTTAAAAACCTTAAAAGACTCGAATCTTTTAGTTTTTGACTTTCCGTTTTGCGCTTTGCGTTTTACGCTCTTAGTTTTTCCACATACTGGCTGGCCAGCGCTCTGGACAGTTGACGGATTCGGGCGATGTAACCGGTCCGCTGGGTAACCGATAAAACACCGCGGGCTTCCAGCACATTGAAAGTATGTGAACATTTTAAAACATAATCGTAAGCCGGAAAAGTTAGTTTTTTTTCGATTAAGCGCTGAGACTCTTTTTCGTAAGCATCGAAAAGCTGACGGTGTAAATCAACATCGGCTTCTTCAAAGTTATATATGGAAAACTCATTCTCGGTCTGTTTATGCACGTCGCCATAAGAAACATTACCACTCCAAATTAGATCAAAGAGATTATTTAATTTTTGAGAGTACATCGCCAGCCGTTCCAGCCCATAAGTAATTTCTACGGAAATCGGCTCCAGTTTAATCCCGCCCATCTGTTGAAAATAAGTAAATTGGGTAATTTCCATCCCGTCCAGCCAGACCTCCCAGCCTAAACCCCAGGCCCCTAAAGTGGGTGATTCCCAGTCATCCTCGACAAACCGGATATCATGGGTTTTCGCCTCCAACCCCAGGGATTTCAAACTCTGAACATAAATAGCTTGAATATCCCGGGGAGCCGGCTTAAGGATTACCTGATACTGATAATAACGCTGAAGACGGTTGGGATTCTCTCCGTAGCGGCCATCCGTCGGCCGCCGGGAAGGCTCGACATAAGCGCAGGCCCAGGGTTTAGGACCGAGAGATTGAAAAAATGTTGCCGGATTAAAAGTCCCCGCCCCTTTTTCTAAATCGTAGGCTTGAGAAATTAAGCATCCTTCCCGGGACCAAAACTTGTTTAAGGTCATTACTATTTCTTGAAAAGTCATTTTTGTTCTCCTCTAAGTAGTGACTCCCTCTCCCGCAAGGGGAGAGGGAAAAAATAAAATTTCGCTAAACTCCAACTTTCTCGACAAATTCTTCCGACTTCATCGGTGAAGGCAAATAGAAAGTAATGTAATTAGTAAACCAGGCATCGATGGTTTTGATATCCTCTGTCTGCGGATTAAATGAGACTATGGTTTCCAAATTTTCTTCGGTTAATTCTCTTAGTAGTTTCCATGCCCCGGGCGAAAAAAATCTTACCCCCCGGTATTTTTCCAAACATCTCGGGCAAACAATTCGATTATCAACTATTCCGCCGGCTTCGAGTTGTTGTTCACCGCACTGCGCGCAAGTTCGGAAATTCAAACCATAGCCGGCAAAATTTAAAAATTTCAGCCCATAGGCAATCCTTAAGATCGGGGCCGGGTTTTTTTCGATTAACTCAATACAGGATTGCAATAAACCATATTTATCTAAACTCACCTGCAGTTCCGGGGTTAACTTATTGGTAAACTCAGCTATCCAGCAGGCTAAGGTTAAGCCGGCTAAATTTTTGGTTAATCCGTAATGGCTGTTAATTGTTCTACCGGTAATCAACCGCGCCAAACCTTTTTTCTCCCGATTGAAACAAAGGTGAAAAAAACCTTCGCTAAAAATCTGCATACACATCCCAAACCGGTTACAAATATTCGCCGCCCCTTTAACTAAAACCGCAACCTTACCCAAATCCTCGGTATAAAGGGTAAGTATCTTATCCGCCTGATAAAAATTAAAACTGCGTAAAACGATCGATCTGGTTTTGTAAATTTCCGTCATTATTTTTCCTTCTTTTTCTTGCGAATTAATCGGTATTCATCCATGATGTCACCGACAATTTCTTCGATCAAATCGTGGACGGTGATTAAACCGACCACTTTTTTATGCGAATCCTTAACAATGGCGATATGCTGTTCGCCCTTTTTAAACTGCCGGAAGATGGTGTTGATCTTGGTATGCCCCTGGACAAAATAAGCCGGACGGAGCAGATCTTCTATCGTAAACAGAACACCATAGCGGAGTGTATTCAATAAATCTCTCGTATAAAGGATACCTAAAATATTGTCCAGGCTGCCCCGGTAAACGGGAAGCCGGGAGTAGCCGGCTTCGACCGCCAAATCAATAAATTTTTCTTTCTCCATTTCGATATTTAAAGAAATCACTTTCTCCCGGCGGGTCATTACCTCTTCGACAAAAGTATCCCCGAAATCCAGCGCGCTATGAATCATCTCTTTTTCTTCCTTACCCAACGTACCCTGTTGGACACCGACATCGGCTAACATCCGAATATCTTCTACCAGCACAAATGGACTTTCCCTGGTCAACTTTCCGCCAAACAGTTTAACCAGGGGAGTGACGATAAAAATTAAAATCCGAATTAAAGGAGAGAGCAAATAGGTAACAAATACGACCGGACGGATTATCCATCGGGCTATGGCCTCTGTATGCTGCTTAGCAAGAATTTTTGGAGTAATTTCGGCAAAAACTATCAATATGAGAGTAAGAATAATCGTAGAAACAAAAACGAAATTATCGTTTCTCCAATTCTGAGACAAGGCATACTTAATCGCTATAGCAGTAACCAGAGAGGCCGCAGCAATATTAACAATATTATTGCCAATTAAAATTGCCGCCAACACACGGTTGGGATGATCCCGCCAAAGAACGAAGGCAGATTTGTTCTGAGCGATCAACTTGCTTAATTTTGCTTTATCCAGGCCAATCAGAGAAGTTTCGGTCAGGGAGAAAAAAAAACTAAAAAAAATCAATAAAGCGACAATTATAAATCCAATAATGTAAAACATATCATTACCTCGATCGGCAAACTAATAAGACTCTCAAAACATCTGAAAAATAAGCAAGGTGACGAGTATTCCTAAAACACCTCCCACTATTACTTCCCACCAGCTATGCACAGCGGTCCGCACCCGGCTTTCGGCGACAATAACCGCTAAAATAAAGGTAAGAAAAAATAATAAAAAATTTTTTGTGACAAACAGAACCGAAACAGAAACTCCAAAAGCCAGAGCGGAATGGCCAGAAGGCATTCCTCCGGAAAGAGGATGATCTTCACCTAATAGAGATTTGCAGACAATCACCGCCAGAAAAATTGTCGTTAAGGCAATCAATGTAACATAAATTGGCAGCTGCTCCAAACGCTGCAGGATCGGTCTGACCCCGTTTTCTCCCAAATGTCTTTCCTGGATAAAAATCAGGTAACCGACCACTAAAGCATTAACGGAGGCCAATAGCACTGCTCCCGCAGAAACATCTTTGGCAATCTTGGCAAGGGGATGCGTTGTCTCGGTGATTAAATTAACCACTACCTCCAGAGCGGTGTTGATGGTTTCCGTAATCAACACCAAACAGATGCTGAAAGTCAATAGAGCAATTTCCATGCGTTCTAACTTCAAAAAAAGACTGCCAACAACAACAGCGAAGGCGCCGGCAAAATGCCAGCGCAAATTGCGTTCCCGGCGAAAAGCGTAAATAATTCCCTCTAAAGCGTTATTGATACTATGCCAAAGACTTTGTTTTCTCATTTTTAAGTTAGTCCGAGCTGTGCTCGGAACTTTACCTGTCTGTAACGTTTTTTTCCCTCTTTTAAAAAGAGGGGTAGGGGAGATTTTGTCAATATTTTCAAATCCCCCTCAATCCCCCTTTCAAAAGGGGGAACACTCACAATTTGTTTAGAGAAAACCGTTTCAAAATTTCTTCCTGTTTTTTTAGCATTTTTTTTCGCTGTTCCGTGGTATCGTCTTCCCAGCCTAACAGATGCAAAATTCCGTGAATGACCAAAAAGTGCATTTCCGATTTTAATGTATTCCGGTAATCTTTGGCCTGTTTTTCTGCCTGTTCCGCAGAAATAAAAACATCGCCGTAAAAATCCTCTTTCTTTGACCGGGTATTATAACTAAAGGCGATCACATCGGTGGCGGCAGACCGATGCAAGTATTTTTTGTTCAGCTCACGAATCTTCCGATTATCGACAATGATAACATTAATTTCCCCCTGACAACTTAAAAACTTCCCGAGAGTTTCTTTAACTAAAAGAATAATTTTTCTTCGATCAATTTTGCAGATTTCTTGCCGGTTATGTATCTGAATTTCCATCATTTTTCCCTTTAGGGCTGCCGGCCGGTTTTTCTTCCGGATACTCTATCCGGGCATGATAGATCCCGGAAAGGCTATTAGTCAGACTTTCCGCTATCCGGTGCAAATCAGCTAAAGTGATTGAACATTGATCAAACTGCCGGTCGATAAATTTATTATTGACAATCTTGGCGACCAAATCTCCAATCCGGCATGGGGTGGGATTTTCCAAAGTGCGCGATGCCGCCTCGCAGGCGTCAGCCAGCATCACAATCGCGGTCTCTTTAGTCTGCGGACGCGGGCCGGGATAGCGAAAATTTTCCTCATCCACTTTTTCTTCACCGGCATGTTCTAAGGCCCGCTGATAAAAATAATGTATCCGGGATGTCCCGTGGTGCATTGAGATAAAATCGATAATCGTCTGATCTAAATTGTGCTGCCTGGCCATCGCTACCCCTTCTTTGATATGCGAGACCACAATTAAGCTGGACATTGACGGTGCCAGGTTGTCATGAATATTTAAAGCCCGCTGGTTCTCAATAAAATAATTCGGGTTGACAATTTTACCGATATCATGATAATACGCTCCTACGCGGCAAAGCAGGGTATTGGCTCCGATTGCTTCCGCCGCCGACTCGGCTAAAGAGGAAACGGTTAAACTGTGATGATAAGTACCCGGAGCAGTCATCATTAATTGTTTGAGCAAAGGCTGGTTAAAGTCGGCCAATTCCAACAGTTTTATATCAGTCGTAATAGAAAAAATATTTTCCAGGAAGGGAAGAGCAATTAAAACTATTACTGCGGAAAGGATTCCGTTGGCCACAGCCCAGCCTAAATTGCTCAATAAAATATCGTTTGGCCAACCTTGAAACAGTTTTAATACAACCAACAGATAAGCATTGATGACGCTGATTTTTATCCCGGCCTGGATAATATCACGCCGATGGCGGACATTAACCACCGAAACCACCCCGACTAAACCGCTGAATAAAGAAAAGAAAAAATAATTAAAGTTAAAACTGCTAAACAAAGCAATAAATAAAGCAATCACCAAACTGACAATTACGGCCAACTGCGGTTTCAACAAAATTGCTACCAGCATCGCCGCCGCTCCGGCGGGAAATAGATAGGGCGATAATAAAGGGAAATCATTGAGGATAGACATTAATAAAACAAAAAGAACGGTAACCAGGCCCAGCAAAGCAATTTGATCATTATTAGCTACTACGGATGGAGAATAACGATACAAATAAAAGGCGAAAAAGGAAAGCAAAAAACCGATAAATAAAACAGAAGCAGTGATTCGCTGCCACTCCAAACCTGTTTCCGATAAAATTATCCAAAAGAAAACAACGGTTAACACCGTAACAACCAGCGGTGTGGATACCCGGACCTCCCGCTGTAACAATTTTAATTTCTGTCTGGGACGGAGCTTGGTCCGCTCCTCTACCCAGGCGGTTAATTTTAGTAAAATTTTATGTAACAAATCTAAATTATTTTTTAACATCGTTTTTTTCCCACTGTTCATAAGCGGTTACAATCTTTTTTACCAGCTCGTGACGAACAATGTCCCGCTCATCGAAATAAATAAATTTAACGCCGCTTACCCCCTTTAAAACCCCTTGTATTTGCACCAAACCGGATTTATTTTTATCGGCTAAATCGATCTGCGTTACATCTCCGGTGACCACCACCTGAGAAGAACTGCCTAGACGGGTCAGGAACATCTTCATTTGTTCCTGAGTGGTATTTTGCGCTTCATCCAAAATAATGAAGGCGTCATCAAGCGTACGCCCGCGCATGTAGGCTAACGGAACAATTTCCACAATTTCCTCCTCCTTCAGCCGCGTAAACCGTTCTGCACCAAGCATGTAGAGAAAGGCATCGTAAAGGGGATGTAGATAAGGACCTACCTTTTCATAGAAATCGCCCGGCAGATAGCCCAATTTTTCGCCCGCTTCAACCACTGGGCGGGTTAAAACTATTCGGTTGACCTTTCCTCCCTTTAAAGCGGCTAAACTGGCCGCGCAAGCCAGAAAAGTTTTACCGCTGCCGGCCGGCCCGATGCCAAAAACCACATCATATTTGTCCAAAGCCTGAATATATTTTTTTTGTCCGTCACTGCGCGGTTTAATCACCCGCCCCCGTTCAGTCACATAAACAGAACCTTCTTCTTCCTTATTGTGATAATCTTGAAGAGACTTTGGCTCTCCGCCATGTCTTTCCTGCTCAAGGATTTCTCTCCGGCGGCTTTGCAAAATTTCCATAACTTTTTCCACCCGCGGCTGAGGCCCGCGAATTGCTAATACCCCTTGCTGAGAAAAAATTTGCACCGCATACTCCCGTTCTAATTGGCGCAGATTGTTATCATGTTCACCAAAAAGCAAAAGAGATTCCCGATCATTCCTTAACTGAATTCTTTTAGTAACCATTAATTACCTCTTTTTACCTCTTTTTTTTCAAACTATCATAAGCCTGAAACAAAACTTTCTTTACCTCTTCCGGCGCAGAAGATTGGGTATTGTCTAAAATGGCCCCGCCATCGTAACTCCAGCCGGCAAAATTACGAATACCGGCTTGAAAAGCGGATTGCGCAGCAGTGACAATTTCCTTTTCTTTTCCTTCCGGCAAACTCATCGCTTGAAGCCAAATTTGCCCTTCTTTATTATTGCGCTGGCAAGTATCGTAAACCTTCTTGGAAAAAAATCCCACATATTTGGCCGGATCTTCTTTTTTGTTTAACCGCCAATAGGGATCACAGCCAAAAATGTCCAACTCCGGCGCAGAGGCGATTTCTTCCCAAAACAGATCATATTCCGGATAACCGGCAAGAGCATAGAGACAAAGCGCATTTTTTAAATTCTTTTTTTTAGTCAGCCGGAAAAGATCAACTAAAAATTCTTTGATTATTTTCCGGTGGAAAAGGCGCAGTTGGTCGTTTATTTCTTCCGGCATCGCCTGATGATAAAGCTGGTCAAAAATTTCCCGGCAGGCCATACAGGTACAACTATAAATCTCTCTCATCTCCAACAAGGGGGACATAAACAAATGCGGTTCATCCCAAAAAATTACCTCAGCGCCTAATTTTCCGGCTGTTTCAATCCAACTTTTTAAAAACCTTCTAAATTCCCGGTTATTAATACAGAGGGCCGGCACATACTGACCGTTGGAGAGCCTCTGCCAGCAATCCCGGTTATCCAAAAGTATTTTGGAAAAACTTTCCCCGCCAAAAACACCGCCGACCCCCCAGGGATCAACCCAGACTTCCAAACCAAGTTTTTTGCTGTAGGCAAAAATATCTTTCAGGCAGGACTGGTGGTAATGGAAATCCGTCTCGCTAAAGGTATGCACGACGAAATTGCAATGCCGGGCAATTTCGTCCAAATCTTTTTGGGCATGGCCATAAAAACGATTGCCGAAATAACTTACTCCTAATTTTAACATAGATTATAGTAGGGGTCAGGCTTAACTTTATTAACTTATTTGCAAGAACGCTATTAACCCGAAAGCATCACTAATAAATAAGTTAATAAAGTTAAGCCTGACCCCGATTTGACTATCTGAACTGTATTCGGACCACGGCGTTTCCGGCATACATTCCATCGCTGTAATCGGCGGAAATGCCCAGTTTTAAGAGGGTAATATTCATTTCTAAACCGGCCATATAACGAAGATTAGTGTCTTTCGGAGCTTTATCTCCTTTGCCTTCTAAACTTAAAGGATCTGTAGGGATGCCAGTCAAGGCGATATTTCCCTCAGTTCGAATTGCCGTATTTACTTTACCCATGTTTTTGTAGAAACCAACTCCGACAAAAGGGGTAACGACGATAAAATTCTTGCTTAATACCGCCTGCAAACCCAAAGATTTTATATCCCAATCCGAGCGCCAGGTAGTCGTGGAATTAATCGTCTGGGTATAAGTGTTCTCCCCATAAATTATTCCAGGTGTAGTCTGCTCATAAACCTCAGTCCGTTTGATAAAACCGCTGGCCGTATTTAAACTTAAATTTACGGAAAGATCCGGCAAGACCACCCCGGTCAAACCGCCACCTAAAAGACGCTTTCTCACTTCTACACCCCAAACCGTGCTTTCAATATCCGTCCGGGCATTACCGTTGTCCAAACCCCAGGTAATTTTACCGCCTTTCCCTCCTACATCCAACCCGAAGGGCAAACCGATCTTGGCATGAGCCAAAAGGCTGGGCGCGCCGATTTTATCCGGCAAATCAATCCCGCCGAGCGAAGAAACATCGACGGCTTTGACCGATAATTTACGAAATTTATCCACATCCAGATTCCAGACCGAGCCGCCGCCGCTTACCCCTAATTCAAACCCCAACAAACTGCAAACACTCCCCGGCAAAGCCAAACCGCCTTGCTCATGAAAAGCCAGCCCGTCGGCTAATTGTTCGCTGAACCAGCCACTAACAGTTGAATAATCGGCTTGAACAGCGTCTTTTGCCGTTTGCAAATCTTCTTCTGGAGTACCTGCCCAAATGAAAGCAGGAAAAACAAAAACTACGACCAACACTAACCATTTTCTCATCTCTTCCCCTCCTCTTCTATGAAATAAATCTTTTCCCTCTCCCCTCAGGGGGGAAGGAATATCATCATAAAAAAAGCTACTCATTCAGGTTATTTAGGAGTAGCTTTTTAAAAAAAATAAACTCAATATTCACTGTGTAAAGTTAACCAAAAAAACCGACTCCTGTCAATACAAAGTTAACCTTTTCGATTCAGAATATATTCAGCAAGATTAACTAAACTTTCCTTGCAGGCGGACTGGGGGAAGAGAGACAGACTATTCACCGCTTGTTGGGTAAATTCGGCGGCTTTTTGCTGGCTGTACTCTAATGATTTTGTGGAAAACATAAATTTTTGAATTTGCGAAAAAGGAACCTTTTTACTCCAGAAGTTCCGCAGAACTTTTTTCAGATTCCGCTTTTCTTCCGTCTTAAGCGCTTTTAAACAATGAATTAACGGCAGGGTAACTTCGCCGTCCTTAAGATCGTTTTTGCCGGTTTTACCGGTCTGCTTGAGGGTGCCGGAATAATCCAGTTTGTCATCGGTAATCTGAAACGATCTCCCCAAGCTTTGTCCATAATCAACAAGGCCATTAATTTCTTTTGGCGAGAGTCCGCCCAAGAGGCCTCCGGCTTTACAACAGGCATAAGTAAAGGAGGCGGTTTTGTTATCGATTACTTTTAAGTATTCTTCAAACGTCGTATTCAATTTATAGCGGAGAGCAATTTGATACATCTGTCCCTGACACATAGAATCCGCCACCTGTGAAAAAAGGCCGGTAATTTCCTGTTTATTTACCTCAGTTAAAATATTAAAAGCTTTAACAAAAAGAAAATCGCCTAATAATACGGCTTGCTCGCTGCCCCAGCGCTGCCAGACCGATTCTTTCCCCCGCCGCCGGTCAGCCTGGTCGATAATATCATCGTGAACCAGCGTGGCCGTGTGAATTAATTCACTAGCCACGGCAACAGAGATAACAGGGGAATCATTACTATTTAATTTGTTGGAAAATCGCGCCGAGAATAGCACCAAGGCCGGACGAAGCAATTTCCCGGACGAAGCCAGTAAATGGTTTTTCATCTCCGGCGATACCAAATCTACCATGCTTAATTCTGCGGCTATTTTCTTTTCCACAACTTTAAGCTCATTTTTAATTGGTAAAAATATTTTTTCCAATGATAATTTTGTCATTTAAAATTTAGCACACCTTCTTAAATTTCTGTTACATGCCAAAAACTGAATTTCTCTCAACATTAAGTTAATGATGCGGAACGGTCACGACCGTTCCCTACAACTAACATCACCATACATTGATATTTCAAGGCTTGCCTTGTCCCTACATTGTTTTTTTCATAAGCGCCGGTAAAGGGCTGATTAAATGTTTGTCCAGCCCCAAAGCATCAGCAGACAAACCTAAGGCTAAACCGAGGAGTTGAGTGAAATAAACTATTGGTAAATTGTATTTTTGTTCAAATTTTTTTTCAATTTGTTTTTGACGCAAATCCAGGTTGGCCTGACAAAGCTGACAAGCCACCACTACCAATTCCGCCCCCGCATCTTTAATCTTTTCCAGGATCAAGTTGGTAAGTTTTTCGGCCACCAGCGGCGCTCCAATCGAATGATTAGCCCCGCAGCAATCTGTTTTCCCCGACCAGTCCACAACCTTAGCGCCCAGCAACTCGAGCAGATTTTCTAACAGCGCCGGATTCTCCGCATCCTCCAGCGCGGTTAAGGATTGAGGCCGGGCCAGCAGACAACCATAATAACAAGCCAGTTTTAAATCTTCCAAAGGTTTCTTTATCTTGTTTTTTAATCTCTGTTGAATATCTTCCCGGGAAAAAAGCTGCAAAAAATGCCAAACTTCAATTTTGTTTTTATATGCCCGGCCCAAAATCTTTTCTGCCTCTTCTTTTAGTTTTTGCTCTTGAAAAATCGCCTGATTAGCCAATTTTAACCGCTGAAAACAGGCTGGACAAGGAGTAACTACTGACAAGTTGTTTTCTTCCGCCCAGGCTAAACTTTGGATGGGCAGGAGGCCGGCCAAGCTTTCATCAGTCAGGTGCGCCGATGAACCGCCGCAGCAAACCCACCCCGGAATTTCCAGTAACTCGATATCCAGAGCTTGAGCTATTCGCCGTGCTGAAACTTCATATTCCCGGGCCGTAGAAGTCAACGAACATCCAGGCATATAAGCAAATGAAAGTTTTTTTTCAGATAGCATAGTCACTTTACGGCAAAAATCTTTCGGATCCGGCGAATATTTACAAACCGGGGAAACAAACTCAACCGCCCCTTTTTAAACAGAAAGAACCCTAAGGATAAATCCCGGAAAGGTTTTCTCGTCATAAAATTATAAACAGCCATTAGCGCTGACTCCGGAACCCGGCCAAAATATTTGATCATCAACAAAAAAAGACGATGAAACAATAAAATATTTTTTTCGGCAGCCGGATATTTCCCTTTTTGCGCTGCTATCCGCAGCTGATCGATAATTTCGGTGATATTTATGCCGTTCGGACATCTAACCTGACAACTCCAACAGGAAGCGCAAAACCAGATGCTTTTGCTTTTTAAAACCTCATCAACCCTTCCCAACTGCAGAAGCAGCATTATCTGAGCCGGTTTTTTATCCATCCACTCACTAACCGGGCACCCGCTGCTGCATTTGTAACATTGATAGCAGCTATTATAATTTGAATCTAAAGGTAAGGAACGCATATATGCGTTCCCTACAACCACACCCGATGAAGGTGAAGATAATTTATTCATTTACATTTCCTGTTTTGCCCAAAAAGAAAGCTGTTCCATCTCCATGGCGATATCGATATTATGTACTTTTACGCCATTGGGAACTTTTAAGCGGAGAGGAGCAAAATTAATAATAAATTTTATTCCGGAATGAATAATTTTATCAATGAGTTCCTGGGCGCCCTCGGCAGGGGCGGTGACAATAGCCATCTTAATGTTTTCTTTTATAACAATTTTCGGCAATTCTTTGAGCGCGTAAATTTTTATTCCCCGGTAAAGTTTACCAATTTTTTTCTTGTTTACATCGAAGGCGGCAACAATTTGCAGACACTGCTTGGCAAATCCTTTGTAGCCCAACAAGGCTGTTCCCAGGTTTCCCGCACCACAAAGGGCGACATTCCAAACCTGGTTAATTCCCAGGATCGAGGATAATACAGATTTTAAGCCCTCAATATTGTATCCTTTGCCCGGAACGCCGAACTGGCCAAAAAATGCTAAGTCTCTCCGCACTTGCGCCGCGCTAAAACCAGTCCTCGCCGAGATTTCTTCTGAAGAAATAATATCATTTTCTACAATAGCTTTAAGCAAACGATAGTAAAGGGATAACCGCGGAATAACTAAGCGCGGCACCTGTTTGTTACCGCCATAATAAAAACTTTTTGTTTGTAATTTAGAATTTTTATTCAGATTGGTCATATTCTTTCAATAAAATTGTAGGGGCAATTCATGAATTGCCCCTACATTAATCTGGGGAAGTAATAAGCCGGATTTTGTCCCAATATTGACAAGGCTTAATCAATATTGTGAGGAGTCATTACTCTTGTCCTAATATTGCTATTAGGATCCTTGCGGCCAACCCACGCATATAACCCAAACAGTTTAAGTGTTTGAGCAAACGGAGCGGGCAAACTCCTTTACGTGTTTTTAGCCTTGCTCCCGATGGGGTTTACCCTGCCTCCGATGTTACCACCGGAGCGGTGAGCTCTTACCGCTTGCCGGTCTGCTTTTCAGCAAACACAGCAAGCCCGCTAATTAAAGCGGTCACCTTTTCACCCTTACTGCGCTGTTTCCATCGCAGCGGTGTATTTTCTGTGGCACTTTCCTTAGGCTTTTAATCCCACCTTGCGTTACGAGGCATCGTGCCCTGCGGAGTCCGGACTTTCCTCTCTCTAATTAACTAATTAGGAGCGACCCCTTTCTTCCCCAACAAAAACCGGGTCCCGATTCTTGCCTGAATGTAGAGACGCAAAATTTTGCGTCTCTACGAATCCAAATTTCCTATATATAAACAAACATTAAAATTCCTATACACCGAAACACGGAATCAATCGCCCGCTGAGTTTATGGCGATGTTGGCTAACTTGTCAGCTTCCTTGTTTTGCTCCCGAGGAACATGTTTTATCTTAATTGAGGCAAAAGATTTAGCTATCTCCCGCGCTCTATTTAAAAATTCAACCAATTTTTTGTCTTTTGTTCGATAAATCCCCAAATATTGCTTAACCATTAATTCGGAATCAGAGAAAATATTCAATACGTTGGCGCCCATTTTGTCAGCTTTTTCTAACGCCCTTAATAAAGCCTGATACTCGGCAGCATTGTTGGTTGCCTGTCCAATATACTCATTAATTTCAGCAATAATTTTATTTTCCTTATCCTTAATCACCACTCCTATGCCGGACGGACCGGGATTGCCTCTTGCCGCCCCATCAATATTAATAAACAATTCTTTCATTTGGTTTGCTCAGCCGCCACCCAGTAAAGTATGCGCGAACAATTTTCACAGTAAACCAAATCCTTGCCTTTACGCGCCTCATTAATCAAGTTATGCGGTAAACTCCGGCGGCACCCGCCGCAAACTTCACCCTCAACAACAGCCAACGCTATACCGCCTTTACCTTTACTTTTCCGGATCATTTCGTATCTAGCTAACAGAGTAGCTGAGATTTTCCCGGCCAGGATCTTTCTTTTTTCTTCTTCGACTGAAAAATCTGCAGTAAGACGCTGTAAATCATTTTCCAACCGGGATTTTTTTTCAGCCACATTCGCTTGTTCTTCTTTTAAACGCTGTTCTTCCGCTTTTAATTTTGCCGTTATCTCATCCAATTCTTCCATCAAAAAAAGAATAACTTCCTCAGCGGAATCCTTTTCCTTCTTGCTTTTTTCTATTTCGGAAAGCAGAGCCCGATAGGCCTCGTTGCTTTTGATTACACTCAACTCCGCTTGATGTTTACGGATTTGCTCATCTTTCGTTAACACTTCCATTTCTTTGCTTTTTTTCTCTAACACTTTTCGACTAAACTCTTTTTTTATTTCTTCAATATTTTTCTTTGTTTGAATTAACTGTTCGTCCAAAGCGCTTATTTGCTCAGGAATTTTACCTTTGCTCAAATTCAATTTATCAATTAAAACATCTTCTTGCTGCAAATCATTTAATCCCTCTAATTTCTCGGACATTTACTCTCCTTTTATAAACCCGCATAGTTTAATCTTTTAATGAAAAAAAATGGGCACAACCCGGATCGAACAGGTGACCTCTACCGTGTGAAGGTAGCGCTCTCCCAACTGAGCTATGTGCCCCATACATTGGGCCCTCCAGGATTTGAACCTGGGACACGCGGATTATGAGTCCGCTGCTCTAACCAACTGAGCTAAGGGCCCCCTTGGCGACTTATCTATCATTATCAATCTGGAAAGGCTTATTATATCAATTAATAGACTTTTTTTCAAGTACAACGGTTTCTATAAGCTATAGGCTATAGGCTGCAAGATACACGTTAATTGTTAAGTGATTTCAATGTAGGGCAAGCCTTTAGGCTTGCGTTTCTAAACCGCAGGGCTAAAGCCCTGCCCTACATCATCATAAGGCTTTCTCTATATCTCCTTGCTTGGACAAATATTCCTGAGCAGGCAATTAGCATGGTCAGGTTTTAAAGCCTTGCAGATTTTTCTACCGTGTTCGATCAACAGATAGGGAAATTTGAACCATTTATCTTCCGGTACAATTTTCATTAAATCGGCTTCGATTTTCTCCGGCCGGCTGTTTTTAGTTAAACCTAACCTCTGAGCAAGGCGGCGCACATGAGTATCTACGGCAATCCCAACAACCACCCCGTACCCATTGGATAAAACAATATTTGCTGTTTTTCGGGCAACACCGGGCAGGGTAACTAACTCCTCCATGGTTTTAGGAACCTGTCCATTAAACTTCTGTTTAATTATTTTACAGGCGTTAATAATGTTTTTGGCTTTATTATGATAAAATCCGGTAGACCGTATAGCTTGCTCAAAAATCGGCAATGATGCCCGGACATAATCCTCAAGGGTCCGATATTTAAGAAAAAGATTTTCCGTTACCCTGTTTACCAACAGATCAGTAGACTGAGCAGAAAGTATCGTCGCTGCCAGGAGTTCCAACGGGTTCGAGAACTTCAGGGCAATCTTAGCCTCGGGATACTTTTTTTCCAACAAAACAATAATTTTTTTTACGATGTCTGACAACCTTTGGTAATCACCAATTTTATTTTATCCAAAACTCCGTTAACAAACTTTCCGGAATCAAGGGTGGAATAAAGTTTAGCCAGATCCACCGCTTCGTTGATCACCACCTTAACCGGCACTTCTTTACAATGAAGCAGCTCATAAGTAGCCAGCCGAAGTATGCATCGATCGATCGCGGCCATTCTTTTTAATTCCCAATTCTGGGCATAGTCGGTAACCAACTGATCAATATTCTCCAATTGTTCCCTCACGCCTTCGAAAAGCATTTCTGCGAAATCTTTAGTTTCTTTTAAAACGGCGGTAGTCCGCCAGAAAGCCTCTTTTATTTGTTCATTATTCAAAGAACAAACATCCGCAGTATAAAGCATTTGAAGAGCGCATTCCCTGCCCCTCCGCCGCATCCCCATAGATCATTCCTCTTGCTTTTCCCTCTCCCCTTGTGGGAGAGGGTAGGGTGAGGGGTAATAAAGGAATCGAATCTTTAACACCCTCACCTTAATCCTCTCCCATCAAGGGAGAGGAAAGAAAATTTAAACTATTTCCCCATCTCAGCGAATAGGTTAGCCAGCTCTATTGCCGTTTCCGCTGCTTCCGCGCCCTTGTTACCTGCCTTAGTGCCGGCGCGTTCAATGGCCTGCTCAATATTGTCCGTGGTCAGCACGCCAAAAATTACCGGCAAACCGGTCTTTAAAGAAATTTGGGAAATCCCCTTGGCTACCTCGCTGGCAATATAATCGTTATGCGGGGTATCACCCTTAATTATCGCTCCCAAACAAATAATGGCATCATATTTTTTGCTCTCCGCCATTTTCTGCGCGGCTAAAGGTATTTCAAACGAGCCCGGTGTCCAAACGATTTCGATTTTGTTTTCCGCGGCGTTGTGCCTGAGTAAAGTATCCATCGCCCCAGCCAAAAGTTTGCCGGTAATAAACTCATTGAATCGGGAAACAACAACCCCGAATTTTAATTTTTCAGCATTCATTTTTCCCACATAAGTCTTAGACATTTTCCCCTCCTTTTAATTTTTTTCCAAAATATTCGACTGTACTTTTCAAACCGGTTAAAAAATCAACCTTTGTTTTCCAGTCCAAAAGTTGCCGTGCTTTAGCAGCATTAAGCGCGCTTTGAAAAAGCTCGCCGCTGCGCGCCGGTTGATAAAACGGATTTTGCTTGTAGCGAAGTATCTCTTTTAAATGGCTGAAAAGAGAATTGACCGTATAGGTGTTCCCTGTTCCGAGATTAAATATTTCTCCGCCGCCTTTAACTAGAGCAATCAGACTGGCGCCGACTATATCTCCAACATAAACATAATCACGCTGTTGTTCTCCATCACCAAAAATATGTACCGGTTTATTGGCCAGCATCTGCTGGCAAAAAATCGCTACCACACCAGCCTCGCCATGCGGATCTTGTCTGGGACCATAGACATTACCATAACGGAAAACAGTATAATTCAAACCATGTATCTCTCTGTAGTAATGAAGATAATGTTCCATACTATGCTTACTCACCCCATAAGGAGAAACCGGTTTGGGTAACACTTCTTCTGAAGGGGCTTTATCCGCGCATTCGCCGTACATTACACCGCCTGAAGAAGCAAAGATGATTTTCTTTACCCCGGTTTTCCGACAGTTTTCCAAAATATTGATACTGCCCAAAATATTTACTTGCGCATCATACACCGGATCAGCCACAGACCGCCGCACATCAATTTGCGCGGCATGATGGTTGACCAAATCAAATTTTTCCTCTTCAAAAAGCCGACTAATTAAAGAACCGGACCTCTCAGATTTATTGTCAATAAAAATATCCAGCGGAAAAAACTTTGCTTTCGGATTAATATTTTCTTTTTTTCCTGAAAATAAATTATCCACTACCGTTACTTGATGTCCTTCGGCAATATAAGCATCGACAATATGAGAAGCGATAAAGCCTGCTCCACCCGTAACTAAAATCTTCATCTACTATCTCCCGCTGGAAAAAATTTGTATTATTACAGTAAAGCAAAAAAATAACCGATTAACAATACATTTAATCTGTTTTTAAATGAAGTTATTTTCCTCTCCCACAAGGCACAAGGGGAGAGGGGATATCCTTACTATTTTATCGGCTTGCTCTACCATAGATCTCGGTAATTTTTAAAAGCTTCGCTGCTATTGAAGAATTTAGTTGCTCGGGCAAAACCCGCCATCGCCAATTATCGTTTAAGGTCGCCGGCCGGTTAATCCGGGCATCATCGCCCAAACCTAAAATATCCTGCAGCGGAATAATCACCATATTGGCTACAGACTGCATGGCCAGCCGGATTAGTTCCCAAGGAACATTTTCTGCGGAAACCTCCTGACCAAGATAATCGAACAACCTTCTTTTATCTTCTTCCGCTATATCTTTTTCAAACCATCCCCGGACCGTATTGTTATCATGAGTACCGGTATAAACCACGCAGTGATGATTATAATTATGAGGCAAATAGGGGTGCTCGGGCAAATTTTCCCCAAAAGCAAAAAGCAGTAATTTCATGCCCGGGAAAGCAAAATAATGCATCACATCCCGCACCTCGTCGGTAATATTGCCTAAATCTTCGGCAATTATCGGCAGCGAGGAAAACCGCTTACATAAAGTAGAAAAAAAATCTTTGCTTGGCGCTTCAACCCATTTTCCGTTTACCGCCGTTTGCTCTCCGGCCGGGACTTCCCAATAGGCAACAAACCCCCGGAAATGATCGATCCGGACTAAATCAAATAAATTTAAATTATGCGTCATTCTTTGAATCCACCAGCGGTAACCGCTCTCCTTAAGCACATCCCACCGATAAACCGGATTTCCCCACAACTGGCCGGTTTGACTAAAATAATCGGGCGGTACGCCGGCCAGATGGGTAAGCTGTTTGTCTTCATTCAATTTAAAATACTGCGGATTAGTCCAAACACTAACGCTGTCATAATTTACATAAATTGGCACATCTCCAACCAATTTAACCCCGTTTTTATTACAATAATTCTTTAAAGAAAACCACTGTTTAAAAAAAATATATTGCAAAAATTTTTCCCTCTCGATTCTTTCCTTAAACTTGTTTTTGACAGCTTGCAAAGATTTTGGCAAGCGATCACGAAGCTCCTTTGGCCATTCACTAAAAGCTTTGCCGCCAAAATTGGATTTCAAAGCCACAAAAAGAGCAAAATTATCCAGCCAATCCGAATGCTCTAAACAAAAATTTTCATAATCATATTTATTGTCTTTCCCTTTAAATTGCTGAAATGCTAAATCAAAGATTTTTTGTTTATAATTAACAACCGCAGAAAAGTCTACTTTTTCATTGGAGAACTGCGGTAAAGATTCCAGATCGTTTTTTTCCAGAAACCCGTCCGTCAACATGAATTCGATACTGATTAAAAGTGGATTGCCGGCAAAAGTAGAAATACTGCTGTAGGGTGAATTACCGCAAGCCTGATCAGTTGGATTCAAGGGTAGAATTTGCCAGAATTTTTGTTTAGCCTGGGTAAGAAAATCAACAAACTTGTAGGCCTCCGGTCCCATATCGCCTACACCGTAGGGCGAGGGCAAAGATGTAATATGGAGAAGTACACCGCTTCCTCTTTTAGTCATCGTTTCTCCTTTTCCTGGATTTTATTTGTAGGTCTGAGGTAATTGTGCATTTATTCACAGATATTTTTATCAGAGACAATGAATAGTGTCAAGAAAATTATAACACCCTGTATAAATGATTATCCATCCTTTTCCGTAAATTTAACACCTTAAGGGTATTATACATTAAAAGCAAAATAAATCATATCCCCAAAAAACTATTGTAAAATTTTTAAAAAATGCTATTATAAAAATAGAAAAAAGGAGGCAGCAAAATGCGTCAGAAAAATCTATGTTCCAAAATTACCCTAACACTACTATTTTCCTTTTCCACCTTTATTTTTTTCCCCAACAGTATATATTCCGAACCCAGCCCGGCCCAAAAAGAAAATAATACTGAAATAATTTCCCTGCAAAAATTAAATGAACTTCAACAAGATCTCCGGCGTAATTATATTTTACTCGATGTTGACCCGGAGGTCTCGTATAGCCGTGAACATATTGACGGGGCAATAAATCTGCCGCTGGAAGAAATTGAATTGAAACACAAAAGTTTGCCGAAAAATAAATTGCTGATAGTTTATTGTCATTGCGGCGGCGATGGAACAAAAGCTAAAAATGCGGTAGAAAAACTTAAAACTCTAAAATTTAAAAAAGTTGCTTATTTAGGAGTGCCCCAGTCAGCTTATTATGAATATAAAAAAAGCGGCAATCCAACCGCCGTCAAGCTAACCAATTATATCGACTTGAATTCATTCGGTTACTTACAAACTGCGGCAGGCGCTCCAATTGCCGATTTTCTCTCCACAAACGGATCATTTGAACAATCTAAGTTGCTTTCCATCGTTCCAGCGGCGCTAAATACTCGAATAAAAAACCAACCGGATAAAAATGCCAGAAATTTTACTATCATCGACTTACGGGAAAAAGAAGAATATCTCGCCGGGCACATACCTTATGCTCAAAATATTCCTCTCGGCAAACTGTTCAGTAAAAACACGGAAGGAAAATATGTTTTTGACACTTTGCCTAAGGATAAAGATATTATTTTGTACTGTTTTGGCGGTAAACATCGCTGCCAAATTGCTTCCCAGGAACTGCACAAAGCCGGATACCGCCATAATGTTTACTATTTAGAAGGCGGTTTCTCCTCATGGAAAGAAAAAGGATATGAAATAAATACAACTACACCATGGCAAAAATAACCGTGTAATTCTTTCCGTAAACTTTAGCGCATTTTGGGCAGGTGGTATACCAAAAATACATTTTTTTGATTTCCTTGTCTTTGGATTGAACGTAAGTTTGCATTTCTTTAGCCCATTTCCCGGCATCTCGATACGGCCCTGCAAAAACTTTGGTTAAAAACTTTCCGGACATTTTCTCGATCTTCGTCCCAGGCACTTCGTTATCGACAGCGATATAAAGATCCGAACTCCATAATGATTTTTCGTCGGAAAGCATCAGCCATTGCGGAACAACAGCGCCAGCCGCCTTAATCTTTTTCATATTCCTTTTTACTACACCGCCAAAATTAAGCGGAATATGAACAAAACTTCTCACGCTGTCCTTAATAAACAATTTATTCTGCCAATTAATTTCCTTCCCCTCCCAAGGCTGAGGATCAAATTTCGGACAACAACCGGTTTCCGTCTTTACTTCTGTTTGAACGGGCATAATGTTACCTCCTTTTTTAAAATAACTTGAGATTCAAAATAATTTTCATCCCCTTTTTATCCTCACCCTTCGGCCTTCTACCAGCAATTTTCCCTCCGCAAATAACTTTATTGCCTCTGGATAAATGCGGTGTTCTTCTTTCAATATGCGTGCGGCTAAGGTTTCCGGTGTATCGTCATCTAATACCGGAACGACGGCCTGCAGGATAATCGGGCCGGTATCATAACTTTCATCGACAAAATGGACGGTAGTGCCGGAAAATTTTGCTCCACTGGCCACTACTGCCTCATGCAGATGATGGCCATACATCCCCTGTCCGCCGAAGGCCGGCAATAAAGCCGGATGGACATTAAGTATTCTTCCTTTAAACCGCTGGACAAACTCCGAACTTAATTTCAACAGAAAGCCGGCCAAACAGACCAAATTTACTTCCCTTTTTTCAAGTTCTTCGCTTATTTTTTTTGAATATTCCTCACAGGGAACACCTTTGGATTTAATCGTTATCGCTTCAATTTCATGTTGACGAGCCCGTTGCAAGGCAAAAACATCTTCCCTATTGGAAATTACCAAAGCGATTTTACTGTCCGGTATTTTGCCGGCTTCCACAGCCTCAATAATCGCCTGCAAATTTGTTCCGCCGCCGGAAACCAAAACACCGATTTTTATTTTTTCCATGAAATTTTTGAAATTTCCCCTCACCCTACCCTCTCCCACAAGGGGAGAGGGATTACTGATTATTCCACAACCACTTTTCTTTGTCCGGAACGGATTTCACCGATTACTTGCGCTCCGCGAATCCGCGATAAAATTTTCTCCTTAACGCACGGATCAACAATCATCGCCATTCCGATACCCATATTAAAGACGCGAAACATTTCTTTCATCGGAATTTTTCCTTTCTCCGAAATTTTTTCAAAAATCGGCGGGACATTCCAGGAATCGCGGTAAATATAGACCATGCAATCCTCAGGGATAATCCGGGGAATATTATCATAAAACCCTCCGCCGGTGATATGGGCAATTCCCTTAATCATCACATCATCATCGTTTAACTCACTGATTAACGGTAAAACATCCCGAACATAAATTCGGGTCGGTTTAAGCAGTTCATTGCCAAACTTTTTCAGCTCGCTTTCACTGAAAACTTTACGCACCAGGGAAAATCCGTTGGAATGAACACCGCTGGAAGGCAGACCGATAATGATGTCATCGGGACGAATATAGCGCCCGTCGATAACCTTTTTTCGGTCAACGACACCGACGGCGAATCCGGCCAAATCGTAATCTTCCTTGGAATAAAACCCGGGCATCTCCGCGGTTTCTCCCCCTAAAAGAACGCAATCCGCCTGCTGGCAGCCGGCAATAATTCCTTTAATCACTTTTTCCGCGATCTTGGCATTTAATTTTCCTGTGGCAAAGTAATCTAAAAAAAACAACGGTTTTGCTCCGCAGCAAATTAGATCATTGACATTCATCGCCACTAAATCTATTCCCACTGTTCCATGCCGGTTAAGCAGCGCAGCCACCCGCAATTTTGTTCCTACGCCGTCGGCAGAAGCAACGATTTGCGGAGAATCATAACCTTCCACATCTAACGGAAACAGACCCGAAAAACCTCCGATCGCCGGAGCCAATTTCTTAATCCGATGAACAAGCCGGTTCCCGGCATCAATATCCACCCCCGCCTTCTTGTAAGTAATCATACCTTCACCCCTTTTCCTGCTAATTTTTTTATTCCAAGTTAGAGGGCAGGTTTAGAACCTGCCCCTACAAAAACAACCTTCTATTTTCTTAACACAAACTTATTTTCTTACTACCCGATTTCACTAAAGGAATTCCTTCCCGGCACCAGGGACAGTTTTCGGCCTGATAGGTTTTTACCGGTAACTGCGCAAGCGCCCGCAAGGGAACGGCAAAAATCATTTCTCCCTCTGAGCGATTGACCAGCGCCCCGACACCAACCACTTCTCCCTGAAAACTTTTTATTACGGCCATTACTTCTTTTGACGAACCTCCCGTAGTGACCACATCCTCGATCAACAAAAGCTTTTCCTGCGGACTAATCCGGAAACCGCGGCGCAGGGTCATCTGCCCGTTATCCCGCTCCGTAAATATCGCCCGGCATTTTTTGGCCCGGGCCACTTCCTGGCCAATAATCAGACCGCCTAACGCCGGAGAAACCACCGCATCCACCTTCTCCGTAAACTTCTCAGCGATCAATCTCCCCAACTCCGCAGCGATCTCCGGATACTGCAAAAGCAAAGCTGACTGGAAATACCGATCACTATGCAATCCGGAAGAAAGCAGAAAATGCCCCTCTAACAAAGCCTTCTTTTCTTTAAATAAGTCTAACAATTTTTGTTCGTTCATTTTTTTTCTACAAGGCCTCCCCCTACTTCTTGGCAACTCTCATTCTCCGGTAAATTCCCTTTACTGCTTCCAGCGGGTTATCCGCCGCCAAAATCGGGCGGCCGACAATGATGAAGTCGGAACCGCTGCCGATAGCTTCTTCCGGGGTCGCGACCCGTTTTTGATCGGCTTTATCGGTCACTAGATTCAAGCGAATCCCCGGTGTAACCACCGTAAATCCTTTCCCGATAATCAATTTTATTTTTTTTACTTCTTCAACCGAGGCAATTACCCCGTTGAGACCGCAATTTTGCGCTAAACCGGCCAACTGCAAAACCTCTTGTGCCGGCGAATTATTTATTCCTACCGTTCGCAAAGCAGCTTGATCCATACTGGTTAACACCGTCACACCCCATAACTTCGGACAACGCGGCACTAAGGCGGCTTTTTTCAACATCGCTTCTCCACCTAAAGTATGGATAGTCAGCGCATAGACACCCAGTTCACTGGCCGCTTTTACCGCTAATTCCACCGTATGCGGAATATCATGAAGCTTTAAATCTAAAAATATTTTTTTCCTCTGACTGCTGATTTTTTTCAATAACGGCGGACCGTAGCGCCAAAACAACGAATAGCCAACCTTAAAAACATCAACATAAGGTGAAAGCAGCTTTACCCAAGCTAACGCTTCTTTCTGGTTTTCCACATCAAGCGCTAAAATTAACGGTTTCATAAACTTTGCAAGTTAGGGCCAACAATTTTGATTATCATTATATTAATTTTTTATCTATTAAAATCCTATGGAGTAATTTATCCACACCTGATCTTTTTGCCCAATCAAACAATATTTTTTTATCCAGTTTTTTGAAGTCTACTATGTTTAAGATATTTTCCACATCAATAATATCCATCTTCCCGCCGGCTTTTAATTTTAGGATGATTAATCCTTCGGTATTGACTATAGGAATCGCTTCATCTTCGTAATTTAAGGAGGCAGTATATGTTGAAATCTCATCCTGCCATTTTTTTGTTGAAACAAGCACATCGACTATCTTTGACTCTCCTGATTTTTCTTTGAGAGAAAAAATAATGCTATGATACGGAAATATATTGCCCTCTGGCCTGGCATATTTTAATAAATATCCTTTCTTGCTAAAAATGTTTTTTAATTCCTTATAAAGCTTATCGATCTGGCTTGTTGTCACCAAAAAATCTATATCTTTTGTCGCTCTGGGAACTCCAATTGCTCCTACAGCGATACCACCAATAACCGCATAAGCATTGATCAAAGACTTTGACAAAAATTTCTTTAACGTTTTTGCAACCAACAACAAATGTTTTTCTAGAGTTCGATTATTTTCCATGGAAAATATTTTGTGATAATTTTGCTAACTTTCGACAAAACTCGGATATTTCCAATGTCTCTTTCAATTTTTCTCCGATACTTAGACCTCGGTAATATTCAATATGTTTTTCCACGCTTCTCTGAAATCTGGGTTTTTTTTTCATTTTTTTTATATTGGAAATTGCTTTTTCTTATCCCATTCTTTTTCGTCACAGACAATATATCCGATTAAGGCATAATACTTATTCATTATTTCCACACTCGCATCTAAAACAATTTCTTGAATATCCTTTTCCCTTTTATCCACCACCACTAAAATATCATAATCAGAACCTTCCTTGTAATCACCCCGAGACCGCGAACCAAATAAAATTATTTTTTTTAAACGATTTTTCAGTTTATTTCTGACGATATCGGCAAATTCTTTAGATATTTTATCCATTTTAAACTTTTATCCTCCCCACCAAATCCCTAAATCTACTAATTCCATTATTTTGCATATAACTCTTTATTCCCTCTTTAATTTTTAACGCTGTTTGCGGATCAATAAAATTAGCGGTCCCCACGGCTACCGCGCTGGCGCCGGCGAAGATAAACTCCAGAGCGCTGTTCGTATCCTGAATGCCGCCCAGGCCGATAATCGGCAGAGAGCAAACCTGGGATACCTGCCAGACACAACGCAAAGCCAACGGACGGATCGCCGGTCCGGAAAGCCCGCCGGTGATCACCGATAATTTTGGTTTTCTTTTCTGCACATCGATCGCCATCCCCAAAAAAGTGTTAACCAAGGACAGGATGTCAGCGCCGGCTTTTTCACAAACCTTGGCGATTTCTCCGATATCCGTAACATTGGGACTAAGCTTAGCAATTAAGGGTAGTTTTGCGGCTAACCGCACACTTTTCACGATTTGCCTGGTTGCTTGGACATCCTGGGCAAAACAAAGTTCTTTTTCTCCGGCGTATTCCACATTCGGACAAGACAAATTCAACTCAATCGCCGCAACACCTTTTTCTCTGGAAACATTCTTCGCCAAAGAGACAAACTCCTCTTTAGTCCGACCGGCAATACTAACGATAATCGCCGTGCCTAATTTGCGCAAAGCCGGTAATTTTTCGCTTCTAAAAACTTCCCAACCCACATTATCCAAGCCGATACAATTCAATAATCCGGATGGTGTTTCGGCCAGCCGCGGCGGCGGATTACCGAGGCGCGATTCCAAAGTAACGGTTTTGGCAACTACCCCCCCCAGCTCACTGACCTTAACCAGCTCGGAGTATTCTGTCCCATAACCAAAAGTTCCCGAGGCCGCCAACACCGGATTCCGCAATTTTAACTTACCAAGCGTTATCGATAAATCTATTTCTTTTTTCACCGAACATCCCTATTTAGCAAAAGAATTGAATTTACTATACGGCAAGCCAGTCCGAGCTTCGCTCGGAACTTTACACACCTGCTGGGCATTTTTTCTCCCTCTTTTAAGGGGGGGTAGGGGAGATTTTGACAATATTTTCTAAATCCCCCTCAGTCCCCCTTTCTAAAAGAGGAAAATCTTCAACAACTTCCAATTTCCCATCCAATAAATTTTGCATAAATGCGCTCGGGGCGATTCGAACGCCCGACCTACTGATTCGTAGTCAGTTGCTCTATCCACTGAGCTACGAGCGCAAAAACCGTCTAAATTTCCTATATAATACTATATATCACTGAATGAAAAAAATCAATAATTATTTTTAGCTTGTAGAAGCATTATTGCCAATGTAAATTCTAATAAATTTTAATTTCTATCTCGACAATTCCAAAATTTTGTTGACAAAAAAAACCGTTTTATGCTATATATCACTTATATGAGCTTAGGAACACAAATACGTAAAATCCGAATAGAAAATAATCTTACCCAGGGGGAGTTGGGCAAGTTGCTGATTACCAAAAAATCGCCCCAGGGGGTGGACAGCAGCGTTGTCGCCAATTGGGAAAATGATAAACGCCGGCCGCGGACTTATTTTCTGCAGAAAATTTCCGAGGTTCTGAAAAAACCAATCAGCTGGTTCTTTGGAGAGGTTTACTATTCCGAGGAATTAGAAAACATGAAATCCGACTTAAAAGAGTTAAAAAAGCAAGTCGGAAAGATTAGCGAATATTCTCCTGCCGGTAAAACATTATCCAGGTATCGTTGGGGATGGCCGGGAGATACTGCTAAGGAGAAGGAATATTTTGTTGATTCTGTAGTAATCGACCCCAATATGTTCTCTAAACAAGCAGATTTTATTCTTGTCTTTGAAGATGATTATTTAAAAGACTTAGGGATCGTTGTGGGAGACAACTTACTGATCAAGAAACAACATTTAGCCTCTAATGGCGACCTGGTTTTTATCCGCCTTGACAACGAATTAATGGTTAGAACCTATCAGAAATCCGAGAAAAAAATCAGCCTGGCAACTGCTCACCCGGATTTCACCGTTATCGATGTAAGAAATGACCAAAAGCTCACCTTATTGGGTAAGGTTATCGGCAGGTTCAAAGACTTTTAACTTTTATTCAAATTATTCAAACTTAATAACTTCCACCGGACAGCTATTTGCCGCTTCTTTTATTTTTTCTTCATATTGCCCAAAATCAGCCCCGTCTTTAACATGAGAGCTTGTATCATCCAGAAAAAAAACTTCCGGGCAAATGTTTTCGCATAGATAGCAAAGCGTGCACCCTTCTTCAACCCAAACTTTCTCAATCGACATACGTCCTCCTGAAAATACACAATCGAAATTTTATTCTTTACTCGCCGGCGCCAACTGAGGAACGAGAATGATCTCGATCCGGCGGTTTTTAGCCCGTCCTTCGACAGTTTTGTTACTGGCAATCGGCCGATGTTCTCCGTAACCGCAGATCGCTAAAACCTTGGGATCGACTTTAGCCTTATCTACCAAATAATGGGCTACGTTTAATGCCCGGGCACAAGATAATTCCCAGTTCGTGTGATACTTGTTTTTTAACGAACCTTTTATGGGCATATTGTCAGTATTTCCCTCAATTCTGATTTCCTTATCTTTCACATTTTTGAGTATCGCTCCAACTTTACCTAACACCTTCTCCCCTTGAACATTGAGTTCGGCCTGCCCAGACTTAAACAGTATCTTGTCAACCAAATTAACGGTAAGCCTGTTTTCCAGTTCGGTAAGTTTTATCTCTCCGTCTTTGATCTCCTTATTCAAATTCTCCACAAGTTCATCATAGGTAGTTTTTAATTTAGATTTTTCTCTCTCCCGCTCCTCAACCAGGTTTTTCAACTCCTTGTTTTTCCGATCCAGCTCCGAGGCGGCCGCCACCTGTTTATTTTGCTGAACATCCAGCGAATCAAGCAGCTTGGAGTTCTCCTCCTCCAAGTTAGATACTTTTTTCTGCAGTTCATCGTTCTCCTGAGCCAGATAGGATACTTCGGTTTCCCTCAGACGATAGCGAACACTGCTCACACAACCGCAACAAACAAAAACAACCGCTAAAATAAAAAATCCCTTTATTGTATTCATGAATTAATTATATTAAATTTGTTTACGAAAAATCAACATAAAAAATAAATTTTTACTAGACAAAAAAAAATCTTTTTGCTATATTCAACATTGATTGCAAACTATTTCAGTAAAAATGTGGAATTCTTCAAATAATGTTCGTAGTGTTAAGCTGCGACTTTAAATTTATTAATTGGAGAGGTTGAATATGGCCGCACATGTGCTGATCATAGAAGATAACAAAAAAACGTCAAAGTCTATGGAAGACCTTCTGCGCAAAGAAGGTTTAGAGGTCACTACTGCTAACAACGGTATTGAGGGCATGGAAAAGCTGCGCAGGGGGGAAATTGATCTGGTAGTACTGGATTTGCAGATGCCGAAAATGAGCGGCGATAAAGTGCTAAAAGTCATGACTGAAGACGAAGTACTGAAGAATATCCCTGTGCTAATTTATACCTCCGTTTGGGATTGGAACAAAGGACGAGACAGTTTGCGCAAAAAAACCTACGATATCTCCTGGACTATCGATCGGTTTCTCAATAAAAAGTTTGTTGATATGACTAAACCCTTATTAACTTATTTTTTTCCCGGTCATACCCCGAAAGAATTGGTAACAAAAATAAAACAGATGCTGATGGTCCAAAAAAAGATGAAAATTGAATAATTCCTATGATTTTACTTAGCGTTTTATACACCTGGCTTGTTCTTCTTCTTGTTTGCGTTTATTTGTATTGGAAACTTTCGTTTGTAAAGAATAAAACCACCGAAGCCTGGAAGGAATTAGAAAACCAGTTGAACCGGCGAATAGATTTAGTCCTTAAACTGGCTGAGAACCCCAAAGAAGATCTAATCAATAAAATCGAGCATTTAGCAGACTTAAAAACCAGGATAACAGCCGCCAAATCTATTCAGGAACGAAAAGAGTTGGAAATTTACTTCTCCCAAAAACTTGCGCCCTACTTTAAAGATAAACTAAAATATGACATTTTGCAAAGAGAATTGGTTGAATTCTCTTTAGCTTATTTTTATTGGAAACTTTATCCGGCAAAAAATAACTGCGAAACTAAATGGGAAGAATTAGAGACACAACTTAACCGGCGTCTTCTTGAACCAATTTCCCAACCCGCCAGGTACGGCAATCAAGGTTATGAAAAAGAAGAAATTGAAGACATTGAAGAACTCAAGAATAAAATCATTACTGCTAAATCGCTCCGGAATCGGGAAGAACTGGAAACATTTATCAATAAAGGAACCCTGGCTTACCTGAAAAACAAACAGCAACATATTACCCTGAAAAACGATCTTTTGATCGTTGAAGAAAGAATTGGCTACACAATCAAATATTACAATCAAGAAGTAGAACTATATGCTCGCTGCCTGAATAAATTTCCCTATTCTTTATTAAAAAAGCTTTCCCGCTTCACTCCCGCCGAACCGTTTGAAGTTGTTTCTTAGACCATCCTCTTGATGTTTTTCCGGTAAGGCGGATAAATTATTCCTTTTTCACAAACGATTGCTGTAATTAGCCGGTGCGGTGTAACATCAAAAGCCGGATGACGCACCTGAATATCTTTCGGAGCAATCCGACAACCGCCGATTTCAACTACTTCCTTAACTGATCTTTCTTCAATCGGAATTTTCATTCCCGACGGCGTAGACAAATCGAACGTCGACAAAGGCGCGGCTATATAAAAAGCCACTCGATGATATTTAGCCAAAATTGCCAGGGAATAAGTCCCAATTTTGTTGGCGGTATCGCCGTTCGCCGCTATGCGATCCGCTCCGACAATTACCGCGGAAATTTTTTCCGTTTTCATCATCCAGCCGGCCATATTATCCGTGATTAAAGTTAACGGTATCCCTTCTTCCTTTAGTTCCCAGGCCGTAAGCCTGGACCCTTGTAAATAAGGCCTGGTCTCATCAACAAAAACCCTTTCGATCTTGCCTTCTTTATGAGCTGAGCGAATTACTCCCAAGGCCGTGCCGTAACCGGCAGTCGCCAAAGCCCCGGCGTTGCAATGGGTCAAAACTTTACTATGCTTAGCCAACAGTTTCGCTCCCCAATCCCCCAATCTTCGATTATTTTCAATGTCCTCACGATGAATATCTTCAGCCTCTTTAAGCAGTAACTGCTGAATAGCGGCAAAATTTTCATTTTTCAATTTTTGGGCGCACAACTTCATTCGTTCGATCGCCCAAAAAAGATTCACCGCGGTCGGCCGGGCGCCGGCAAAATCAGCATAAACTTTCTTCAAATATTCCCCGAACTTTTCCCGGCTGCCGAATTTCTTCTGGCCGGCCGCCAAAGCAATCCCCCAGGCCGCCGCCACCCCAATCGCCGGCGCTCCCCGGATAGCCATATCCTTGATACAACCCACAACCTCCCGATAATTGGAACAACTGATATAAACTTTTTCTCTAGGCAGTCTCCGCTGATCCAAAATATACAACCGCCCATTTTTCCAATAAAGCGTTTCCACTTTCACCTAAACCTCCATTATTTTCTTTAGATTCTGTAAAAAATCTTCTCCCTCTCCCCTTGCGGAAGAGGGTTAGGGTGAGGGGTTAGTAAAATTTTTCCTGCGAGTTCTGGCAATTAGTCCCGACCCCAGCATGGAAGGCACCAGATTTATTCCGAGAAGAATGACAGCAGTTACTTTTTTTGTAGTATTTGTTGAAGTTTCTGAAATCTACTATATATGTCCTGTCTTAAATTTTCGATATATTCATCCGGTCCATTCTCTTTTTCTACCATTAGACAACCTCGGCTAGAAATTCTTTCAAAATATTTTTCAAGATTTGTAGAAATATTTATCAAATAATCTTTTTCCCTATATTGAATTACATCTTTGAAAATAGTATCAATGTCAGGAGCGTATCTTAATACAAAATACATATAATACAAGTCTTTGGCTTGTTTTTGTTCATCTTCTCGCTCAATAAAGGTTATCCCTTTATGATAAAGAAATGCTGAAGGTTTAGGGCAATAAATTTTATATTTTTTTTGAGGTTTATTTGTAAGAATTACAGATATTCTATTTCTATTTTCAATAAGAAAGTCAAACTTCTCGATTTTATTGATGTAAATCTCCCGGCCAATGAATTTCTCTATCAAAGTATCAGCAATTTCGGGACAGGCAATAAAGTCTACGGGAATCTTTCCTTCTTTACGGAGAACTACCGGATATATTTTACCTATTTTATAATGGTGCTCAGTATAATTTAGAGAAGAAAGTGTTTTAAAAATTGTGGTGGAATAGAATTTAGTCTGAGTATGTCCAAAACCAAAATCAATATCCGCGGTAGTGACAGAATTAGTTTCAATGTTGTTCCACAAAAATTTTGAGTAAACATAAGGCATCCAACCGCCGACAAGCGTAAGGTCGTCGAGATAATCTTTTAAATCATCCAAAACACTAAAAAATAGGGTTTCCAGTTTGTCGGTGTTAGTCAAGATGTTTTTCTTTTTCTTCCAATGCAGTTTTTAGATTCTCGGCATGCTCTCTGCCGCGTGGTTGAAAGTTATACAAATCCAGATAGAGTTGTAAATTAGAGACAACACAATAACCTTTTATCTTTTGCCGATTGAAAAATACGCTATTTTTATAATATGGACGGATAATGTGGACATTGCCGCCGGTCACCAATTCTTTTAAATATAATTTTTGTCGTATTTCTATAATATCTTTATCCCAAGTTTGTGTATTTAAATAAAAATATATATCTTCTGTTTTTACAAAAGAGGTAATTAAATTCGCACCTGTATGCAAGGTAAGCGCATATTGTTCTTCTGTTAGGTAAGTTTTAATTTCCCTTAAAATGTTTTTGTCCGGACTATAATAAGTATCAATTTCATTTAATTCAAATTGGTAGCCTTTTAGCCAATCTTCAATAAGTTTTTCTTGATTGGTAAGTATTGTATAACTATAAGGTCCTTTTTTTGTTCTTTCCACATATCCGAGTCTTACCATTTTTTCTAACACTGACTGGGCCATACCCAAACTCACGTCCAGCGGTTCTATAAAATTACGTACTACCCACTTTTTATTAGGTTGACAGAGAATTTTTCTTAATACTAAACTTGCTTTATCAGCAAAAATATTTTTTCCTTTTAGCTTCATTTTCATAAATGTTCACTTTATTTATATGTTCATTATTTAGTGAACATTATATATTAAATGAACATTATAGTCAAGCACTTTTTTTGCACCCAAGAACCGCGATTGATTTCATTCCCTGGGCAAAAACAGCTTTAGAGCTGAAAAAAATGTCCGATGAGCGCTTCCGAATAGCCCGTCGAGACAGCGCGCAGCCTAATTCTCCAGATTTTCCTACACCACAGGCAAAAA
>JBDRON010000035.1:0-11265 GCA_043810025.1 Elusimicrobiota bacterium
TAGACAATATTTCTAATTTTCAAAATCCCCCTTTATCCCCCTTTTTTAAGGGGGAACACAAAAAAAACAAACATTAAAATTTCTGTGTTTCCAGTTAATTGTGAGCGGTCATGTACCTGAGTAGTTACCGAATCTTTTAGCCTTTAACTTTACATTTTACATTTTGCGTTTTACGCTAAGTTGTTATTCTACATTATTTTTAAAAGATCGGAAAGTTCTTTTTTTACTTCTTTGAGCAATGTTAAATAGGTTGCGTCATGAAAAATATCCAATTGCAGCTGCTGGTTTTTGTTGCGGTTCTCTTCCTGGATGAGTTTTTTTGCTCCGGCGATGGTGTGTCCTTTCTGCTGAAGAATTTCTTTGATCCGGATGATTAATTCCAAGTCCCGGCGGGTATAGCGCCGCTGGCCGCTTTCCCGTCGGATTGGGCGCAGTAATTTAAATTCCGATTCCCAGTAACGGAGTATGTAGTGTTTTACCCCGGTAATTTTTGTCACTTCTCCGATGGAAAAATAACTTTTGTTCGGTATTATCACATCCATTTTTCATATTTAATCAAAAAAAAAGCCGCTAGTCAATTCATTATCCGGAAAAGATTGGTAAAAGATCGAAAAATCCTTTGACAATGAAAAGCTAGTCTGATATACCTTAAAGTGAAATGCATCTTAAGCTTTTCCCTAAATTTGTTTTAGCTTTTCTTTTAATCAGTGTTGTTCCGCTGGCGCTGGGCGGATTTCTTTTAATTCGTCTTAACCATCGGATTGCCGAACGGATGATCAATTTGAATCAGGAAACCTTGCAAGGCTCGATTTTGGAACTGCATACCCATCTGGCTTCTTCCCTTGCCGATCGGATCGATCAGTATGTGAACAACTTAAAACAAAAAATATTTTTTTTAAATGCTTCTTTAAAAAGCGCTGAAATCCCCTGGGCGGAAAAACAGGCTTTACTGCAGTCTTTTTTATCGACCAACGAAGATTTTCTGGTGGTTTCGATAGTCAATGAAAAAGGCGACGAATTAATTAAAGCCTTAAATAATAACGCCGCTACGGAAGACGACAGGCTGCTCAACCGGGCCGAAGAAGGTGTTTTTCAGAAATCCAAAACAGGTGAGTCACAGATTAGCCGGCTTTACTTTATTAAAGAACGGCCCTGTTTAAGTTTGGTTTATCCTTTTGAAAAAAATTATTACCTCTACATTATTACGGAATTCAGTCAGCTTTGGACCAAGATTGCCGGGACTAAGCTGGGCGCGCAAGGCTATGCTTTTGTTGTTGATGATTCAGGTAATATCATCTCCCATCCCCAAAAAGAAAGAGCTTTGAAGAAAGAACCGGCGAAGGATTTAGCGATTGTCCAGTCGGTGTTGAAGGCGGTATCGGTAGGTTCAAGCGAATACGTTGATAAAAATGGGCAATCGCTGGTCGCGGCTTATGCGCCGGTAAAAACCCTTAAATGGGGGGTTGTTATTCAACAGCCGAAAGAAGAAGCTTATGCCACAGCAATCCGGATGCGCCATGATGCCAAAATTTGGTCGCAAAAAATGCTGTTCTTTGCCTTAGGCATAATTTTTTTCAGTATAATTTTGGCTTCCGCTATCGCCTTTTATTTGGCCTCTAACCTTACCCGGCCGATTCTTGAACTTACCCGTGTTGCCCAGGGGGTTGCCGCTAATCCCCCCAATTTTAGTTTGCGGGCGAATGTTTATACGCATGATGAATTAAAAAAACTTGCCGATACTTTCAACCAGATGATTGAGAGACTGCAGACTTATGCCGCTATGCAAATCGACCGGATTATTGCCGAACGCAATAAGACTGAGGCGATAATCTTTTCCATCGCCGATGGAATTATTCTTACCGACCATTTGGGCAAAATTATGCTGTGTAACGAGCAGGCCAAGAATATGCTCGGATTGAAAAAAGATATTTCCGAGGGAGTCTCGTTACTCGATTATCTGTCTGAAGGGAAAATCCGGCCGCTCATCGCTGAAATTATTCAAAACCCGCAGCAGAACATCGCTCGCGAACTTGATCTTTCCGAAGCAGACTACTTGAAAATTTTTCAGGTTAACGCCCATCCGGTAAAATCGCGTCAGGGAGAAGAGCTGGGTGTGGTTACCGTCCTGCACAATATTACCCTGGAGAAAGAAATGGATCAGTTAAAAGATGATTTTGTCCATACCATCACTCATGATTTGCGCAATCCTTTGACTTCCATCCATGGGTTCCTCCAATTCTTTTTGGATGGAAGCGCCGGACCGGTAAATAAACAGCAAAACGATTTCTTGCTGATCATGGATCGGTCATGCAATCGCCTGCTTTCGATGGTTAGCGATATTTTGGATGTGGCTAAAATTGAGGCCGGTAAAACCCTCTCTTTAAATTTGGAAGAATGTGATCTAGCGGCTTTAGTCAAGAAGGTTTTTGATTACCAGTTTCCTTTGGCGAAGAAAAAACAGATTGCTTTGGAAACGATTGTTTCCACGAATAATTTCCCTAAACTTAAAGCGGATATCCAGCTGCTCGAGAGGGTAATTGCCAATTTAGTCGGCAATAGCCTGAAATTTACCCCTTCTGCCGGCCGGATTACGATCGAATTGTCCGAACAAGATGACCGGATTCTGGTGAACATCGCCGACACCGGGCCAGGGATACCGCCGGATTATCTGGATAAGGTTTTTAATAAATTTCAGCAGGTCGCCGGCCAGCGAAAAGGCGGCACCGGTTTAGGGTTAACTATCTGCAAACTTATTGTTGAAGCCCATCAAGGAAAAATTTGGGTGGAATCGGAGCTGGGCAAAGGTTCGCAGTTCAAATTTCTATTACCGAAAGATTTGAAAAGTGTGGAATAAGTTTTTTATCCCCCTCTTTAAAAAGAGGGGTTAGGGGAGATTTAGTCAATGTTTTTAATTGTCAAAATCCCCCTTTATAAAAGGGGGAACACACATATAACAAACATTGAATTTCCTATAAGAAAAAGGACGGTCTTAGATGAAAAAGAAATTTCAAATTGTTTTGCCGCTCATTTTCCTGTTTATTTGTTTTAGCCTGATTCGCGGCGAAGAAGTTTTACAGGAAATTACCGTTAAAAGCGGTGATACTTTGTGGGGTGTGGCCAATAAATATCTGAAAGATCCCCGGCTCTGGCCGGAGGTTTTGAAATACAATGATCTTCCGATCAACGATCCGAATAGAGTGTTAACGGGCATGAAGTTAAAAGTTCCGCTTGTTTTAATTAAGGAGAATTTGCGGTCGGCAAAATTGGTTACCGTGATTAATGATGTCCAATTACGCCGGGACAAACAGGGAGATTGGAAGGCGGCAAAAACTAATATGCCGGTTTATAACGAAGACAGTTTGCGGACCATGGAAAAAAGCTTGGCTCAGGTAGAGTTTTGGTCGAAGGAAGTTTTACGTTTAGGTGAAAACTCTCTGGTCATCCTGCGTCCGGAAGCTAAACAGGAAGAAGCGCAGTTGCTGCAAGGAGAATTGCGGGCGGGCAAAACAAGAATTATAGCCGCCCGGTCGGTTATCCAGCCGAAAATTACCCCGCAGTCGGGTAACCCTGATTTTAAAACTAAGATACGTCCTGACCAGTCCACCCTGGTTTCGGTTTATAAAGGTTTGGTCGATGTTACCGCGGAAGGAAAAACCGTTACTGTGCCTGAGGGATTTTCGACGGAAGTAAAATTAAAATTACCGCCTTCCGCTCTTCTTCCGCTCCCCCCAGCGCCGGATTTGGAAATATCCCAACTCGAGACAAAGCAATCATCAATAAAAATCCTCACCTCTCCCCAAGTTAAATTTTCTGCTGATTCCAAAATGTCCAAAAATACCCGCTGGCATTTGCAAGTCTCCAAAGATGAAGCCTTTAAACAGATTGTGCTGGATAAAACAGCTGATAAAGAGGAAAATTTTCCGGATTTTTCCCAGCAGTTGGCTGATGGTGATTACTTTCTCCGGCTTTCTTCCATAGACCAATTGGGCTGGGAAAGCAAATATTCCCCTCTTCGCAAAATATCTATCGATAAAACAGCTCCCCAATTGGAAATATCTTCCCCGCAAGATTCCAGCAAAACCACAGATTATAAAATCAAGGTTATCGGCAAAACTGATCCGGAAGCCCAAATTTTTATCAATGAGGAGAAAACAACAGTCGGAGAAAACGGTGAGTTCCGGACAGAATTGCTGCTGGGCGTCGGGATAAATTTGATCAGAATAAAAGCGGTAGACGGTTCGGGAAATCAAACCGAAAAGAAACTGGCGATTGAACAGGTGAGCACGATGAGCATCTATAATGGTTTTGAAAATTTGCCGAAGGAAGATAAACCGGCAAAATCAAAATGGTCTATGGGAAATATAACCATGTCCATCGTCAGCGGCGCGGTTATTGTTTATGTAATAATGGCGGTTATCCCGTGATTTTTTATGTGTGTTCCCCCTTTAAAAAGGGGGATTAAGGGGGATTTTGAAAATAAGAAATATTGTCTAAATCTCCCCTACCCCTCTTTATAAAAGAGGGAATAAAAAAACTTGCACCCACCTAAAAGTTATACCGTAATTCAGTCATTAGTTGTCCGCCGCTTAATTTGTAAAGCACTTCTTCTCCGGAATAATTTTCTTTCCGTTTGCCCTGGCCGTAAACAAAGCCCAAGCCGACAGCAGCCGTTTCGCTGATCTGCTGATTAAGACCGGCGCTAAACCGGTTCATATTTACATCGATAGCCGTGGAAAAATCAATACTCCCGCTATCAATTGCATACTGATCAAAAGAGCAGCCTAATAACAGTTGAGTCTTTTTAGTCCATTGGAAACTACTTCCTAAGCGCAATTTAGAGGTATCCTTCCAATTAAAGCTGTTTTTTCTGTCTGCAAATAATCCTCCTTCTTTCAATGCTCCTTTCCATTATTAAGGTTGGGCAAAAAAACTAATATTTCCGTTCCTTTGCCGGATTCGCTGTTTAGTTCTATTTTCCCCCCATGACCATAAACAATATCGCTGATGATCCCCATTCCCAAACCAGTTCCGTTTTTTTTTGTGGTAAAAAAATTAGTAAAGATTTTTTGTTTTGTTTCGGGAGACATCCCAATGCCGCTGTCTTTGATCGCTGTGATAATCCACGACTCATCCGTCGTTACCTTTACTTGAATTTCTCCTCCTTCTCGAGCGGATTCAACAAGTGCCTCTAAAGCGTTTTTTAACAAATTGAAAAAAACCTGCTGCAATTCCTCGGCGTTGGAAAAGATTCTAATATCTTCTTTCGGATATTTTTTTGTTAATTTTATCCGGCGCATTCTTTCATCTAAACAAATTACCGTGGTAACTACCTCTAAAATTTCAATCAAGGAAACATAATTCCGTTGTCCGGTTCCCGGTTTGATAAACCGCTGCATTTTTTCGATCAGGCCGACGACCCGGTCGACCTCATGTTCCACCGTTAACAAATCATTTTTCAATTCATCGTCCAGCCCGGGAGCGGAACCGGCCAGTTGGGCGTAGCCTTTAATTGAGGCCAGCGGCCCGCGAATGTCATGGGCAATCCTCGTTACCAGAAACCCCAATTGCGCCGAAGACTCCAGCCGGGACATTTCTTTGCTCATTTTATCCTTAAGGAACTGCTCATCTTCCAATTTAGATTTTAGCTCCCTAACTATCATTTTGGAATAAAAATTGGTTATTACCATTATCGCGATAGCATTTAAACCGATAAAAAATGTGCTAATCCCACTATTATAAATATCCGCAAGAGAGACAGGATATGTTTTAATCACTCGAAAATATTCCAAAGAAATTACTAAAATATAAGTTCCTATTATCAAGAAAATATTGAATTTGTAATTCATACCTACATATATTTCTGAGATTAAAATACACATAAATACGATCAAAAATGGAGATAATATCCCCCCCGTAAAATGGAGTATCAATCCCATTAATAAAATGTCTATGATAGATATGATAATAAAGTGAATAGCAACCAAATATTTAAAGAAGAGAAAAGCAAAAAAATGATAAATAAAAAAAATCACCGTTATTATGGTAAAATATTCAGGAAAGGGAAATTTGGATTCGAATGACCATAAAATGGCTCCCAGAATTAAAAAACAAGCGCCTAACAACTCTATGCGAACATATTTGGATTTGTAATTTAGAGTTGATAAAGTCATTTTATATTTAGCAGGGACAGTGGATTTAATCCACTCCTCAAATGGGTAGTATTTTATTTCTTACTGTTTTTAAGCAAAGATCGAATAAAAAGCAGCGCAATAACTGCCAAGATCTGCGGCAGCCAATAATAAATAAGCGGTTCTTCGATAGGAATACCCCAAATCCGCGGTCCCAGGATGCGAGCTTCATTGTAAACCCAGTGGCCGCGTTGAATGGAATTATGTTCGGCTATGGTTAAAATAATTTCAGAAACAACAATCATTGCAAAGATCGCCCGCCAATTAATTTGATCTTTTATTCTTCGATACAGGGGAGCAAAAATAAAAATAAAAGGGAGTATTAATATTGCCCAGGCCGGCCACCATTTACCCCGTCTATACCAGGGCACACCATTGGTTGTTTTTATTTCCGGTCTTTCCGGTAAGTTAGGCATTTGGTTCCTTTCGCAAATAGCGCCGGTCTAAATAATCAAAAAATAAATAAACCAAAGTGAAAAAAATCGGGGCCCCAAACCAAAAAATAAACTCTTCAATCGGAGCTCCCCAAATGCTAATACCAATTAGAGGATCGTAATTTTCTGAAAAATTCCAGATATCGGCCCAGAGATAAATATATTCTGCGGCAAAAGTGACAGGCATTAAAATTAATACGGTAATCCAAAAGGCTTTTTTGGTAAGAGAATCCAATTTTTTTCTTAAGAATAAATAAAGGAAAGCTGACGGGATCCAGAAAATGATGATTACTGTCCAAAAATATAAATGCATTACCCCCCCAGGTAAAATTAACTATATACTATTGCTTTCTTTTTTTGTAACTACTCAGGTATACAACAGTTCATACTTGCAATGCTGGCACTTTTTCCCCCTCTTTTTAAAAGAGGGAAAAAACATCACAGAACGGAATTCATAGTCCTTTTTCTATGCGCAGTTAATTATCTAACCGTGATCACTTAACAACCTGAGTAGTTACCTTTTTCTGCAGTTTCTGGTTACTCGCAATGCCTGTATTCTACTGTACTATGAGATATTGTGTTATACTTTCGATAAATACTAAGCTCTTTGATTGCCAATTAAATAATTTAATCAGCACTTAATATACAATAAATAAAAAACTTTTGTCAATTAAAAATATATCTTTTATAAAAATAATTTTTAAATCAAACCTGAATATGATTAAAAGTCAAAGGGTGGGCGGCTGGTAGTTTCTAATTTTTATATTGTTCGTCTTCCTTCCATGGCTTTAGCCAGGGTGAGTTCATCGGCGTGTTCGATATCGCCGCCGATGGGCAGGCCGAAGGCAATCCGGCTGAGGGTAATTCCCAGCGGTTTTAATTCCTGCACCAGGTAGGTGGATGTAGCCTCACCTTCCACACTGGGGTTGGTGGCGATAATTATTTCCTGGAAATTATTTTTCCCCAAGCGATCAAGCAGCTGTTTGATGTTCAAATTGTCCGGACCGATGCCATCCAATGGGGAAAGCAGTCCTCCCAGAACATGATACATCCCATAAAAAATACGCGCTCTTTCCATCGAACTGATATTCGAGGCTTTCTCGACGACGCAAAGCAGGGTTTTGTCCCGCTGGAGGTTGGAGCAGATTGGGCAAACATCGGTTTCCGATATTCCGAAACAGGATAAACACACCCCGACTTTCCCCCGCGCTTGAACAATGGCCTGGGCCAGAGCCTGGGCATCGACCGAGGCCATGCGCAGGATGTAAAAAGCCAGCCGCTCGGCCATTTTCGGACCAATACCAGGCAAGCGGTTAAGTTTGTTAATTAAGTTTTCTAAAGGCGGAATGTTTTTAGTGGTTAATTTTTCCATGGAAAATTTCCACTATTTTTGCCACCGCAGGATCGGAACTGCTTTCTTCTTTTTCAACTTGTTTCTTGGATTTAAGATCGGGGTTATGCGAGAGCTTAATTTTTATTTTCTGACTAAAGGTTTTTTCCCAAAGGTCTTCCAGCCACAACCTGTTTTTCTCCACTATTGAATAAGGCAGCTGCTGGGAAAAAACAATTTGCAAACCATTATCTTCAAATTGCTCGACTTTACATTCCCCGAGAAAGGCATGCAAAGAAGCCTTCTGGCGATTAATCGCTTCCAGAAACTGCCCCCAGTTTTGTGGAAAATCCTGACTCGCCGGTTTAGCTGCCGAAGGCGCGTCTTTCGGGCTAAGCGGAGCCGCCACTGTTTGATAGGTTTGGTTTTTTCCTCGATTGAGCGCGCTGCCGGTAAATGGTTCTTGTTATCCTTCTCCAAATCTTCCAGGCGGCTGATCAGTTCGGCAATACTAATGGTAGGTATGGTTAAACGGACCAGCTTTGTTTCCATGACAACCCTGGGTGTTTCACTCCAACGCATTTCTCCGAGGGTCTGGGTTAACAGCTCTACTATCTTTAACAGTTTTCCTGCCGTAAAACTGGCTAGCTGCTCCTTCATTTTTTCTGTGATCCAGGGAGTGAAGTTTATATTCTGCTGATCGCTGAAGTCCATCTTCAGCAAAAGGAGACAGCGGAAATAATCCCTGATCCGATCAGTAATTTGAAAGGGGTCGTAACCGGATTGAATTATCTGCCCGACCAGGGTAAGCAGTTCCTTGGTTCGGTTATGCCTCAAATGTTCGCTTAATTGAAAGAGCAGTTCCTCGGAAAGCAGCCCCAGCATTTCCTGCAATAATTTGCCGGTTATTTTTCCCTGGCTGAAGGCAATAATCTGATCCAAAAAACCCAGGGCGTCGCGCAGACTGCCTTGAGCCGATTTGCTGATCAAATCCAGCGCTTCTTCTTCGATGAGTATATTTTCTTTTTCGACGATGCCTTTAAGATGTTGTTTGATCGCGTCGACTAACAATAAGCGGAAAGGAAACCTTTGACAGCGGGAAAGAATGGTATTGGGAACTTTCTGCGGTTCAGTGGTGGCAAAAATAAATATTCCATGACTCGGCGGTTCTTCCAGGGTTTTCAGCAAGGCATTGAAAGCCTCGGCAGTCAACATGTGGACTTCGTCGATTATGTAAATTTTATAGCGGCTGGCCGCCGGCCTAAACTGAATATTTTCCCGCAGGGTTCTAATTTCGTCTATGCCCCGGTTAGAGGCGCCGTCGATTTCGATCACATCGACGGAGTTGCCGGAGGCGATTTCCTGACAACTGCTGCATTTGTTACAAGGTTCAGGATTCGTTTTCTCCCGGCAATTCAAGGCTTTGGCCATCAGCCTGGCGATCGTGGTTTTTCCCACGCCTCGCGGGCCGCTAAACAAAAAGGAGTGAGCGACTTTGCCGGTTTTCAGGGAGTTTTGCAGTGTTCGGGTAATATGTTCCTGCCCGACGATATCCAGGAAACTTTGCGGCCGATATTTACGGGCTAAAACCAGATAACTCATTGTTTGTTTTTTTCTCCTTCACCAACTTGGGGTTGGGCCAGTTCTCTTTCCAATTTTTTAATTTTTCCGCTCAATTTTACTATTTTGCCGATACTGAGTAAAAAAGAAAAAATAATCCCGAGCAAAAAAACGCCGATAATTAATACGGCAATCGGCATCTCCGGGGTCCGCCAGGAAAGAAAATGCAGGACCAAAGGTGTAACGTTCTGACTGGCAATAATACTGATTAGAAGAATAATTATTAAAACGGAGATAAGCCACAAATGCATTTTTAGTCAACCTTCTTCACTCGAAGCTTATTCGGCAGGTTTTTTAATTTCGCCGACATTTTTTGCTGGCATTCCTTGGAATCTTTTTCCACTTTGCCAAGCTGCTGGTTTAAATCGTTGATTTGTTCGTAGAAAGAGTTTAATTTAGGGTTCTCAATTTTTTTGTCCTTGATTAGTTTAAAAGTTTCTTCACCGAGGGCGTTGAGTAATTTCGATTTTTTTCTTTCCAGGTTTAACCCGCTTACTTTAAGTTTGCCATAGCCTGTACCCAGAACAGCTTCCTCTTTAACCTCCTTGGCCAGCACTACAGCCTGTTTGGAAATCTCTCTTACTTTAGCTTCCGATTTCTCTAAAAAAGTCTTCCATTCCTCTTTTTTCATCTTCGCCTCCGTTTTAAATTGTAGGGAACGCATATATGCGTTCCTTACGAAAGTCCTCCATAAATCACATCACTCCGCGGGGTGAAAAAACCACCCAGAGAACGCGGGCAACACTCTTACCGAGTTTTCCACACTCTCCAAATCCGTAAAAAAACTGCTCATCTCTTTTGGCCAAAATTGATCAATTTGCCCCCCTTGGTTTCCCTGCCGGCAAAAGGACATTAAATATTTACCATAATCGATATTAGGTTAATTTTAACTTTACTATTCAAAAAATGCAAGGAAAATTTATTACCTTGTTTATCATTAATGACTCCTTGCACTGTTCGGAAACAGGGCAGCCGGCGGTATTCTTCACCGGCTGCCCTGCCGCTTTTATCAGAAGCTTAATTTTAATCCTCCGGAATATGCTGCCGAAGGTCTTTCATAACCATGCACTTCCTGGTATTCAAGACCGAAAATATTGTCAATTTTTGTAAACACTGTCAGATTATCGTTGTATTTATACGACAAAGCCAAATCCGTGACAGTATAGGAATCTGCTTCTTTTACAGTTGGATAGGCCTGTTTTGCATAGCCCCTCCAACATGATTTACCCGGACATTGACATTTAGACTGCTCAATACATCCCAGTTTACAATTCCGTTGAATGTATTTTTAGGGCGGTTCAAAAGCAACTCATCCGTTTCCTTATCGACAGCTTCAAGATATGTATGATTTAAGGAAAGCGCGACTGTTTTTAAAGGAATAATTTTTATACCTGTTTCAACCCCCTTTGTCTGCGCTTTCGCCACATTCCGGTATTTATTTAACGGAGACCCCACATAGCCGATAAGGTTATCAAAATCATTGTTGAAATACGATGACTCAAAGAACAGTGCATCGCTCATGAAACTCTGTTCAAAACCAAAATCATATCCTCAGAGGTCATAGCAAACAGCCACAAAAAAACCAGATCGACGGAAGGTTTTTCTAAAAATAGCTTGCCGATTTTGAAATGTAGGGCAAGCCTTTAGGCTTGCATCTCTAAAACCGCAGGGCTAAAGCCCTGCCCTACGGCAT
>JBDRON010000036.1:0-3803 GCA_043810025.1 Elusimicrobiota bacterium
CACATTTGCGAAATTCGTCCATTGGTAACAGATCCATTAATTGTGAAAAAACATTTTTGCCTGTGTTCATCTTTGGTCACTCCTTTGTTCATATTTACTTCGGAATGACCATTATACAAATTAATGGATTTTGATTTCAAACAGTACCACCAAATAGAATTTTCTATTTTGCCTTTAGCACCCCAGAAAAAGATTGACCGGAATGAAATTGTTAACTAAAATACCTATTCTTTTAACCCTGGAACCACGATTGATTGCGAGAACCGGGACGAAAAACAGCAAAATTTTTTCGCGCTTAAAAAGTACGAGCATACCCGCTGTGGCATGTTTGTAGGGACAAGGCATGCCTTGTCCCTATAGGGTCGAGAAAATGAAGCTGTTTTTTTCGAATTCCACTAGCAATCGTGGTTCCAGGGTTTAATAAAGTAGTTGTTTTAAATACAATTTGTGTTATAAGTTAGTTAGGGGTATAGGAAATTTGAATGTTTTATAAGAACTTAGCGAGGTGTTTAATGAGTAAATTAATTAAATATTTTTCTTTAGTCGTTCTTTCAATTGTGCTTACCGGCTGTTTAAGCCTGTTTTGCCAGAAGGAAACTATCTCCTTTCTGCCGGAAACCGATCAATGGACACCGCCGGTAAATACTTTACCGGAAGAAATCCCGGTTCCGCTGCTAAAAAGCGCAGCTAAACCTAAATATTTGCGGAGTATTCATTTGACCTCCTGGGTGGCTGGGTCACCTAAAAGACGGTCACAGATTAGTGAATGGCTGGCTCAAACCGAACTGAACAGTGTCGTAATTGCCATTAAAGAGTACCAGGGAGAGGTTTATGTTTCGGGGGTAGAACTGGTTCAGCAGTTTAGAGCTTATGTCCCGGCAATACCTGATCTGGAAAATTATCTGAAAGTTTTAAAAAGCAGTGGAGTTTATACGGTGGCAAGAATTGTGGTGTTTAAAGATAATATTGCCGCCCGCCGAAGACCGGAATGGGCCGTAAAAGATGCTGCCGGGGATATCTGGCGCGACAACGCCGGAAACAGCTGGCTGGATCCATATTCTCCAGCGGCCTGGGATTACAACCTGAGTATTGCTGAACGCTGCGCCGAGCTGGGGTTCGACGAAATCCAGTTTGACTATGTGCGCTTCCCCTCCGATGGGAAGATTAGAAACTGCCGGTACACTCAAGCGCATTCGACAGCTACGGCAGTAGAGTGTATCGCGCAATTTTTAGCGGCGGCGAAAACCCGGCTAAAAACAAAATACCCGGTAAACATCTCCGCCGATGTCTTCGGTTTAACCACGACTCCCGGCAACGCTATGGGGATCGGTCAAATGTTGGTGGAAATTGCCAAACAGGTAGACTTTGTTTGCCCGATGCTATATCCTTCCCATTACGCTAAAGGCGAATTTGGCATCCCTGATCCCAACCTCCAACCCTATAAAACTGTCTACCGAAGTTTGCAAAATGCCGTAAAAGTTCTCGGACCGGATGCGGCAAAACTTCGCCCGTATTATCAAGATTTTTCCCTGGGGTGTCCCTACGGGGCCGCAGAGGTGTTGGCCCAAATTCAGGCTGGTTACGATAACGATGTAGCGGAATGGATCTTATGGAGCCCCACTGTCAATTATCATGCGCTGGCTTTTAAAGGAAAAAGTTTTTCTGACAACTATCAACAAAGCGGTGAGGCAAAAAAAATCGAACTGTTAAACAGCCGGATTGCCGCTCCGCTGGTAAAAATCAAACCAGCGGAACAAGAAACCAATCCAATGCTCGAGCAAAAATCGGAAACCGAAAAAACCAACGAAACTTCCATGGTAGACAAAGTAAAATCCTACCTAAAAAATGCTCTCGGCAGTTTCTGGACAGGGGGACGGAGTCAAAATGTCAAAATGGAAGGAAATTGAGGATACCTTTCAAAGATAACATCCGGAAATCAGCTGCCTATGAAGCACCGGAGGCACACAGCAGGTCAGCTGCTATTAGTTTTTGTTTTTTTTAGATTGCTGTTGCCTGCTACTGCTGCTTTTCTCCCGTTGCGTATCTTCACACTGAATTCTGAATTTCAACATTGTTAAAATAATCGCTGACCGGATTATTCTTCGGTCGGCATCCCGCTAAGGTGATGAGGAATCACACAAAGGCGGCTTAGGCCAAGAACCGCGATTGATTTTTAATTTTATAACGATAAAGGCCGATAAAAATCTTCACCTATTGGGTGAAAATAATTGGCATAGTGGTGATTGCTGTTTTTATTTTTTTATCCCGAAGGGATTTAGGAATATAGGCGGGGATGAAATCCCCGCTAAGCTCGTCAAAAACAATTTAAGCCCCGAAGGGGCGAAGGTCTTTTACGGCGTTCAGCATATTATTTTCCTACGCCCTTTCAGGGCTTATGGTTCATTGGGTATTCAGCGGGGGTTAAAACCCCCGCCTATAATCCGGCGCCCTTTCAGGGCTTGAATATACTGTAATCACGTCGATGATTAATAAAAAAAGATGACATAAAAAACCCCGCTTTATGGTATAATGTTTACGACGATAAACAAACACCAAAAGCGAGGTAATTACATTATGGCAAAAAACGTGTTAGAATTCAAGTTAAAATTTAGCGAGAAGGAAACAATTACACCGTATGCGGGGTTAGCTCTATACGAAGAAATGTATAAATCATTGAGGATGGACCAAGAGGTGGAGCGATTATTTTCCGCTCCTGGATCTGGACGAGGTTACAAAGCTAACGAATACATAGAGCCGTTGATACTGATGTTTATCGGCGGTGGTAAATATATGGAGGATGTGAGGAAAATAGATGTGGATGAAGGGTTAAAGCAAATCTGCAAGATAGGTAAAGTTCCCAGTAGTGACGCGTTAAGAGCCTGGCTTGCGCGGGAAACGGTGAAGAAGATAACCGGTTTGAAGATACTCAATGATAACTTAAACCGGCGCTTATTAAAGAAGGCGAAGGATACCGAATTCACCTTAGATATCGACGCGACGGGGATAGTTGGCGAGAAGCTCTTAGCGGCCTATACTTACGAAGGAGATAAAGGCTATATGCCGATCTTAGGATTTGTGCCGGAACTAGACATCTGTATTGGGTATGAATTTCGAGAAGGGAACGTATCTCCGTCGACTAGGAATTGTGAATTTGCGCGAGGGATAATTGAGTTTGTGGACAGCACAGGCAAGGCGATAAAATTTTTCCGCAGCGATTCCGCGGCCTATAATAGCGAAGTATTTAATTATCTTAATGGCCGAGGAGTAAGGTATGGGATAACCGTGGACAAAGACAGCGCGGTGAAGGAAGTTATTGAGATGATTAAGGATTGGAAAGTTTTGAAGGATAAAGATGGCCGGGCAACAGGACGAGAATATGCGGAATCTGTTCATAGTATGAATAGAACTGATCATTCGTTTCGGATAGTGGTGCAGAGATGGCCAAATCCGGATCAGGATTTATTTGAGAAGAGGAATGAATATTGTTATCACGGGATAGCCGCAAATTTTTCCATAGAAGAAAAAAGCAGTGAAGAAATAATTAGCTGGCACAATGGGCGAAGCAATTCAGAAAATTATAATAAAGAGGTTAAACTCGGGTTTAATCTGGAGTATATGCCGTCGGGAAATTTTGCGGCAAACGCGGTCTGGTTTGGGATCGGAATCTTAGCGTATAATTTATTTATTGCGTCGAAGATATTTCTCTTTCCGAAAGAGTGGGCGAAAAAAACAATCAGAACAATTCGGTGGCAATTTATTCAAATAGCTGGACGGATAATTAAACATGCGCATGAACTAATCCT
>JBDRON010000037.1:0-4424 GCA_043810025.1 Elusimicrobiota bacterium
TGTTGTTGACGGTAAAACCAGTTTGCCTTTGATTTTGTAGGGCAGGGCTTTAGCCCTGCGGTTTTAAGGACGCAAGCCTAAAGGCTTGCCCTACGAAATTAATAGTAAAATTTACTATTTGCGGCAAAGTCAGACCGCCTGTTTTTTGGCGGTCTTAATTTATGTTAATAGATAGAACTATAGGTGATAAAATTAAAAGTATTCTTCTAAAAGAGCCTAAAGTAATTATTCTTTATGGGCCTCGGCAGGCGGGAAAGACTACTTTAATCAATCGGGTTACCGCTCAAATCGAAAAAAAATTGTATTTTGTCGGCGATGATCTTTATGCGCAGAATTTATTTAAAAATAACGAATTAGAGGCGCTGAAACGCGTTGTTGGCGATCATAAAATATTGATTATTGATGAGGCGCAGCGGATTGAGAATATCGGCTTAACCCTAAAACTATTGGTGGATAACCTGCCGATTACTGTCTTTGTTTCCGGCTCAGCGTCTTTTGATTTAGCGAATAAAATTAACGAACCTTTGACCGGAAGAACCAAGACATTTTTGCTTTATCCTCTGTCTTATACAGAGATTTCAGAGAAATATCGTCAAACCTCGAATGATCTGGTCATTGGAGAAATGCTTAGGTTTGGGATGTATCCTAAAGTGCATACACTTTCCGGTGATCAGGAGAAACAGGATTATTTATATGAGTATATAAACACTTATCTTTATAAGGATATTTTAATGTTTGAGGATGTAAGAAAACCCAAAAAAATAATCGACCTGCTGACTCTCTTGGCTTTACAGCTGGGTAAAGAAGTGGCGATTTCTGAATTAGCTCAGAATTTAAGCCTGAGTCAGAAGGTGGTGTTTAATTATCTGGATATTCTGGAAAAAATGTTTGTCATAATTAACTTGCGGGGATTCAGCCGCAATCTGCGCAAGGAAATTTCCAAAACATCAAAATATTATTTTATCGATGTCGGTGTAAGAAACGCCTTGCTGAGAAACTTTAATGAATTAAAATTACGGCCGGATAATGGCGAGCTTTTTGAAAATTGGTTTATCCTGGAAAAATATAAATTGGCCGGCAATTCGGGAAAGCCGGCAAATTTTTATTTTTGGCGCACCTACGACCAGCAGGAGATTGATTTGATCGAGGAACGGGACGGTAAATTAACCGGTTTCGAATGTAAATTCTCCGCAAAAAAAGAGCCGGCCGCACCCAAAGATTGGATAAATACATACCCAAATTCCAGTTATGCAGTAGTGAATTCGAATAATTGGTTTAATTATCTTCAGGGGTAACCACCACTTTGGTTAATTCAATAGCAATTTAATAGTGATGTTTATGTGTTTTCCCCCTTAATCGTCACCTTTTTTTGCAACTCCTCCCTTTGTAAAATTTGCAACTTACCTGATTTTAGGGTAGGTTTAGAACCTACCACTACATAATAGCATTGAAAAATCAACAAAAAAATGGCCAAAAAACTTAACAAAAACTTAACATAATCTTAACATAATCTTAACATTGATTTTGTATACTTTTGGTGAGATAAACAGATTGAATAAAGTACAAAAACAGGGTATTAGATTAATGAGGGAAAACTGATGTCAATCAAAAAATTTATTACTGAGATTGTCGTCATTGCCTTCCTGGTCACCTCGATTGGGCCGGCCTATACTTATGCTGTTACCTATCAGAAGGAAAGAAATTTCTGGAACCAGCGCCAGCAGGCGGCGCAAAAAGTTTTAGCCAACAGCAATCGTCAGTTTTACTCGATCAGTAAAAATTTAGCCGGAACCAGTTCCTACACCGTCGCGATTAATCCCCAATCTTCCACGGAAATTTCTTTGCCGAACAATTTGGGAAAAATCAAAGAATTTTATAACGCTCCCAACTCCAATAACCCGCAGATTGTGGTCAATATTCAGGATGCTCACTGCGATTATTTAGCCCAGCAGAATATCGCAAAGATCATCGAACATCTGCGTAAGAATTATAATTTAAATTTTGTCGGCGCCGAAGGCGGCAGCGGAAAAATCGATCCCGAGTTTTACCGGTCTTTTCCGAATAAAACTCTGGTCAAAAAAACTGCCGACTACTTTGTCCGCAAAGGTGAGTTCGCCGGTTCGGAGTACGCGGTAATTACGGCCGATCAGCCGTTTATCTTCTATGGGGTGGAGAACAATAAACTTTACCTGGAAAATTTAAAAGCTTATCGCGCCACTCTGCCGATCGAACAAAAATGGCCAAGGATTTTAACCGGTTTAAAAAATGAGCTGGCCGTTTTGAAAAGCGCGCTTTATAATGTGGAGTTAAAAGAATACGAAGTTCAAAGAAAGACCTTAACGGGGAGTCGGAAAAAATACATGATTATGTGGAATATCTGGACAAGGTCTCCCAGACCTATCAGCTGAATCTGGCCGAGCGGTTCCCGCAACTGGGAAGATTGATTAAGTTGTTTAACTTAGAAGGAAAGATCAATTTTAACCAGGTAAAAATTGACCGGGACCAGTTCGTCAACGAGCTGACCAAACAAATCACTCCGGAGGAGCTAAAAAATTTAGTTGAGAAAAGCGATGCTTTTCGGAAAAACAAAATCGGTGCATTTTCCTATTACAGTTATTTAACCGAGTTGGCCCAGAAAACGGGCGGCGAAAATTTTTTAGCGGCTTTCCCCAATTTTGCGTCTTACATCACCTATTCCGAGCTGGTCGAAAAATTAGATTATAATTTCCTCTTCGAAGAGATGGACACTTTCAGCGAGGAGATACCGGAAAAACTGGCCGTTAACCAGGCCCAAACAGATTTAATCAGATTTTCCCGCAAGATTGATCTTTTGGAAAAACTGGTCCTACACCAACTGAACAAGAAAGAATGGGCGTATTATCAATCCAATAAACCGGAGTTTACCAGCCGGAAACTGCAAAAATTTTTGTCCGGGCATTCCCTTAATATCTCCGCAATTGAAGAGTTGGACAGCTGTTTGCCGGCCTTAGAATCTTTTTATCAAGCCGCTAGCCAACGGGACGACCAATTAACCGCCAATACCTTGTCGGCGATGGCCGGGGAAAAAGTAAATTTCGGCGTCTTGATCACCGGCGGATTCCACACCCAAGGCATCATCAAGCGCCTGCGCAACCAGGGAATATCTTATTTAGTGATTGCCCCGAAGATTGGCAATGACGAGAAAAGCCAAGCCATCTACGACGCCCGCCTCCGCGGCAAACACATTACCGATCAAGAAATACAGAAAGATTTCCACACTACTTTAGCCCCGCCGCTGGCGCTGACGGGAACTGATAGGCAGGTGCAGGAATTGTATCGAGCGGCGATGACTGGCGGGCCGGTTAGAATTGCGCCAACTAGAAAAGAAGTTATCACTCCTCAAAAGGAAAAGAAAACAACGGGAACAAAAGAGACTCCCGGAGTTTTTACTTTTTTAAATAATAGTGAATCCTTGAAAATAGCTAGAGGAAATAGTGTTGTCTTAACCAATTGGTTTACGGACTTCTTAATAAAAACAAAAAACTTTTTATTAAATGACTTTATCGGTCAGAGCGATCTAACTAAAACAACTTTACTCGGTTTAGCCGGCGTTGTTTTATTGACCGTTGGTTCCGCTCCCTTCTGGGCGGTAGGTGTATGCCTTGCCATCAGCGGGATAAGTTTAATCCGTTTAATCAAACAAATAGAACCCCTGTCTTTCCTTTCTTCTTTCACTAAACCTTTTACTCAATTTTTTAAAGCCGATCAAGCCAGCGGCTGGATGAACAGCTTAATTCCCAAAGATCGAAAAACCACCGGGAAAATTTTACTGGCGCTGGGGGTGGGGATTGTCCTGCTTTCTTTCCTGCCGGCGGCGGCTCCCTTATTTAATTTTGAAGTTTTTCTTCCCCTGCTTAAACCTTTACTCCCCGTATTGGCTCCGATCCAAACAATCATTTCTAATATCCCGGTTATTGGGCCGCTGCTTATCGGGTTTATCGGCCTGGTAAGCACATTTAAGGCCGCAGAAATCGCTTTGTGGATAATCTATCAAGGTTCGGCCAGGGTTTTTTCTCAGCGGCAGAAGCAAGTTGGCGGAATGACTGTTACTACTGATTATTTGGGTTTTAGGAGAATTGAACCCAGCAAAAAAATCAATCGCCAAGCGGGCATAAAAGGATGGGTAAACTGGGAAAAAGCGGATCGGGAAAAAGAAATCGAGAATATTTCCGCCCAAATGCCTTTTTTTGCGGAGAAGATCAGAGAACTATTTAAGCAGAAGCCGATTGAGCAGCTTGCTTACAAAGATTTGGCGCTGACTAATTTTGCCGATAAAAATGAACGGTCAAAAATTCTTTACAAAGATGTTAGTTGGTCACAGCCCCATATAAAAATGTGGGATTTAATTCGTGGTTTATCGGGTCCTCTGCATTTGTTTCAGCCGC
>JBDRON010000038.1:0-8701 GCA_043810025.1 Elusimicrobiota bacterium
GGTCGGTTGTTTCCACAAATTGGATTGCCCCTTGCGGTATGCCGTTGGCATAAGCGGCCGGAGCAATAATTTTTACCAGGGTATGGTTGGTATTGATCGCTTCGGTCCCGCCCCGTAACAAAATTGCATTCCCCGATTTCAAAACCAACCCGACGGAGTCCACAGTCACATTCGGCCGCGATTCATAAATTATGGCAATCGAACCGATCGGCACCCGCACCTTGGCAATTTTCAAACCGTTCGGCCGCAGTTTTTCCTCAATTATTTCCCCGACCGGATCAGGCAAAGCCGCAACATCCTGCAGTCCCCGCACCATACTTTCGATCCGCTTTTCATCCAAGGTCAACCGATCAACAAAAGCCGGCGCCAACCCGGCCTCATTGGCCGCTTCGATATCAATAGAATTGCGAAAGATTATTTCCTCTTTATTTTTAAGCAGCGCCTCAGCCATCGCCTTCAAACTGCGATTTTTTACTTCCGTCGGCGCCAGCCGCATTTTCCGGCTTGCCCGTTTAACCTCAGCCGCCCGGCTAATCACTTCATCTTGTACCGTTTGCATTTTAACCTCCCCTGGCAGGGCAGGTTTTGAACCTGCCCCTACAACTTACAATTATTGAATTCTATCAAAAATATTTGGCTTAGGCAACAATAGGTTTTAAAAAAACCGCGCCAAAAAATCCGTCCAGACCGGTTTGTTGGGGGTAAATTTCCAGCTCGCCGGAATCGTTGATTAACGGGCAGCATGAGGCGGGCAAAATTTGGGCGGCGTTTTTTTTCGACCAACTTGGATTTGCGGTGGAAAATTTTTCGGTTACTTCGACGGTTTCCTCCGGTTCGTTGGTGCAGACGCTGTAGACCAGCCGGCCGCCAGGTTTAAGCAGGGAGACAACGGACGAAATGATGGTTTGTTGAATTTGACTAAAGCGGGCTAAATCGGCTTCGGTTTTATTCCAGCGCACATCGGCCGCCCGGCGGATTATCCCCAGAGAAGAACAGGGAGCATCGACTAAAATTTTGTCGAACTTATCGGTCATTTTACCGGCCAGCCGGCAAATATCGCCCGGGACCAGGTCGACATTTTTTATTCCTAACCGTTTAACATTATCGGCAATCTTTTTCAGTCTTTTTTCCGAAGAATCGACGGCAACAATTTTTCCGCTATTTCCCATCAACTGAGACAGATGGGTAGTTTTACCGCCAGGACCGGCGCAGGCATCAAGAACCAGCTCTCCGGGATGGGGCTGTAAAAGATGGGCAACCAACTGCGAGCTCTCTGCTTGGATGAGGAATAGCCCCCGTTTGAAACTTTCCAGCTCCGTTAAATTTGCCGGAAGATTAAATCTAATCCCCTCCGCTGAATAAATTGTCTTCTCCACCGATAGGTTTTCTTTAATTAACCGCTGAATTAATTCTTCGCGGGAAATTTTTAAAGTATTCGTGCGGATCACCAGTTGAGGGGAGATGTTGTTCTCTTGGGCAATTTTTTCGGTTTGGGCCGGACCGTAACGCAGCAGCCATCTTTTGATCAACCAGGCGGGATAAGAGTAACGGACAGAGAGATATTCCACCGGCGTTTCCGGCCAGACAATTTTGTCTTTGTTTCGGATCAGGCTGCGTAAGATCCCGTTAACAAAAGAGGTTGTTCCGCGATGCGCGGCTTTTTTGGCTAATTCAGCGGTTTCGTTAACCGCGGCATAATCAGGGATGGATTCGGAAAGGAAAATAAGCTGATAAATTCCCAAGCGCAGGAGAATAACCAGCGGGAAAGAAATTTTTTCGATTTTCCGCCGGCTAAACTGCTTTAATAACCAGTCCAAAGTCAACTGCCGGCGAACTACACCGTAAACCAAATCCCGGATAAATCCCCGCTCAGAAACCGGAACTTGATTCGACTGGAAATATTGGCCGGCTAAAGTTTTTAGTTCAATTTTCCCCGGACAGGAAAAATATTTTCTGAGGATGATAAAAGCAATATAGTGGGAGTTGGACATAGCAACACGGAAAAACTGGTCATGAACTGTGGGGCATGAGTAGTGAGTTTAAAAAAATCAAGTCTTTTAGCTCAAGACACATGACACAAGACACATGACTTGTTTTGATCAGTAAATAATCTTTGATTGCAAACCGCTTTTGCTTTGAGCCAATTTTTCTAATTTTTTTACTCTTTCCGGAATGGGCGGATGGGTGGAAAAAAGTGACAATAAGCTTCGGCCCTTTAAAGGATTGACAATAAACAGATGGGCGGTAGACGGATTATCGGTTAAAGGCGGTGTTTGCCGGCTGTAATTTTCCAATTTTTGCAAAGCATGGGCCAACCCGAGAGGTTTGCCGGAAATAGCTGAACCGCCGGCATCAGCCGCATATTCGCGGGAACGGGAAATGGCCATTTGGATGAGCAGCGCCGCAATCGGGGCGACAATCAGCAAAAACAGATAGCCCAAAGCGCCGCCGCTATTATTATCATTCCGTCGGCCGCCGCCAAACATCGCCGCAAAACCGGCCATCCGGGCTAAAAGCATGATTGCTCCGGCCAAAGTGGCCACCAACGTGGAGATTAAAATATCCCGGTGTTGAATATGCGCCAACTCGTGAGCCAGAACACCGTTCAATTCGTCTTCGTTTAAAACTTTTAAGATTCCCTCCGTTACCGCCACCGAGCTATGCTCCGGATTACGGCCGGTAGCAAAAGCGTTCGGCGCCGGCGAAGGAATAACATAAACTTTGGGCATCGGCAACTTAGCCTTTAGTGTCAACTGACGCACTATCCGATACAACTCCGAGGCTTCTCTTTCGGTTACCTGTTTAGCCCGATACATCTTCAAAACGATACTATCGCTGAACCAGTAACCAATAAAATTCATCACCAGCGCCATCATAAAAGCCAGGATCATCCCCTGCTGGCCGCCCAGAAGATTCCCGACAAAAACAAACAGCGCAAACATCGCCAACATCAGCACAAAAACTTTTACATTATTCATTTTATTTAACCTCCTCCTAATTACTCCTATGATTATTTTATTCTAGCTATCCAATAATTGGGTTTCCTATGTAAATGAGCAAAAGCGAGTATTATAACTTTATCTTCTTGAATCGAATATAGAATTTTATAAGGAAATTTATGGACAAAATACCGATGTATTTCCTTGCACTCAAACGGCCAAGCAGAAGGATATTGTATGACCCGCATTAGAGAATGTTTTATTTCTGTTTCAAAACGTCTACCCAGCCCGGTTTGCTCAATTTCGTAAAACTCTTGTGCTTCTTTGAATTCCTGATGAGCTATTTTTAAGATTTCTATGTTCATGAAATTTCTTTACCGAACATATCCTCAAATGATATGGTTTGAATTTTTCCAGATTTATAGTCTTTTAATCTTTTTTCTGCTTCATGTGCCCAAGCCTTTTCAATTTGAGGATTGGGGATGTCCAAACTATTGATTAGAGCCTCGATCACAATAAATCGCTCTGCCGGCTTCAATTGAAGCGCTTTGTTTATCAATGGTCTCGTTGCTGACATTGGATTCTCCTCTTTAAAAGATTTGATTCTTTTACTTACATCTTACATCTTGAATCTTATACTTGTCCTAAAAAATCCCCTACTTGCAAGCGGGCTCCCTGCCAGAAATTCCAGGCAGTCAGCTCTTTTTTACCTTCCGGCTGAACCTTAGTCACCAACACCTCGCCTTGGATAGATTTTATCACAAATCCCTGGCCTTTGTCAACGACAGCCACCTGTCCGGGTTGATACTCCGAAAGAGAGGTTTTGTCCCAAATTTTGGCGGCGATTATTTTTATTAACCTTGCCTCGCCTTTTTTATCTTTAAAATAACTAAAAGCGCCCGGCCAGGGATAGGTTCCACGGACCAAATTGACGATTTCTTTGGCCGGCCGGTTCCAATCAATTTTACCGTCTTCTTTTTTTAAGGGCGGGGCAAAAGATACTTCCCCTTGCTGGACGATTTTGGGGGCTGAGTTCTTGCCCAGTAAAACCAAGGTTTCTTCCATCGCTTCCATCCCCAAAACAATTAACCTCTCCTGCAAGGAAAGGTAATTATCCTCCGGCAAAATCTCCGTCTCTTTCTGTAAGATGATTGGCCCGCTGTCTAACCCGGCATCTAACCAAAAACTGGTCACACCGGTTTTTTGTTCTCCCTTGATGATCGTCCACTGCATCGGCGCCGCCCCGCGGTATTTGGGTAACAGGGAAAAATGAAGATTGATAAATCCCAGCCGGGGTATTTTTAACACCGTTTCCGGAATAATTTTCCCATAAGAAACCACCAAACAAAGATCGGCCGCCAAAGACTTTAAACCCTCAGAAAAACTTCCCTCTTTTAAATTCTCCGGCTGAAAAATTTTTATTCCCCGGCTTTGAGCGAAAACCTTCACTGCCGGAAGCTGTTTCTGGTGCCCGCGCCCGGAAAAAGCATCCGGCTTAGTGACCACAGCCGCCACCTCTTCCCGATCAACGAGCCGCGCCAAAAAAGGCACAGAGATTTCTGATGTCCCCCAAAAGATAACTTTCATCTGAATTATTATAACTTACCGTCAAAACTTAGGCAATCTTATTTTATTTTTTATGTCGTGCCTTTGAAAGGTTTTTAAATTGTTACTAAGCGATGAAGTTTGGAGAGAATTTGTTTCTGTTTGTGGCGAGAAACAAAAAGAGGGATAAAAGTCATATCCATAGCCTCAGCAATCTGCGCCAGGCGGCCAACCGAAGCTTTTTCAATCCCTCCCGCTTTCAAATCGCGAGAGATATGACTTTTATTTGTTCCAGTAGCTTTTGCCAGATCATTGTATGACCAGTTTTTTTTCTCTAAAGCGTTAAGAATTTGAACAGCAATTTTAAAATCCTCGTAGTCTTCCTCAAATTTTTTCCGGTAGACAGGGTTTTCCAATTTCCGTTCAATCTGACTTTTAACATTCCATTTACGTTTCACAATAAGTTCCCTCCTCCAGCCGTTGTAAATAATCATTTCTGCTGCGCACCGCATATCGTAGTTCTTCAAGATCTTGCTTAGTCATTTGTTGTGAATGTTTTTGGTAGACGTTGGTTATAATAATCCTCCCCTAGAGAATCTCCCCTCTGAACCATCCTATCATAGGCTTGTTCAGCGCCTTTTTTTTCAACTCCCCAATTTCTCTCTAATTCCGCATATTCTCCCGTTTCAGCCCCAATCTACTCGTAAAACAGGATAATTTGCAATTGATTCCGGCAACTTCGGGGCGCTGTCTTTTCACTCCAGTTCAATCAATTTTTTTCGCTTCCACCAGGGCATCACATAAAAGTTTGCTTTGGCGCTGGAAGGCTTGGCGGGGGTTGCGGGGGTCTTTCATTAGGCAGATTTCCTGGGTAAGCAGGCGGGCGATGTGCAGGATATAGGTGTCTTTTCTCTGGGATTCTTTTTGGTATAAGGGATGGTCGCGGTTGATATAAATCACCGTTCCTTCGGTAAAACATTCCGGACCATCGGCGCCAAAATGCTCGACGCAACAGCTTACCCCCTGCCGGCCTAATTTCAGTTTCTTCACCACCGCTGTCGGGGTTAATCTTTTGACGGTCGGTTTTTTCTTCCGTTTCTTTTTTTCCAACGTTTCGGTTTTTTGTTCCTTCTCTCCCGAAACAGTTTCGCCTTCGCTGATTTTCTCTCCAGCCGGCCGGGTTACATAACCGGGCTGACCACCGGTCTCAGAGGTCGTTTCGGCAAGCGGAATTAAGCCTTCCGGACAATAGTCGGGGTTGAGAATTAAGGCTGTTTTAATCTTGTCCAAAACCTGATTAAGCGTACCGCGCACTTTTTTGTTTTCTTTATAATCCAGCAGTTCATCGAGCAGCGGTTTGGTCCGCCGGACAACCAACTCCATTACCTCCAGAAATTTTCGGTATTGGGGGGTGTCTTTAATAAAACCGGTGCGATCGCTGGTGATCGGCAGAAAATCGGCGTTCACCTCGCCTCGGATCCGGGCAATATTTTTTACCAATTTATCCAAGCCAAAAAAATCTTTGGTAATCGTTACCTGTTTAACCTTGCATTCAACGCCGGCCCCGCTGATCTCCTGATCCAACTGGGAAGTAATGATGATCTCGCCAAAAACCACCCCGTATTCCGTGCCTTCCAGAAAAGGGATTTTATGACCGGCAACAAACCGGGCGGCTATCTTATGACCGTTCAGATAAACAGCAAACTCCGGAGCCTTAATCGGCACGGCCTCAATAATTCGTTTTTCCACATCGGCCAGATTAAACTTTTTAGTTACCCCTTTTAAAGTGATCCGGCTGCCGTCTTTCAGGTCAGGATCGGCTTCTTGAATCTCTAAAGGGATATTCCACTTGTCTTTGGATTTCCCCCATTCTTCTTTATCAAAAATCACCTTCGCCTGGAACTCACCGCGCTTGGTCCAAACCTCAAAATGTGAACAGGCCGACAACGAAGCAAATTTTCCAATACCGAACTCCCCGATCCGGTCGCGGCCAAATTTCGCCGACTTCGGCTGATTGCGTTTGAAAGTGGAGCCGATATTAAAATATTGTTTCAGCCCCTCCAGATCCATCCCCAAACCGTTATCTTCCACGACAATTTGATCGTCTTTAATCGTTACCCGCACCTCGATAGCGTCGGCATCGTAGGCGTTATTAATCAGTTCGCGGATTAATTCAATCGATTCCCCATAAAGCCGCTCCCCGATAGTGACGATATGGCTTTTATCCACAGTTACTTCAATCGTATTTTGCTGAGTATTGGGCATTTAAAAACTCTCCTATTTAACCAAAAACATAAAATATTGCGCGACATCGTCTATGTTGATTATTTCCACTTCTTTTTGGCCGCGTTTTTTTATCTCGATTTTGTTTTGGGCGAGCAAACGGTCACCGATAATTAGGCGATAGGGGATGCCGATTAAATCCAGATCCTTAAACTTTACTCCCAGGCGCTCATCGCGGTTGTCTAGCAGCACCTCCAGACCCAGCCCGGTTAACTGCTGATAAATTTTGTCGGCAGCTTCTCGAAGATTCGGTTTTTGGTAATCGATCGGGACGATCGATATCTGGAAAGGGGCGATGGTCAGAGGCCAGATAATGCCGTTTTCATCGTGGCTTTGCTCAATCGCCGCGGCCACTACCCGGGAAACGCCAATCCCGTAACAGCCCATAATAAATAGTTTTTTTTCACCGGTCTCGTTGAGGAAAGTAGCCTGTAAAGATTTACTGTATTTTGTCCCTAATTTAAAAGTATGCCCGACTTCGATCCCCCGGGAAAAGTTTAGAACTTTGCCGCAGCGCGAACAAACATCGCCCAGTTTGGCTTTGCGCAAATCGGCGAAAGCTTCAATCCGGCAATCCCGGCTCAAATTAATATTTTTTAGATGATAATCTTTCTGATTCGCGCCGGAGATACCGTTTACCAACGTTTTCAAACCGTGGTCGGCATAAATTTTTATTTTTTCCGGGTTGGCAAAGCGCGCCGGCCCGGCAAACCCGACTGAGGCGCCGGTAACTTTTTCCACGGTTTCCTGCTTGGCTAAAAACAGTTGGGCACAGTTTAAGAAGTTTTTTAATTTTACCTCGTTAAGGCTCTGGTCACCGCGGACTAAAACCATCAGCGGCTGTTGATCGGCCAGATAGATTAAGGTTTTAATGAATTTTTCCGCCGGCTGTTGGAGAAAATTTCCCACATCCTCAACCGAAATAAGATTGGGGGTGAGAACTTCTTCTAAAGGTAGTAATTCTTCTTTTAAAAATCCCCCCTGCCCCCCTTTTCCTAAGGGGGATGCCGAAACCGCGGTTTCGGCCTTCTCACTGTTCGCTCCGTAACCGCAAACACAAGAAACAATTTCTTCTTCACCGGTATCGGCTGAGACCATAAACTCATGGGAAAAAGAGCCGCCAATCGCCCCGGGATCGGCCTCCACCGCCACAAATTTTAAACCACAGCGGCGGAAAATATTCTGATAAGCGGAGAAAGCCCGCCGGTAACTATCCTCGGCGCCCGCTTCGCCGGCATCGAAAGAATAAGCGTCTTTCATATAAAATTCGCGGGCGCGCATGATCCCAAAGCGCGGCCGGATCTCGTCCCGGAATTTAGTTTGAAATTGATAGAATAACAACGGCAGCTGCCGGTAAGAACGAACTTCTTTACCGACCAAATCGGTGATGATTTCTTCATGGGTCGGCCCCAGGCAAAACTCCCGTTGATGACGGTCTTTCAGGCGCATCAACTCCGCTCCGTAAACAGCCCAACGGCCGGTTTTTTCCCAAAGCTCACGCGGCTGCAGGGCCGGCAAAAACACCTCCTGGCCGTCAATGAGATTCATCTCCTCGCGGATAATCTGCTCCACTTTCTGCAATACCCGCAAACCGAGGGGCAGCCAATTATAAACCCCGGCCGAAAGTTTGCGAATCATCCCCGCCCGCAGCATCAAGCGGTGGGAAACAACCTCCGCATCCCCGGGCACTTCCTTTAAAGTCGGGAGAAAAAAGTTAGATAGTTTCATGCTAAGTTACTCCTCGCTTTGCTCGAAACTTTACAACTGCTTGGTATTTTTTCTCCCTCTTTTACAAAGCTTAACCTTACCCACATCTTTTTTTATTTTTTGCTGGACACATTTGATTGAATTTGCTATCTTATTTATATTATGGGAAAACAAATTCCGTTAACTGTCTGTGGCAAAGATTTTAGCCAACACAGTTTAAATCGCAT
>JBDRON010000039.1:0-11134 GCA_043810025.1 Elusimicrobiota bacterium
AAATTTTCCCCCTTTGGAAAAGGGGGATCAAGGGGGATTTAAAAAACAGTATTTAAATCTCCCCTACCCCTCTTTATAAAAGAGGGAGAAAAAGTGCCAGCATTGCAAGTATGAACTGTTGTATACCTGAGTAGTTACAAATAATCTTATGAACGAAACTACTAATTCAATTGTAAGTGAAAATATTATTTTTAGCCCACAACAAACGGGAACAGTAGGCAGTTTTCCAATTTATGTTTTTCCGGGCTTAGTAATGCCAACGATAGAAGATATTTTCAGAAAAAAAACAGAGGAATTAGAAACCGAAAGAGAAATACCAGCTGATGACAAAACTATCATAGGATTAGGTAAAAAATATTTTGAAGCAAATAAAAAAGATTTACTGAAGAAATACCAAAATAAATACATCGCCATTTTTAATAACAAGGTTGTGGGTTCTGACAAAGATTTTCCTAAGCTTGCCGAAAGGATATATAAAAAATATGGTTACCAAACTATCTACATACCTTTTGTTTCAGAACAAAAAAGAATTGTTAAAATTCCTTCCCCTAGAATTAGAAATTTTTAATTATGCCGAGAAAAAAGAAAATTCCATTTAGTCGTCCTTACGACCAGGAAAATTTTAATCCTCCGGCGCCAGTTATGGAGGTTTCTTTATCTATACCAAGTGCACAAGCGGTAATTTTGAAATCGCCAGCCCTTTTAGACTCGGGCGCGGATATAACTGTAATTCCAGAACAGATTGTTCAACAATTACAACTTAAATATGTAGATGAAATAATGGCAAGTGGCTATGACGGGATTCCGAAGCAAACTTTTATATATTCAGTCAAATTGATTTTTAATGATCTAGGAGATTTTATAGTAAGAGCGATTGCCTCAAATAATGACCATGTTTTGGTGGGTAGAGACATATTAAACAAATGGTCATTGCTTTTACAAGGCAGGAAAAAGATATTTGAAATTAAGTAGATTTTTCTAGTCCCACTCCCCGCCCTTTCGTAGCCCCGCAGAAAAAAAAGAAATAAAAACACATTACAATTGACTTGTATTTATAAAAATAGCTACAATAATCGTATGTTGGGTGGAAACATGAAAATGGTAAAAATTAGTTCAGCCGGTTATATTGATTATTTAGATGGAACATCTACATCAGCCAGGCATATGCCCGAAAATACCGCCAATAAGGATACCCTGAGTAACATGATGAAAAATAATTTATTTATGATAAATTTATATACGAGAAAGATACTAACGAACAGAAAGAAAATGAAAAATTAAAGAATGATTAAAATCCTCTAAAATCTGGTTTATTTAGCGGATTGATCTAATTAATGACAACTGTCTTTCCCATCTGGCGACAATTATTTTTCCTGATTTAAATCAATGAAAATTGCATCATTCCATGATTATGAAGAATCAATATCCAGAACAAGATATTTTTTATTGGCTTAAGCGTCCAACAATTGCGGAAGTTCGCGCGGTGTTAAATTGGGCGCATAAGCGGGCGATGCGGACGGAGGATTAATTTTATGCAGGAATTTAAGGTGAAATTTTTGGGGCGAATCAAAAGAACGGAAACAGTGGAAAGTTTTAGATTCGTTTCCGCGGAAAAAATAGATTTTTTGCCGGGGCAGTTTTTGCAATTGATTTTTGATCCGGTCAACAGATTGAATCGGGAATTAAATAAATTTCTTTCTTTTTCTTCCTCCCCGACGAAAAAATATCTGGAAGTAACGAAAAGACTGAGCGAAAGCAAATTCTCCCAAAAATTGCGAAATTTAAAAATTGACGATGAAGTTTTATTGAAAGCGCCGCTTGGCGAATGTGTTTTTAAGGAGCAGAACAAAAAAATCGCTTTTTTGATTGGCGGCATTGGGATAACGCCGGTTATTTCGATTATTGAATACATTATTGAACAAAAATTGAATACGGATATTCTGCTCGTTTATTCCAGCCGAACGGAAGAGGATATTGCTTTTAAAAAAGAACTGGATTATTGGCGGTCGGCATATAGAAATTTAAAGATTATTTATACTGTAACTGATTCTCTACCTAAGGACGAATCTTGTTACTTGACACCAATCAACAAGGATTTGTTAGTTTGGAAAACAGATGACCTGAAAGAACGAATTCTGTTTATTTTTGGCCCGCCGCGGATGGTCGAGGCGATGCAGAATTTAGCTTTGGAGTTAGGCTGTCCAAAAGAAAATATTAAGATTGAACAGTTTTTGGGATACTAAAAGATCGGGACTCGGTTCTCGGGTCTTGATGCTCGCAGGAACCAAGTAATTTCGATATTTGGAATATTTTTGAACGGCAGCAGATTCTTTCGGTTTTGGGTTCTAAGTTTTTACGAGACCCGATAATAGGGGGTGTATATGAAGCGGATAAAAATTTTGTCCATAGACGGCGGGGGGATTCGGGGAATTATACCGGCGATGGTTTTAGCGGAGATTGAAAGACGGACAAAAAAGCGGATTGCCGGGTTGTGTCAGTTGGTTGCCGGCACTTCGACGGGCGGAATTTTGGCCTTAGGGGTGACTAAATCCGGTCCGGATGGTAAACCGCAATTTTCTGCCGAGGACATGGTTCAGCTGTATGAAAAAGAGGGAAAAAAGATATTTTCCCGGACAAACTGGCAAGCGCTTCGTTCTCTGGGTAATTTGGCGAATGAAAAATATCCCGCTCGCGGTTTGGAGGCGGTTTTGGAGAAATATTTCGGGCAGAGCCGGCTTAAAGACGCGCTGTTACCGGTGGTGATTAGCAGTTACGAAATTGAGCGCTGTGTGCCGTTTTTCTTTAAGAGTGAAAGAGCAAAAAAAGATCCCGCCTATGATTTTCCGATTAAACAGGTGGCCCGGGCAACTTCGGCCGCCCCGACTTATTTCGAACCGATGAAAATTAATCTGGAAAAATCTTCGGATTATTATGCTTTAATTGATGGCGGTGTTTTTGCCAATAATCCGGCGATGTGCGGTTATGTCGAGGCGAAAGTCAATTATCCCGGCGCGAGCGATTTTTTATTATTTTCTTTGGGAACCGGAGAGTTGACGCGGCCGTTGTTTTATCCCAAAGCAAAAAATTGGGGCTTAGCCCAATGGGCACAGCCGCTTCTTGATGTTGTCTTTGACGGTGTCAGCGATACCGTTGATTATCAACTGCAGCAGTTATTGCCCCCTAAAAATAACATCCCCTGTTACTATCGTTTTCAAACCAGATTGAATCAGAGTCAGAACAGCTTGGACGAAGCGATGCCGATTAATATTCGCGCCCTGAAATTATCGGCCCAAACCTTAATTAGTGAGAACAACAAAAATTTGGACATCCTCTGCGAAGAGCTGGTAAAGTAATTCAAAAAGAAAAAAATCTTGGGGTTTTTTTATTTTAGGGGAGAAAAATGGCGAAAATTAAAGGATTATTCTGCAAAGAATGTGGTCAGGAGTATCCGGCTAAAGCGATTCATGTTTGTGAGTTTTGTTTTGGTCCTCTGGAGGTGGCTTACGATTATGCCGAGATAAAAAAAACTATTTCCCGGGAAAAAATAGTTTCCGGACCGCCCAGTTTATGGCGTTACTGGGATTTGCTTCCGGTGGAAAGCCGGGACACAATTTCTTTACAGGAGGGTTTCACCCCGCTTTTGAAGTCGAAAAATTTAGGTAAATTGTTAGGCTTAAATAATTTATATTTAAAAAACGATGCGGTAAATCCCACCTATTCTTTTAAAGACCGGGTGGTTTCCGTCGCCTTGTCCCGCAGCCGCGAGCTGGGGTTTGATACCGCGGCCTGCGCTTCGACGGGGAATTTGGCTTGCGCGGTGGCCGCTTACGGAGCGGTGGGAAAATTTACCACCTTCGTTTTTATACCGGCCGATTTAGAGCAGGGCAAAATTGTCAACGCCGGAATTTACAACCCCCAGACGATTGCCGTGCAGGGAAATTACGATCAGGTTAACCGTCTTTGCGCCGAAATTGCCGATGTTTACAAATGGGCGTTTGTTAATGTCAATATCCGTCCCTATTATGCCGAAGGATCAAAAACACTGGGATTTGAGGTTGCCGAACAGTTGGGCTGGCGGGCGCCGGATCACTGTATTGTGCCGGTGGCCAGCGGTTCGCTCTTAACAAAAATTTACAAGGGATTAAAAGAGTTTTACGATTTAGGCTTAATTCCTTCTTTATCGGTAAAAATGTCGGCCGCCCAAGCTGAAGGATGCTCTCCGGTGGTGACGGCAATTAAAGATGATGTAGACATTATTAAACCGATCAAACCTTCAACTATCGCCAAATCTCTGGCCATCGGTAATCCGGCCGACGGCTATTATGCCTGGAAAACAGTTAAGACTACCAAGGGCTGCGGTGAATCGGTGACTGATGAAGAAATTGTCGAAGGAATAAAACTTCTGGCCCAAACCGAGGGCCTTTTCACCGAAACTGCCGGCGGGGTAACGATCGCCGTCTTAAAAAAATTGGCGCAGTTGGGAAAGATCAACAAAGACGAAGTGGTGGTCGCTTTTATTACCGGTAACGGTTTAAAAACCCTGGAAGCCGTAATCGGAAAAATAAATCAACCCAAAACCATCACTCCCACCCTGGAAGCCTTTCAAAAAGTTTACGATGAACTGAAAATGGCGTAGACGGATAAAACTTTGTGACGGTGATGTTAGTTGTAGGGAACGGTCGTGACCGTTCCTTTGTGTGCTCACCATGTGTGTAAAGTCCTCGAAGGTGCACTAGCTTATAGTAAAACTTCAGAAACTGCTAATATTTAATTGCTCATCTCTCTGAATTTTTGTATACTCGAATCATCGTATTTCAAATCATATTAGCGGGGATAATTTAGATGACTATTACTGATCGGGTTTCTGTGCCGGATAAAGCTTTAGTGGTGGGCGGGAAAAGTTTTCAGTCGCGGCTTTGGGTGGGGACGGGGAAATATAGTAGTTTTCCTTTAATGAAAGAGGCTTTGGAAGCGAGCGGGGCGGAAGTGGTTACTGTGGCGGTGCGGCGGGTTAACCTGGATGATCGGAGCAAGGAATCTTTACTGGATTACCTTGATCCCAAAAAGTATTTTATTCTGCCCAATACGGCGGGTTGCTACAGTGTTGATGAAGCGGTGCGGACGGTGCGCCTGGCGGCGGAAGCCGGGTTGTCGATGATGGTCAAACTGGAGGTTATTGGCGATCCCAAAACGTTACTTCCGGACACGATGGCGCTTTTAGAGGCCACAAAGATTTTGGTTAAAGAAGGATTCATTGTTTTACCTTATACCAACGATGATCCGATTATGGCCAAACGATTGGAAGACGCGGGAGCCAGCGCGATCATGCCGTTAGCGGCCCCGATCGGTTCCGGACAGGGGATCCTTAATGCCATTAATTTGCGTTTCATTATCGAGACGGTAAAATTGCCGGTGATTGTTGACGCCGGTGTCGGAACCGCCAGTGATGCCAGTATCGCCATGGAGTTGGGCGCCGGCGGGGTTCTAATGAATACGGCGATCGCCGAAGCGGCGGATCCGGTAAAGATGGCGCTGGCCATGCGCCTGGGTGTCGAGGCGGGCCGCTTGGCTTATCTCGCCGGCCGGATGCCGAAAAAAAATTACGCTTCAACTTCTTCGCCGGAAACCGGCAAAATCGGAAAATAGGAATGCCGGAAAAAAAATATTATCTTTCCTTCCCCTCAACTCATCAGTTATTCTATTTTGCTGAACTGCTGCAAAAACATAAAATTAAACGCAATCTGATTCCGGCTCTGCCGGGGATGGCCGGTTCCTGTTCTACTCTGATTGAAATCGTTTCCGGGGAAATTAGCCGGGTGAAAGCTCTGCTTGCCGCGGAAAATCAGAGAACTCAGGGTAAGATTTGGTTCCGATAATTGCCGGTTTTTATATTTTTTCTTTGGTAAAAAGATTATCATTACCCATGGGTTCATGAAGAAGAGAAACGATGTTCCGGTCGGTGAAGTTGAACGTGCCGGGCGTTTAATGAATGATTTTTTGATAAAGAATATGTAACAAGAGGAGGTATATAATTATGAAAGCCGCGAGAAGTTTTAGAGAAAGGCTGAAAAAAGATCTAAAAAATCCTGATTTCAAAAAAGCCTTTGATGAGGAAGAAATCTATTCTTCAGTTGCTATTCAGATAGCAAAACTAAGAGAACAGGAACATTTAACCCAATCAGAGTTATCCAAAAAACTGCACACTACACAACAGACTATATCGAGACTTGAAGACATAAATAATGACGGTTATTCACTCAAAACCTTAGTCAAGATAGCGCAGACTTTTCACAGAAAACTAAAAATCGAATTCGTTAGATAAAAATTGTTATCAAAGGGTCATGGAGACATACGACATTAAGCTGTTAAGTGAATTGCGGTGAGTCGATCGGTAAAGAAGCGCCGGAGTATTTGAGTTAGCGTAAAATGCAAAGCGCCAAACTCAAATTGTACTTCGCACTTTGCGCTATTATTGCATGGAGGGATGATGAAATATTTTTTGAAGATGTTGTTGATACTTTTTGGATTTCCACTATTGATTTTTGCCAAAACACTGCCTCCAACGGAGTTCAATACTTATGATGGGGTGCCGGTTGGCGGGCGGGCTTTGGGGATGGGGCAGGCTTTTGTGGGATTAGCCGATGATCCTTATGCGGTTTATTGGAACCCGGCGGGTTTGCTGCAGCTGAAAAGAAATATTTTTGGCATCAGTTTTGACGTCGGTCAACAGAGTAAACTGGAAACGGCAAAGTTCATTCAAGAAAAATCTTTGCAAGGCCGAAAGCTGACCTTTTTTTCTTTTGCTTCGCCGCAAGGCGCGGTGTTTTACCGACCGTTAAGTAATTTTCAATCACGGACGGATCTGGGTGTTGATTCCTGGGAAAAGAGGGAAGTTAAGGTCTATGCACTGGGTTTAACGGTGGCCAGCGCTTCTGGCAAAGACGATAGTTTGCTGATCGGAATAAACCTCAATTATTTAAATGGCCGGTTAGCCGTGGCCAAAAAAGCGGCTGAACCGGAAATCATTCTTTCTGACGGTAACGGTTTTTCTGCCGATTTAGGTTTTATTTTTCGAGCCACACCGGTGATGAATCTGGGGATTAGCGTCCAAAATTTTCCCGGGTATGTTTGGTGGGAGGATTATCTGCACGAACGACTGCCGATTGTTTTACGCACCGGCATATCCTTAAAAGTAAGTGATCTGCTGATCTTCACTTCGGATTATGAAAATAGATTTTATCATGCGCCGTTTGAGAAGCTGAAAAGTTATCATTTAGGGTTGGAACAGGCGTTGGGGAAGGTTATTTTTTTGCGAACCGGCCTTTACGGCGAAGACTTAAACGATCCAACTAAACTTCATTACACTTTCGGATTGGGCTATGCTTTTGAGAATTACAACCTGGATTTCTCTCTGGATAAAACCATCACCGATGTGGACAATATCCAAAACCAATTATACAGTTACGGTTTTTCTTTAACCCTGCCATTCGGAGAGTAGAGACGCAAAATTTTGCGTCTCTACTCTTACGCGGCAACAATGGGTCGAGGTTTATTGACGGCTTTTTGAACAAACCCGGAGCGTAAACAGCGGGTACAAACTAAGGCCCGTTGATGACGGCCTTCCCATAAGATCTTGACTTTCTGCAAATTCGGCACAAAAGTTCGTTTGGTGGAATGATGAGAATGGGAAATAGTATTTCCGCTAACCGGTTTCTTGCCGCATTTAACGCATTTAAACGACATATCTTCCTCCCGATAATATTTGACTTTTAAAAATCAATTTCATTATTATACTAAAAAAATATAATCCTTACAAGCATATTTCGGCGCGATTTTTTGCCGGTTACTATTCTTCTGTTGACTTGGAATAACAAAATGCTTTAAAATATAGCTGGGAAGTGTAGAAAGAAGTTAGAGTCTATAAAGTTTTTCACCTCTCCCATCAAGGGAGAGGAAACAGTTTTTTTGTAACAGGTGCGCTAACTTATTTAAAATAAAAATAGCGGGGGAGGGAGTTGAACCCACGACAAGCGGATTATGATTCCGCTGCTCTGACCAACTGAGCTACCCCGCCATGATTACTTTTGTTTAATTGATTACACAGTATACAAAATAATCAGATTTTTTTCAAATAATTAAATTTGATATTTATACGGAGGTTAACCCATGCGTTTGGATAAGTTCACTTTAAATGCTCAACAATCTTTGGAGTCGGCCAGTCATTTGGCTGAGAAATATCGGCACCAGGGTGTTTTACCCGAGCATCTGCTCATGGCTTTGCTTGAACAGGGGGAAGGTGTGGTGGTTACGCTCTTGGAAAAAATTGGCGTAAAAACATCTTCCTTGAAAAGCCGTCTAAATAAAGAATTAAGCAGAATGCCCCAGGTCAGCGGGCCGATGCCGGTATATTTGTCCCTGCCGGCTAAAAGAATTCTCGATCGCGCCTTCGACGAGACAGGCAGTCTGAAAGACGAGTTTGTGTCTACGGAACATTTATTGATTGCCTTAGCGGAGGAGCCGGGAACAGGTGTCCAGGCGCTGTTAAAAGAAAATGGGGTCAGTAAAGAAAAGATTTACCATTTGTTAGTGGAGGTGCGCGGTTCGCAGCGCGTTGTTGACCAGAATCCGGAAGATAAATATCAGGCTTTGGAAAAATACAGCCGCGATTTAACCGCGCTGGCCCGGCAAGGCAGGCTGGATCCGGTAATCGGCCGGGACGAGGAAATTCGCCGGGTGATTCAGGTGATTTCCCGCCGAACAAAGAATAATCCAGTGTTAATCGGCGATCCCGGTGTCGGTAAAACGGCGATTGCCGAGGGACTGGCTCAACGGATTATTTCCGGTGATATCCCGGAAAGTTTAAAAAATAAAAAAGTAATCTCTTTAGATTTAGGTTCATTGATTGCCGGGGCGAAATACCGGGGAGAATTTGAGGAGAGGTTAAAAGCGGTACTGAAAGAAATTGTTGCCGCTCAAGGAAGGATTATCCTTTTCATCGACGAATTGCATACCCTGGTTGGCGCCGGCGCGGCGGAAGGAGCCGTTGATGCCGCTAACCTTTTAAAACCGATGCTGGCGCGCGGAGAACTGCATTGCGTAGGAGCGACCACACTCGATGAATATCGGAAATATATTGAAAAGGATGCTGCTTTGGAACGCCGCTTCCAACCGGTTTTTATCGGTGAACCGTCGGTAGAAGATACTATCGCCATACTGCGCGGACTGAAAGAACGTTACGAGATCCATCATGGGGTAAAAATCAAGGATAGCGCTCTGGTGGCCGCCTCGATGCTTTCCCAGCGCTATATCGCCGACCGGTTTTTGCCCGACAAAGCGATTGATTTAATTGACGAAGCGGCCTCGTCTTTGCGCATTGAAATTGATAGTTTGCCGGCAGAATTAGATGAAATTGAAAGAAAAATTCGTTCGATGGAAGTAGAACGGCAGGCGATTAAAAAAGATACCGATCCGGTTTCCAAAGAACGGTTAAAAAAAATAGAGGCGGAGTTGGAACGGTTAAAAAAAGATCTGGATGTGCGCAAACTGCATTGGCAGAAAGAAAAAGGGTTAATCAGCCGGATTCAACAATTGAAAGAAAAAGTGGAACAATATAAATTGGAAGAAATTCAGGCCGAACGGGAAGGTAATTTGGACCGGGTGGCCGAGATTCGCTACGGTTTGCTTACTCAGGCGCAGAAAGATTTAGAGGAGGAAAACAAAAAACTGGCGGAACTGCAAAAATCCCAAAAAATGCTCAAGGAAGAAGTGGAAGAAGAAGATATCGCTAAGGTGGTGGCAAAATGGACTGCCATTCCGGTTACCCGTCTTTTAGAGGGGGAGATGGCCAAATTAATCAAGATGGAAGAACGGCTGCATCAGCGGGTAGTCGGTCAGGAAGAGGCGATCAGCGCCGTCGCTAACGCCATCCGCCGGGTGCGGGCCGGGTTGTCCGACCCCAATCGGCCGATCGGCAGTTTTATTTTTCTTGGACCGACCGGGGTGGGTAAAACTGAACTGGCCCGCTCGCTGGCCGGGTTTTTGTTCGATGATGAACGGAGTTTAATCCGGATTGATATGACCGAATATATGGAAAAACATTCGGTCTCCCGGTTGATTGGCGCTCCTCCCGGTTATGTCGGCTACGAGGAAGGCGGTCAGTTGACCGAGGCGATCCGCCGGCGTCCGTATGCGGTAATTCTTTTTGACGAAATCGAAAAGGCCCATCATGATATTTTCAATATCCTGCTCCAAATTCTTGACGATGGCCGGCTGACCGACGGGCAGGGACGGACGGTAGATTTTAAGAATACGGTGATTATTATGACCTCGAATATCGGCAGCCAGTTATTTTTGGAGATGGAAGAAACCAATATCGACAAAATCCGCGCCGAAATTACCCAGGCCTTAAAACTGCATTTCCGGCCGGAATTTATCAACCGGCTCGATGAGATTATTATTTTCCATAAATTAAGCAAACCGCAGATTAAACAGATTATCGAAATCCAGCTCCAGCGGTTAAGCAAGCTGTTATCCGAGAAAAAAATCATCCTCGAATTCAACGACCCGGCCAAAGATTTCCTCGTTTCCGAGGGCTACGACCCCGCCTACGGAGCCCGCCCCTTGAAACGTACAATCCAGAATTTCATCCTCAACCCGCTGGCCGAAAAAATCATCAGCGGCGAATTCAAAGAAGGCGAAAAAATCAAAGCCGAAGTCTCCGGCAAAACGGGAAAAGCCGGAATAGTCTTCAGCCGGACTTAATGCGGAGTCAATTGATAACATATTGTAGGGAACGGCCGCGACCGTTCCTTTGTGCGTTCCCTCTTTTGAGGAGTATAAAAGAAAAATGTTTGATTTTAAATATAATTAAAACTAACCATTTATTTTAAGAAGTTTTAAGTATACTTAAAACATTTATATCAAACCAGCATCGCCCATCGAGAACGGTCTAATTTGCTTAAGCGTCATAGGGGACATAGCTGATAGTGTTGACAGATGCTGAAAAAGGAAATGTTAAATTAGCGCACCTTCGGTGCGGGCCTTTTGTCGTATCATTTAGGTTTGGGTCGGGAACCATTAAGATTAAACTAAATTTATCTAAACTTTAAGAAGCAGATGTGGAACGGCCGCGGCC
>JBDRON010000040.1:0-56330 GCA_043810025.1 Elusimicrobiota bacterium
GGGTTAGGGTGGGGGTGTTTTATGAATGAAATGTTCAGGGATATTGCCAGAACTTTCAGGAAAAATCCTACACTGGGATAACGAAGTTTTAAATAATATTTGACCCCTCACCCTAACCCTCTCCCACAAGGGGAGAGGGAAGAAACTTTTGACATTACCCAATATATATAAAGGAGCAAATTATGAAGAGGAAAATGCCGGTGATTGTTTTAGGTTTAATTGCAATAGCTTTATTTTCCCGCAGTGGATTTGCCGCTGAGGGAGAAATATTTACTTTGGACGAATATCTTGAGCAGGTAGAAAAGAATAACCCGGAATTAAAATCAGTGGATTTGTCGATTCAGGCGATGGAGAAAAAGGTTTTGGAGCTGGAGATGGTTTACTCCCCTGTTTTCTCCGCCGGCTATAATTATACCGACGATAAGAGCGGCGCCGGATTTGGTTCAACTTTGCCGGCTAAGGAGATGAAAGCCGGGGCCTATACTTTAGGATTAAATAAAAAATTCTTTACCGGATCTACCGTTGGTGTGGGATATACCAGTTCCAGGGCGAAGTTTGATCTTTTTTCGCCGACTAAGATAATCGGTGACGAAGAATTGTCCGGCTTCACCGGTTATGAAATTAAACCTTTTTTGCATGTCGAACAGTCGCTGTTAAGGGATTTTAGCTCCGGTTTGACCCAGCTCGGAATTAAAAAAGCCAAAGCGGCTGCCCGGGCCGGCCAATATCTGCAATTATTTAAAAGACAGCAGATCTTAATGCAGGCCCGGTCGGCCTATTGGTCGCTGGTTTTAACCCGCGAAGTGATTTTGTCCCGAAAAGTTTCGCTGGAGCGGGCGGAAAAATTGCTCAAATGGAATGAAAAAAGGGTTAACATGGATCTCGCCGATAGAGGCGATTTGCTGCAGACCCAGGCTGCGGCCAAATTAAGGCAGCTGAATTTGGAACTCGCCTTGGAAGACGAGGTGAAAGCCGGCCGCCGGTTTAACGAGCTACGGGGAATTTCTGCTGAGGTTATCGAAGAAGAACTGGAGAAATTGGCTTATCGAGTTTCTTATTATGCAAAAGTTGAAACATTATCCAGAACCGGTGAACGCGCTGATGTGCTGGCCGCCCGCGCTGCTTACGAAAACAGTCAGTATGCCGATCGGGAAACTTATTATCGCGCTCTCCCCGAAATTGTTCTCTCCGGTTCAGCGTCGTTACATGGACTGGGTTTAAAATATGCCGATGCGCAGAGTCAAATTGACCACGCTGATAAACCTGTTTACGCGCTGGGGATAGCGTTAATTGTTCCGCTCGATTATCGGACTTTAACGGAGGTAAAAAAAGGTTTTAAGCTGGATTTTCTGGCGGCAAAAGAATCGTTGGCCAAAGCCGAACTGTCGGCAAAAAACGAGTGGGAGCAGCTTTTACGCACCTGGACCAATTTAAAGTTGCGGGTAAAACTGGCCACAGAAATTCGGGAGATACAGGATCAGAGGGTATTGGACGAACAATTCAAATTTGAACGCGGCCGGACGACCACCTTCCAATTGTTAACCGCCGAAAACGATTTGGACGAGGCCCTAATCAATGTTTATCGCTTAACCTGGGAAGAACTGTTGACTTACGCCCAGACCGAATTTTATAATACAAAGCCGTTGTAGGGAACGGTCGCGACCGTTCCCTTTTTGTGTTCCCCCTTTTGAAAGGGGGATTGAGGGGGATTTTAAAAATAATTACTAAATCTCCCCTACCCCTCTTTATAAAAGAGGGGAAAAAACTGCACTGTTTATGTCATCTGATTTTCAGGAGGAACTAACTGATGAATCTGGCGAAGCTGGCAATTAAAAGGCCGACCTTTATCACTTCGATAATTTTAATTATGCTGGTGGTCGGGGTCATTTACATGAACCGGATGAGCGTGGATCTGTTTCCGGATGTAAATTTTCCTTTTGTGATGGTGAATACTGTCTATCCGGGGGCCGGTCCAAAGGAAGTCGAGACGCTAATCTCCAAAATACTGGAAGAACAAATCAGTTCGATTTCCGGCTTAAAGAATGTCAACTCGATCAGTCAGGACGGTGTATCAATAGTTTTTGGCGAGTTTACTCTGGAAACCGATCCCAAATATGCCGAACAGCAAGTTAAAGACAAAGTCGCTCAGGTGCGGAACATTTTGCCGGACGATATCAAGGAACCGATCATCAAACGGTTTGATCCTTCCGATCAACCGGTGGTAGTTTTAAGTTTAACCGGTCAGCTTCCGCCAACCGAACTTTACGACCTGGCCGACACCACGGTTCGTAACGGGTTGGAACAGGTAGCTAATGTCGGCAATGTGGAAATTGTCGGCGGCACAAAAAGAGAAATTCATATCAATCTGGATCGGAGAAAACTGAAAGAATATGAAACCAGTGTGAGCCTGGCCGCCCGGCAGGTTGCGGCTAACAGCCAGAATATCCCGATCGGTAAAGTATCCCAGGGCGAAAAAGAATTGTCTTTCCGCAGTATCGGGGAGTTTCGTTCGATTAAGCAAATTAAAGATGTCGTCTTAAGTTTTTTTGCCAACGATGTGCCGGTTACCCTGGACAAGGTGGGCACGGTGGTGGACAGCAATCAGGAAGTTAAAACGTTGGGTTTTCTGAACGGAAAATCAGCTTTAATGTTAAATATTTACCGGCAATCCGGTTCGAATACGGTGACTGTTTCCGATTCGGTGACTAAACGGATCAGGAGAATAAGTGAGAAAATAAAAAATCTTCCCGGTAATCCCCAGCTGGTGATGGTCCGGGACGGCGCCAGACCGATCAGGATGAATATCATTGATGTCCGCAACACTATTTTTGAAGGTATTTTGCTGGCGATTCTGGTCGTCTATTTATTTCTGGGAAGTTTTCGCTCGACTTTTATTACCGTGATTGCCCTGCCGAATAGTTTAGTCGGGGCTTTCATTTTCATGGGGATCGCCGGATTTTCCATTAACATGTTAACCCTGATGGCCCTTTCTTTAACGGTTGGTCTGTTAATTGATGATGCGATCGTTGTCCGGGAAAATATTTTTCGTCATCTGGAGAACGGTGAACCGCCGATCCAGGCCGCTTTGGAAGGGACAAACGAAGTGCGGCTGGCGGTGATTGCCACCACTTTGACGGTGATCGCCGTGTTTTTACCGGTGGGTTTTTTGCAGGGGTTGGTTGGCCAATTTTTTAAACAATTTGGCTTTACGGTGGTCTTTGCCATGGCCATCTCCCTCTTTGACGCTTTAACCACCGCCCCGATGCTTTCCGCCTATATGATCGGCCAGGCGCATTCGAAGAAAAAATATACCGGTTTGATGGCCTTAATCCATGCCCCGGCCCAAGGGTTTGAAAAAGTGCAGGATTGGATGGAAAATACATACGTGAAAATTATCCGTTTCACCTTGCGGCATAAATTATTTGTTTTGGGGTTGTCGCTGGCTATCTTTATTTCCACTTTAAGTTTAGTAAAAAATATTCCCAAAACCTTTATGCCTTCCGGTGAACACGGTGAATTTATGGTTTCCCTGCAGGCCGAGCCGGGGACTTCGCTTAAGCAAATGGAAAAATATGCGGCCGAAATTGATGAAGTGATCCGACAACAAAAAGAAGTAGAGGTAGTTGCTTCCACGGTGGGAAATGCTAACGGGGAAAGTAATATCGCCACATTTATTATCCGACTGGTGCCGTCTAAGGACAGAAAACGGACGACCAACGAAACAAAAGATTATCTCCGTAAGTTGCTTGAACCGTATCAACGGGTTTTGAATCCGGCGGTGGGTGATATCGGGATGGCCGGCGAGGGTGATGAAAAACCGTTTAATTTAATCCTCACTGGCGATAATATTGATGAAATAGCTTCTATCGGTGAGGGGATAATCGAAAAAATAAAGCCGATCCCCGGGCTGGTCGATGTCGATTCCAACTATAAAGCCGGGAAACCGGAGTTCCAAGTCCGGATGGACCCGCTGAAAATGGAAAAGCTTGGTGTCCAATCGTTGACGGCCGGAATGGAATTGCGGGGGATGGTAGAAGGGAGCACGCCGGCCAAATACCGCGAGAAGGGATTGGAGTATGATATCCGGATAAAACTGCAGGACGATCAGCGGGATTTGAGTAAACAATTTGACTTTTTGTATGTGCCAAATGTGAACAATCAGCTGGTTAAACTGAAAAACATCGCCGATCCGGTGCAAACCACCGGTCCTTCCAAAATTTTTCGGAGGAACCGCTCCCGCTATGTAATGATTTCCGGCAATCTGACTAAAGACGGAGCGCTTGGCGATATTACCGCGCAAGTAAAAAAAATTATGGCCAACGAAAAGTTGCCCGAAGGTGTGGGATATGAATTTATCGGGCAATCCGAGGATCTGGTTGATCTTTTTAAGAACATGCTGATCGCCGCGTTATTGTCGATTATTTTTATCTATCTGGTTTTAGCCAGTTTGTATGAATCGATAATTATTCCTTTGACGATTATGTTAGCTTTACCGCTGGCGCTGGTCGGCGGATTGCTGGCTATTTTTATCGGCCACCAGTCACTGAATATTTTTACGATGATCGGATTTATCATGCTTTTGGGTTTGGTGGCCAAAAATTCCATTTTGCTGGTGGACTATACCCAGCGCTTGATCCGGCAGGGCCTGAGCCGGGATGAAGCGCTGGTTAAAGCCGGCTCGATCCGCCTGCGCCCGATTCTGATGACCACCTTCGCCTTAATCGCCGGTATGCTGCCGCTGGCGCTGGGACTGACCGAGGTTGGAAAATTCCGCCAGGGGATGGGCGTAGCGGTTATCGGCGGACTGGTCAGCTCGACGATCCTGACAATGGTAGTAATCCCCGCCGTCTTCGGCTACATGGACCGCCTGCGTCTCTGGACCAGAAAACTGATCGGCCGCCCGGAGCTAAGGGAAATAGACAAAGAAGAAGCGGGCGAAATGTAGGGGCGAACGGCCGTTCGCCCCTACCAGGAAATTGAAAGTCCCCCCTCCCCTTCAGGCTGGGTCACAATGCAATATTTGTGTCTGTTTGCAGGGTAGCCGCAACCTTTAGGTTGCGTTTTTCCTCGATAATTTTTCGTAGGCTAAAGCCTGCGGCTACCAAAACTAGTATTGTGACCCAGCCTGCTTGTGGGAGAGTGCCGGGGTGAGGGGTAAAATTCATGTAACCGATTTTTTGTTGTAGGACTGACTTGTATATTTTAATACAAATAATTGTATGAATAAATACAAAATTCCCTTTATCTTAGATATTCCGGTCTCGAAAAATCTTAACAAAAAATTAACATAATCTTAACATAAACTTAACATGAATTATGTATACTAATTTGAGAGTTAAACTGGTTCAAAAATATTTTGTCTTGGTATCTCGAGTCTTTGAACCTCTAAAAATATGCCTTATAAAAAACTAATTTCTTTTGTTGTACTATTTAGTTGTATTCTCACTATAACCGGACAAAACCATATTTTGGCCATATCATCCCGTAAAAATCAGTTTCTTCGTCCACCAACTGGAATTGAAAAATCTCAAGACATTCACAAAACAAGCGAAATAAGCGAAGGGTTTCCTGCCTATGAGACAATAAAAAATTTATTTCAAGAAGAATTTCTTTTTTCTAATTGGAAAATATATGTAGCTTTTTTAGATAGTGTAGAAGGTAAAAGCGGCAGAATAGGAAAAGGTTATCACCGATACGAACATGGGTTGGAAGTAGCTTTCTTAACATGGTTAACTGTGAAAGATACATACACGTCGGAAGAAATATTAGAAACTGTAATTGCTGCCTCGCTCCACGATTTTGACATACGCGATTCTTACCAACCAGCTAGTGTAGATAGAACGTTAGAACAATTGGATAATAATCCTGATTTAGGAAAAGCTTTAGCAGAATTGAAGGTAGATAAAAATGCAGTAAGATTATTGATTGAACGCACCAATTATCCTTGGGATAAAAACAGAGAGGAAAAATTTAAGGAGGGGTTAAATAAAATTGAAAATAAGAAAAAACGCGACTCGATAAAGGAGAGAGCTGAAATATTGCAACTATTGGATAAATCTTCTACTTATGTTTGTCTGGACCGAACGCATTCTATGGATAGGATTGTTGCCCTAAGTGTAGAACTACAAACCGGAAAAAATGCTCAAGATATGCTTCAGATAACTTTAGATTTTATGTCTGGACTGGAAAAGGACCCCTTATTCCGAACAATATTGGAAGAAAAATTACTTCCATGGGCAAAGGATAATTGGGATAAAAATAAAATTTACTATTCTGAAATGATAGGGAAATTTCCATCCGTTTCAGACAAAATAAGCCAAAAATTTCCAGATTATGAGACAATAAAGGCTTTATTTCAAAATGAATTTCTTTTTTCTAACTGGAAAGTATATGTAGCTTTTTTAGATAGCGTAAAAGGTAAAAGTGGCCTAATCGGTGAAGGCTATAATCGATATGAACACGGATTGGAAGTAGCTTTTTTAATCTGGTTAACTGTGAAAAAAGGTATTGAAGAAGGTAGATATAAACCGTTTGAATTATTAGAAACTGTAATTGCCGCCTCGCTTCACGATTTTGACATCCGCGAGCCTTACCAACTACCCAAAGTAGAAAGAACGATTAAACAATTGGAAACTAATCGTGAGTTAATAAATGCTTTAGGAAAATTGGAGATAGATAGAAAGACCGTAATTTTATTGATTGAACGCACCAATTATCCTTGGGATAAAAACAGAGAGGAAAAATTTAATCAAAAATTAAATGAAATTGTTGATAAGGGTAGACGCGATTCGACACAGACAAGATCTCAATTATTGCAATTTCTGGATAAATTAGCTACTTATGTTTGTCTAGACCCAAAACAAACTGAAAAAATAATTATTGACCTACATTTAGAACTAAAAACTAATAAAAACCCTGCAGAAATATATCAGGAGACTTTAGTTTTTTTAGATGGGCTAAAAGACGATCCCTTATTCAATACAACACTACAAAAATTACCAAAATGGGCAAAAGAAAATTGGGATAATAATTACAATCACTATTCTGAAAAAATGGAAAATATTAACCGTGCTTATGGTTCGGAAGTCAAAACAGGGACACTTTCGCTAAAGGCAATCAACCGAAATTCAGAACTTAAAAAAAAATTTTTAGAAGCGATTTTTTCATCATTGTAAAAATACCTTTAAAAATAACTAATCATCTTTTTTTACGCAAACGTAGGGGACATAGCTGATAGTGTTGACAGATGCTGAAAATGGAAATGTTAAATTAGCGCACCTTCGGTGCGGACTTTTTGTTCCCCCTTTTGGGTTTGTGTAGGGAACGGTTCCATGGCTATACTTATAAAAAAAGGAGAAAAATCATGAGTTTGATGAAGAGATTAACGGTTTTCTTCACCCTTAAAACATTTTTAATCTTTTCCGTAGGGACATCTTTTGCCGGCGCAAATTCCACCGCCAAAAACGATTTCCACCTCCGTCCGCCACAGATGAGTGAGATCGTGGAAGAGGAAGTTAAGGAAAACATAAAAGATTTAATGCTAAAAAATATTAATTGGATAGAAAATCGGGAGAAAAATGGTACAGTGGGTGGTTTGTTTGCCGGTATATTGGTTATTGTGAATAATGCCAGGCAAAAGAAGGCTTATATTGATCATTTCGAAAAAATGAAAGATTATGGATTTTATCCGAAAGAATTAACAATAGAATTTATCGTAGAAGAAATTCCTGGAATCCCCAAAGCCGGCAATCTACTCGGTACCAGTGAGGCCATGAAAGCGCTTCGCTCCAAAGGGATATCTCCTAAAGGGTGGTTAATAATTCAGGATGCAGGAAAAGCTGAACGAATGATAAACATTATTACTGCAGGCCCGGATAAGAATAACCCTCTTGGTTTAAAAGGACTGGTAAAACTCCTTGCTTCCAGTTTCACTGATGGAGAACTGTCGGTTATTGACAGAATCATTGAAGATGCCGAAAGTAATATTCAGAATTACAAACAGGGGGAATTTAAAGGTGTTTATGTCCGATCCAGCGATCATCTGAACATGGGCATCGGTGCTTTCGATAAACTTGAAAGTGGAATAGGGGCTTTAGGCTTAAGAAGAAGAATTAGAGAAGTAAACAATGCTGAAGGTCTGGGATGGTGGGGGATAGGCAGGGCGAAAAAAGAGATAGTTTTTAGAGAAAAACCTAATCGTGATGAATTAATAAGTGAAATTGGAGAAATTGGTTATGCCAACGCCTGGAATCATGTTGTTGATGAAAAAGCGATTGATTTATATATCTGGGTAGGCGACAAATCCGCCGAATTAATTAAGGCAGGTATCTTGTCGGAAAGTGATGTTTCACGCGTTTATGAAGAGATGATTAATATAGCAGATGAAAATGATGAAAAGAATATCAAGAAATACTTGGCAATCAAAGACAAGGGTAAGCCTAAATATACTAAGGAAGAAATAATGATTGCTTTGGAATTTAAAAGAAAATTAAATGTGATATATCCGCAAAAAAATAGCATTCAGTTATTGGTTGTGGATGGAGATTGGCATGATGTGGGCAGCCCGCAAGTTTTTGCTGACTGTTTGTACAAAGCGGTAATGGAAAGAAATCCTTGTTATCTTTGGTATTTTGGATTGAAAGGTGATAAAGAAAATATAATCGATTCACGCCAGATTAAAGATAGTATTCCAAAAGGTTCATTAGTTTATAATGTTGAATGGGCAGGGAAACCGGGTAGAGTAAAGATTGGTAAAAATTCGATAGTGATCAATTGCGCATTACCCGATGGTGCAGATTTAATTGTTCCGGATAATGTTGTGGTTATAGGAGCCATGCAGGCGGTAACTGAAAAGGATTTCAAGGATGAAAATGGGAAATTAATACTTACCGATCATAAGGATCCTGTTTCAAAGAGGATTGTTCGTTTTGTCGTGCCGTTTAATGCGGATTTAAAGAGTGATGAATATAAAGGTAAATTCGCGGAATTGCGTAAAAATATTTTATCAAATCGTGGCTACGGTTACGATTTGCAAGAAGAAATAGAGAAAGAAATTATTTCAAGTAAGAAAGATGTTGATGATGGTTTTGAATTAGAAGATGTTATTAGCGCGGCAGGAAAAATTTTTAAAAAATATCAAATAACTGATAATAAGTTTCGGTCAATATGGGTAGGATTGTGTTTGCATAATTATGTTAAAAATTGTGGACTATCGGGCGATTACATGGAAAATATCAAAAACATTCAAGGATCACTCTTTGATGAAGTTAATAATAATTTCGATAAGAACGCCATGCAGTTAATTAAAAGTATCAATGATAATGTAGTGCCGCTCAATTGGGTGAGCAATGATAGAAAAATTTTTGGGCTTGACATAAGAGAGATTTTTATCGCTTATGAAAAACTTGGAAATAAAGAAGATAAAGCCAATGCCGGCATTCTAGATATTTTAAGCAAAGGCGGTGCTTTGTTGGTTGTCGGCATTCCTTCGCTTTTATTGATAAAAGATAACCCGGTGTATCTTGAGGTTGCAGGAACAATAATATCTGTAGTGGCTATTAGTACATTTATATGGAATGTGGGGCGGTATTTAGGGGATGGTTTAGAGGGTTATCTGGAATTTCCCTTCACCCGGTTTAAATTGATGCCTTTACTAAATATAAATCAATTGAAGACGACCAATATTTCTACCTCAATTTAATTTGATTCATGCCCGCCGTTGTCTGAAAAATTTCTGAAAAAAATATTTTGTTTTCGCAGAAAATTTTGTATAATCATCTTTTGGATATTTATTCTGAAGTCCGGAGAGGATTAACTGATTGCTGAAGTTTTGGAACTGAAGATTTGTTTTAATGGGGGGGAATTATGAAAATTTTATTAGTTGATGATGGGGTGGATACCTTAGAGTTGTTGGATTCTTTCCTCACAACTCAGGGTCATACGGTGGTGACCGCTACTAATGGGGAAGAGGCTCTTAAAAAGGCGATGCGGGAAATGCCGGATTTGATGCTGCTGGATGTTTGTCTGCCGGATATTGATGGGTTGGCGGTGTTGAAAAAAATTAAGGAAGTTGACCCGGATTTGCCGGTAGTGATGATTACCGCTTATCGCGACGCGGAAAAAGTGGTGGAGTCGTTCCGGCTGGGCGCGGTGGATTGTTTGCTTAAACCGTTTAATTTCGATTATGTTACTTCTCATATTTTATCATGGAAAAGAGGCGCGAATAGTTCAAATAAAAAATTAGAAAAGGAGTGAAAATGTACAAGATCGGGGTGTTGGCTGGCGACGGTATTGGTCCGGAGGTGATTAGGGAAGGTTTGAAGGTTTTAGAGGCAGCGGCTGGAAAAGAAAAAGTTCGCTATGAATTGGTTAACTATGATTTGGGCGGGGAGCGCTATTTAAAAACCGGCGAATTGGTTCCGGACTCCGTTCTTGCCGAGCTGCGAAAATTAGACGCCATTTACTTGGGAGCGATTGGTCACCCTCAGGTTAAACCGGGGGTTTTAGAAAAAGGCATACTTTTGAAGATCCGTTTCGAGCTGGATATGTATATCAACCTGCGTCCGATAGTTCTTTATCCCGGGGTCTGGACACCGTTAAAAGATAAAGGTCCGGAGCAAATCAACTTCGTGGTGGTCCGGGAAAATACTGAAGGGGCTTATTGCGGAATCGGCGGTGTCTTTAAAAAAGACACGCCGGATGAGGTAGGTATTCAGGAAGATGTGAATACCCGGAAAGGTGTGGAACGCTGTATCCGCTATGCTTTCGAATATACCCGCAAACGCAGCAACAGAAAAAAACTGACTTTAGTTGATAAGGCCAATGTGCTCACTTATGCCCACGATCTTTGGCGGAGGGCTTTTGCGCAAGTGGGCGAAGAATATTCCGATATCTCCAAGGATTACGCTTTTGTTGATGCCTGCTGCATGTGGTTTGTAAAAAATCCGGAGTGGTTTGATGTCATCGTTACCTGTAATATGTTTGGCGATATTATTACCGATTTAGGAGCAATTATTCAGGGGGGGATGGGTGTGGCTGCGGGCGGCAACATTAATCCCAACGGGGTTTCCATGTTTGAACCGATTCACGGTTCCGCTCCAAAATATACCGGGAAAAATGAGATTAATCCGATTGCCACGATCGCGGCCGGAGCGATGATGCTGGAAACACTGGGGGAAAGGAAAGCGGCAGATTTAATCGAACAGGCAATCAGGAAAACCCTGGTTTCAGGAAAATTGAAAAGCATGGATGCCGGCAAAATGGGTTTAGGCACCAAAGAAGTCGGCGATTTAGTGGCGTCGTATATATAAATATCAAAAATCAAAGATCAAAATTTAAGGTCAAAAGATTAAAGATCAAAAGATCAAGTGAATTTAAATGGAGAGGTAGAAGATGATGCGCGAGTATAATGTGGGAGTGGCGGGAGCGACGGGGGCGGTTGGTCAGGAAATGCTGCGTCAACTGGAAGAACGGAATTTTCCGATCAAATCTATCCGGTTGTTTGCTTCGGCGCTTTCCGCCGGCCGAGTGCTGCATTTCCGCCAACAGAACATTGTCGTGGAAGAATTGACCAAAGATTCTTTTAAAGGTATCGAGATCGCGCTTTTTTCGGCCGGATCGGTAATCTCTAAACAGTTTGCCCCGATTGCGGCAAAAGCGGGAACTTTTGTGATTGATAATTCCAGCGCTTGGCGAATGGAAGCGGAAATCCCGCTGGTAGTTCCGGAGGTTAATCCCCAAACACTGGCTAAAGATAAAAAAATTATTGCCAACCCTAATTGTTCGACAATCCAGATGGTAGTTGCGCTTAAACCTCTGCACGATTTTGCTAAAATAAAGCGGATAATAGTGGCTACTTATCAATCGGTTTCCGGAGCCGGGGGCCGGGCGATGGAAGAATTACATCAACAAGCCGAGGCTTATTTGCTCGGTAATCCGATACCGGCGCCGAACAAATTTCCCCATCAGATCGCTTTTAATTGTATCCCGCAAATCGATGTGTTTTTAGAAAACGGTTATACGAAAGAAGAGATAAAAATGGTTAAGGAAACGCAAAAGATTATGGGAGACAATTCCCTTAAGGTAACCGCGACTACTGTCCGGGTGCCGGTTTTCCGATCGCATTCGGAAGTGATTAATATCGAAACCGAGCGTAAACTTACCCCGGAGAAAGCCAGGGAGCTGCTCAAGTCGGCTCCGGGTGTGGTGGTTTTGGACAATCCGTCCCAAAAATTGTATCCGATGCCGGTTGGTTCTACCGGACGTGGTGAGGTTTTTGTGGGAAGAATTCGTGAAGACGATACTATTGCCAACGGTTTAAACCTTTGGGTTGTATCGGATAATCTGCTGAAAGGCGCAGCCCTAAATGCTGTCCAAATTGCCGAGTACCTGATTCAGAAGAATTTTGTTTAGCTGCTTGAAAAAAATGTCTTTAACAAATCTTAGAAACATTAAACTGATTATCGAATATGACGGAACTGATTTCTCCGGCTGGCAAATACAGAACAATACACAAAAGAGAACAGTTCAAGGGAAAATAGAAAAGGCTTTGTTCAAGACTTTGTCTAAAGAAGTAAAAGTAATTGGCGCGGCGCGGACCGATTGTGGTGTGCATGCCCAGGGGCAGACGGCAAATTTTTTAACCGACAGCAAGATTACTTTGGCTAGCCTGGTTAAAGCCTTAAATAGTTTTATACCCAAAGATGCGGCGGTATTATCTGCGGAGGAAGTCCCGCCGGATTTTAATGCCCGTTATTCGGCAAGAAGAAAAACCTACCGGTATACGATATCCAACGCCCCGATTATTCGTTCTTTGTCCCGGCGCTATACCTGGTGCCTGCCTCTTCCTTTAGATGTTGATTTGATGAAAAAAACTGCCAAATATTTTTTAGGTAAGCATAATTTTTCGGCTTTTTCCTGCCGGGGATCGGCAAGAAAAAACGAATTTTGCCGGATTACTAAATCTCAAATATTAAAACAGAATGAAATTATTTGTTTTGAAATTGAAGGCACAAATTTTTTATACAAAATGATTCGTCGAATGGTTGGCGGTTTGGTAGAAACCGGGTGTAAAAAGCTGGATCCCTTGGTTGTACGGGAAGCGGTAGAAACCTGTCGAAAGGATTTTTATCTCCCCACGGCGCCGCCGCATGGCTTATGCCTGATGAAGGTGACTTATTAGTTGCAGGCTGCAGTTGCAGGGAACGCATATATGCGTTCCCTGCCTAATTTGCCGTATAGGAAATTCAATGTTTGTTATGCATCGGAAATTTTAAGTTGTAGGGAACGGTCGCGACCGTTCCCTGCTTAACCAAAGAGGGGAATCAAAAAGCTTGTGCCGAAGGCGTGCTAAGTTGAAAGGAGGTTGTAAAGATGCGGAAGATGACTGTGGAAGAGTTGCTTTTTTTGGACCATTTTGAGGTTGATCATGGCAACCCGCACATCAAAATTATTGATCAGAACAACTGTTTGCGGTGCGAAAAAAAACAATGCACGGTAGCCTGCCCTTGCGGCTGCTGGACTAAGGACGAAAAAAAAATAGTAGCGGTTAATCCGGACGGCTGCTTGGAATGCGGTACCTGCCGGATCATCTGCAGCGAATACAACAATGTCTCCTGGCGTTGGCCGCGTGGTGGTTTCGGCGTAAGCTATCGTTGCGGCTAAGACGAGGAAATAAAAAAGTGCTTGAAATTTTTCTGATTTCCGCTATACCTTAACTAGAGGTAGCGTGGAATTCAGCCGGATTACTGAAATGTAGCACGCTGATAAGGTGTTAAGCCTTCCGTGCCTTTCGTAATCCGGCTTTTTTTAGCCTCATAAAATAGACCGAAAAAACATAGATATTCCCTCTCCCCTCAAGGGAGAGGAAAAAAAGGAAAATTTCAGATTTGGCTTGACAGCGATAAAAAGTTTTTGTTAGAATAAGCCACCAGTGTTTAAAACCAGCCTAAAAATGAAATAAAAATATCTAAATGCTGAATGTTTGTTTTATGGAGAGTTTTTCCCTCCGTTATATCTGTGTTAAAATAAATTTTAGTTTTGGGCAGTTTTGATTTTTTAATTTTTGTTTGCGATCCCGTCTCTATTCGTTGTCTTTTGGTAAAATTATAAAAAAACAATATCAGGCGCTATGGCCAATTTTCGATACAACAGTATAAGGATAAAAACAGTTTTTGGTGTTAGCAGCATCTTCATTCTCCTGGGATTAATTTTTATTTATAGTTCTAAAAATATTTTATTTTTGCCGGTTATTTTAGGTTTGGGAATAATTTTAACAGTAGTGTTTTTGGAATATACCTTAATTAGACCGATTGAAAAATTATCCGGGTTTGCTTCCGTAATTAATGACAATCCCCAAGAAGTGAATAAACGGTTGGCGCCGGCCAGTAACGATGAAATTGGCCAGTTGGTCTACTCGTTTAATTGCATTCTGGAAAAAATTGAAGAGCATAACAATTCCCTGGAGCTAAACATAAAAGAAAAAATTCTAAAATTGAGAAATATTCAGGATCAAATGATCCATTGTGAAAGAATGATGGTTTTAGGCAGTTTGACCTACGGGGTTGCTCATGAACTGAACAATCCGTTGACGGTAATTTTGGGGAATGCCCAAATCCTACGCAGTGAAATTGGCGCAGACAACGGTTGGTCTCATGATTTGATCGTCATTGAGGAAGCGGTGAAACGATGCAAAAAAATTATTGATAATATGGTTGATTTTGCCTGCCAAAAACAATTTTCTCTCGAGCTTGTTCAAGTAAATGAACTCATTGATACAACTCTGAATTTATGCCGGCCTAAAATTCAAGCCGAGGGGATTAAGGTTGTAAAACAATATCAGCAAAATTTACCGATGGTGCCGGTCAGTAAAGCTGATATGCAGCAGGTGCTTGTCAATATTATCATGAATGCGCAGCAGTCAATGTCCCAGGGAGGGGTGTTAACAGCCGCTACCGTATGGCAAGGGGAAAAAGTGGTTTTGTCATTTGCCGATAACGGGATGGGGATAAAAAAAGAACATCTGCCGAAAATTTTTGAACCGTTTTTCACCACCAAAGAAGTTGATAAAGGAACAGGATTGGGTTTGTCGGTGAGTTTGAGGATTGTTCGCGCCCACGGAGGAGATATAAAAGTGGAAACTGCCGGTGAAGGTAAAGGTTCAACTTTCACCGTTACCTTGCCGGTAAAACAGGGAGTTTAGAAGTAAAAAAGTAAGATTGTATTATCTAAAAATTCAGGGAGGTTTCAGGTATGGAATTAATGGATGTGTCGGTGTTGAACAAAAAAACTATCACCGAACTAAACAAGTTGGCTAAAGATTCAAAATTGGAAGGTGTATCAGGGTTACGCAAGCAGGAATTAATTGCCCGTCTTTTACAGAGTCAGGGAGCAGAAAAAGGGATTATTTTAGGCCAAGGTGTGCTGGAAGTTTTACCCGACGGGTTTGGTTTCTTGCGCTCTCCCAATTACAACTATTTACCCGGTCCGGATGATATTTACATCTCACCATCCCAGATTAAAAAGTTTGGGTTGCGGAAAGGCGATACCGTTGGCGGGGAAGTCCGCCCGCCGAAAGAAAACGAGCGTTTTTTTGCTTTGCTTCAAGTTAAATCGGTAAATGGTGAGCTGCCGGAAAGTATTGCTGATCGGATTTTTTTCGATAATTTAACCCCTCTATATCCCGATGAACAGATTGTTTTGGAAACGAAGAGAGACGAGATTTCCAGCCGGGTGATGGATATTGTTACCCCGATCGGCAAAGGACAACGGGGATTGATCGTTGCTCCGCCGCGGACCGGCAAGACGATTCTGCTGCAGAAGTTTGCCAACGCCATTACTACTAACCATCCGGATGTTGTGCTGATTGTTTTGTTGATTGATGAGCGTCCGGAGGAGGTTACCGATATGCAAAGGTCGGTAAATGGCGAAGTGATTGCTTCCACATTTGATGAACCGCCGGAGCGTCATATCCAGGTGGCTGAAATGGTTATCGAAAAAGCCAAACGGCTGGTAGAACACAAAAAAGACGTAGTGATTCTGCTGGATAGTGTTACCCGCCTGGCCCGGGCTTATAATGCGACCATTCCTTCTTCAGGACGGGTACTTTCCGGCGGATTGGATTCTTTAGCGCTTCAGCGGCCGAAACGGTTTTTCGGTGCGGCCCGTAATATCGAGGAAGGTGGAAGTTTAACAATTATCGCTACCGCCTTAATCGACACGGGAAGCCGGATGGACGATGTTATTTTTGAAGAGTTTAAAGGTACCGGAAATATGGAGTTGGTTTTGGAACGCAAGTTGGTCGATAAACGGGTTTTCCCAGCCATTGACATTAATCGTTCCGGCACGCGAAAAGAGGAGTTGTTGTTGACACCGGACACCTTGAATAAAATTTGGATTTTGCGTAAAGTGTTAAGCACGCTTAATCCGATAGAGGCGATGGAACTGCTGGTGGAAAAAATTTCGGCCACTAAATCCAATAAAGATTTTCTCAAATCGATGGAAATGTCCAGTATGGATAGAAGTTGATTAAAATCCTAGAAACGCGATTGCTAGCGGAATTCCCAAAATAAGCCATGGGCTATGAGTCATGAGTCTTGAGTTTAAAAGACTCGATTCCTTTAAGCTCACAACCCACAACCCATGGCTCATGACCTATGCTCCTATGAATGCTTATCACAAAAAATTCCGGTTATTTTTGCTTATTTTTGGTCTGTCCGCTTTAGCTTCTTTTCTATTCGCGCAGGGAGCGCCTGTTCCTGTGGAGGTTACTGCTAAAGCCGGAGAGAAGGCTATATTGTTGGAATGGAAAAAACCGGCCGGTGTGGAACAGCAGATTGTCGGCTACAATGTTTATCGGTCTACCGACAGCAGAAAATTTCGCAAAATAACCAAAAAAAGCGTCACAGCCGCCAGTTATCGGGATAAAAAAGTAAATGAAGGAAGGAAGTATTTTTATTTTGTTAAAGCAATCGATAATCAAAACAATTTAAGTTCGCCGTCGGCAATTGTTTCGGCTGAGGTTCTTCCGGTTAGTAAAAGCGGATTAATTTTAATGCCGACCGCTTATCGTAACGGGATGAGTCAGGGGGCCGGGGCAAATTTGGACATAGTTTCCACTTACTATATCGGCCGGCTTTATGGTTATCATGATTTTCCGGAAAAAACCAGCACAAATAAAACTGGGAAAGACTTTCTCAGCCGGGTAGGAATCTGGATTTTTACCTTTGATCCAAAATTAGTTCTTCAGGAAGAAACCCCCTTTACCCCGTCTTTAGCGATGGGGTATCAGGTTTCTTATCTGATGCGGGATACTAAATCACCCAGCGCTTCCTCCACAGATGTCGAGTTGGTCTCCTTGAAAAAATCTTCTTCTAAAACCTTATTAGGGTTTTACTTGGCGGCCAGCAAAAATATAGGGCCGTTAACTTTGCATGGCGGTTATTTAAAAGGCAATGTAGGGAATATGGTTTCTTATTTATCCGAGTATTTGCCGGCGGTATCCGAGGAGCAAAATATTATTCCCAATATGTATTATGCCGCCGGCGAGTTGGACTTCTTCTCGTTGATGAGTGTCAAATTAGAGTTTGTTAAACCAAACAATCTGGAGCTTAATCCATGGATTATTAATACGCATTTGGGAAAATTTCTCCATTTTTCTTTTGATGTAGCTTATCTGCATTATCGCGGTGGCTACGATTGGCTGGGTTTTTTTAATTTTCGCATCAATGTTTTCCCCTGGAAAAAAGGGCAATAATAAAAGATCGGGGTGAGGTCAAAAAATGTTTCGCCTAAAAATATTTTTAGTGAATTGGATGCTTTTGTCAGCGGTGTTTGCGGCGCCGATATTTGCCGAAAATAATTTGAGTGATTTGAGTTGGGGTGTGCGGGCCATCGGCCTGGGCGGGGCTTATGCGGGGATCAGCGACGAAAGTTCGGCTGTATACTGGAACCCGGCCGGACTGACTCAAATTTTTCAAAAAGAATTAAGCGGTTCTTATTCTGCGTTTGAAGGAGAGAATCAGGAATATATTTTTAGTTTTGTTCAGCCAACGATAAAATTAGGTAATTTTGGTTTAAGTTTGCTGAGCTGGGATTTAACTGTTACAAAAAAAATAGCGGAAAAAGAGTCGATTGTCATGTTGGGGTACGGGAAGGAAATTTTTAAGGGATTTTCCGGCGGGATCAATGCCAAACAAATTAAAGAGGAGCTGGCTGGTAAGAGCGCGGCGGGTTGGGGGATGGATTTAGGGCTGCTCTATCGTTTTGGCGAAAGTTGGAAATCCAAGGTGATGGAAAATTTGAGGTTTGGGCTGAGTTTGAAAAATGTTGTTGCCCCAAAATTGGATTTGGCCGATAAATTTGATCGGTTCCCTTTCGGCTGCCAGGCCGGTCTTAGCTATGGAGTAGGCGGCCGGTTACCGAATGACCAATTAATCTTGAGCATCGATTGGCAAAAAAATTCCGGCGATTCAACTAAATTATATTATGGGTTGGAATATCCGCTGAGCAATTTTCTTAAACTGCGGTTAGGTTTTAATGAGGAAGAAATTAATACCGGGATCGGTTTGGAAGGCGGCAGCTTAAGTCTTGGTTATAGTTTAGCCACGCGCAGTAGAAGACAGGATTTAATTTTATCCCACCATTTTGGTTTAACGGTTCGTTTTGGTCAGGAAATATTTAGTTCTCGCCAGGCAAAGGAAAAAAAGTTTATTGAATATTATCTGAAAGGGATAAAATATGTGTATGAAAAAAAATATGGCCGGGCTGTTTTGGAATTCAACAAAATTTTAAAAATCGATCCAACCTATACCAGCGCTTTAAGAGCTTTAAACCAAGCCAACCAGGAATTAAAAAAACAATCAGCAAAGTGAACTGGGGTCACAAAGTGAACTGGGGTCAGGTCTTGCAATGCAACATTTAAACTGGTGATACTGAGTAATACCAACTAGAACCGCGATTGATTGCGAGAACCTGGATGAAAAAGCTTAAAATATTTTCGCACCTAAAAGAACACTGGTCATGAGTTGTGAGTTTAAAGAAATCGATTTTTTTGAATCCCGCTATTTCTCCTTGTAACCGGCAGTTATTTCTGCTATATATAAGAAGGAATGAATAGACCTCAAGTTGCCATTTTAGGCGGCGGCCTTTCCGGATTGACCTGCGCGGAACAGTTAAGCGAAGCCGGTTTCCCGGTCGTTGTTTATGAGCAGGAGACTGTTCTCGGCGGGCTGGCCCGTTCTTTCCCGATGGATGGGCAAAATATACCGCTGGCTTACCACCATTTGATGTCTCCGGATAAGTTTACCAGCAACTATCTAAAGAAATATAATTTCTGGGAAAAGATGCTTTGGACCCGCAGTCCCCAGAGCTTTTGGTATTACGGCAAGGAGTATCTGCTTAGCCGGCCGCAGCACATTTTTTCTTTCTCTCCGCTCAGTTTGAGAGATAAATGGCGGCTGTTCCGGTTTGGGTTGTATTGTTTCTTGCCCCACGATTGGAAAAAATTGCGGCAATCACCCTGCGATGTCTGGTTAAAAAATAAATTGGGGGAACGAACCACAAAAATACTTTTTGAGAATTTAGTGGGAATAAAATTCGGTATGCCGCTGTCCAACGTGGCCACCGATTGGCTGGTAAAACGACTGCATCAAAGTGTGCGGAATTTCGACCGTTATGGCGCTCCGGCTGCCGGCTGGCAGAATTTAATTGATTTGCTGGCGGAAAAAATTAAACAGAAAGGCGGCCGGATTAAAACCGCTTCGCGGATCACCGTTATCGAGGACGGGAAAATTAAAATTTGGGATAAACTAAAACAAAAAGATAGAGTTGAGAATACCGAAATTGTCGTTTCCAGTCTGCCGGCTCAAGTATTGCTTTCTTTGGCTAAATTTCCCGAAGAAAAACAGAATCTTTTAAACAAGGTTGGCTATAAACCAATGATTAGCGCGGTGTTTGCTTCTCCGCAGCTGCTCAGTAAATACTACTGGTCGGTCTTTTTGGAGCCGCCGCTTTGTTCTGGGGGGATTTTTAATTATTCTGTGCTTAACCCGGCGGCCAGCCGGCAAGGGTATGTCTACTATCTTTTCAGTTATGTGAATAAAGAAGATCCCCTCTACCAGCTTTCTGATGAAGAGTTAAAGAGCAGATATTTGCAGGATCTGCAAAAAATCTGGCCGGATGTCAGCTGTTTATGGATGAAAATTTTTAAATTTCCCTACAGTCAGCCGATTTTCCAGTCTAACTATCAAAATCCACCGATTGACTTGGATTATCAAAACATTTACTTAACCGGTGTCTATAAAGAATATCCCAATCCCCGGACGATGGATTCGGCATTTTCCAGCGGCCTGCAAACCGCGGAATATCTGAGGCAAAAGTATAAATAATTCCAGTTCAAATAAAAATATATGTCCCGGAAGTTAAAAATCGCTCTGGTTTATCCTCGTCTAAAAATTCCTACCGGCGATCCGCCGCTGGGGGTGGCTTATCTGGCCAGCCATTTGCGCAAAATGACAGATTCGGAAACGGAAATATTCGTTATTGACTCCACTTTTCATCCCTCCTTAAATTATATTTTTGACCGTTTAACCGCTATTCAGCCGGATCTGGTCGGAATTTATGCGGATACGATGATGTATGCCGATGCGGTAAAAATTGCCCGGAAATCCCGCCAGCTGGAAGCTCAAGTGGTGATCGGCGGGCCGCATCCGACAGTAATGCCTGAGACGGTGACTGCGGAGGCGGACGCCGTGGTAATCGGGGAGGGAGAAAATACCCTGGCTTCGATTGTCAACAAATTTCCGGTTAGGGATTGGCGGGCGATTAGCGGGATCGCTTATCAAAAAGACGGACAACTGGAAAAAACTCCCCCCGCGCGTTTTGTGGAAAATTTAGATCAGTTGGATTTTCCGGCGCTGGATTTATTGGAGATGGATAAATATTTGGATCTTTGGCATTATCTGGATTGTCTGGATTTAAAAATTAAAGGAACCAGTATTTTGACTTCGCGGGGATGTCCGTTCCAGTGCAGTTATTGTCAGCCGGCCTTAAGCAAAATATTTGGACAAAAACTGCGCCGGCGCAGTCCGGAAAATGTGGTTGAGGAGATGCGGTATCTAAAAGATCGATACAAACTTGGCGCGGTATTTTTTCATGATGATACTTTTACGGTTGATAAGAGTTGGGTGGAAAAAATTTGCCGGTTATCGGAAAAAGAAAATTCGGATCTGCTTTGGGTTTGCAATACCCGGGCTGATACGATAGACGAGCTGATGATGAAAAAGATGTATGCGGCGGGGTTGCGCAAATGTCATTTGGGGGCGGAGTCCGGTTCCCAGCGCGTCCTCGACGAAATTTATCATAAACAAATTAAAGTTGAGCAGATTAAGTCGGTAAGCGCGGCTGCCCAGCGGCAGAAAATTAAAATTTTGTGTTTCTTCATGCTGGGTGGTCCCGGGGAAACAGTGAAAGAAATTAAACAAACCATCAAACTGGCGGTCTCTTTGCCGATTCAGGAGGCAACTTTTTCTTTAACAACACCTTTACCGCACACATATTTATATGATAAAATTGCCGCCAGCGGCGAATATCAAATCAGCCAAAATTTTGCCGATTATAATTATTATGCTCATCGGGTGTTTGAGAGCAAGCATCTTTCTTCGCGCCGAGTTAAATGTTTTCAGCTCCAGGCTTTGATGAAATTTTATCTGCATCCCCGGCGCTGGGGCTATATCAGCAAACATTTATTCAGTTTTACCGGTTTTAAAAAACTACTGCGTAAAGTGAAAAGATCGATTTGATTGCGGAAAGTCCAAAAAAAGTCATGGGTTATGAGTCTTGAGTCTTGATCTTAAAAGACTCGATTCCTTATAAGCTCACAACCCACAACCCATGACTCATGACCTGTAAAAAAAAATATGAACTCGATAATTGTTATTCCGACTTATAATGAGCGGGAGAATATAAAACGGCTGGTGGAAGCAGTCTTCGCCTTGAATTTGGGGCTGCATATCCTGGTTGTCGACGACAACTCTTTAGACGGGACCAGGGAGATAGCCCAGGAATTTTGTCGAAGCAATCCTGACCAATTTTTTTTGTTGGAGCGGCCGGCTAAACTTGGCTTAGGGTCGGCTTACTTGGACGGTTTCCGCTATGCTCTGAGTAAAAACTATGACTATATTTTTGAGATGGATGCCGACTTCTCCCACCGCCCGGCCTACCTGCCCGATTTTTTGAAAGCTTTGGAAAAATACGATGTAGTGGTCGGATCTCGTTACATTAATCATACGGTGAATGTCGTTAACTGGCCGTTGAAACGACTGGTAATCAGTTTTTTGGCCAGCAAATATGTCCGGTTGTTTTTGGGGTTAAAGATTTTCGATCCGACCACCGGGTTTAAGGTTTTTCATCGCCGGGTGCTGGAAAAAATCAATCTGGATAAAGTGAAATCACGCGGGTATTCAATTCAGTTTGAGGTGATCTACCGGGCTGCTAAAAATGGTTTTAGTTTGGGGGAAATCCCAATAGTTTTTTATGACCGGATCGATGGATATTCCAAACTTTATTCCCGGGTAGTCTGGGAAGCGGTGTATATGGTCTGGTATCTGCGGATCATGAGTTTGTTGGGGAGAATCTAAACTATGCATATCCAATTTATCAATGTTGTCGGCGGCGATTTTTCCGCGCTGGATATCGCTATCACCAATCTAGCCACTTATCTCAACGAGCGGACCACCCATCGGGCTTCGATTGTCGATCTCACGTTCCATCGGCATCATTGGAAAAAACATCTGCGCAAAGGGATTGAGAAGCACAAACCGGATGTCATTGGATTTTCTACCAATACGATGTACATGCAGTATGTAAAAGAGGTTGTGGAATACATTAAGAAAGATTACCAGCTGCCGATCATTTTAGGCGGGGCGCATGCTTCCATTCATCCGGAGAAAACTCTTCTTTTGCCGGGTGTCGACGCGGTTTGTGTCGGTGATGGCGAGTTTGTTCTTGCTGAGTATCTTAATCGGTTGAGCGCAAATAAAAGCCTGGAAGGGGTGGCCGGACTCTGGATTAAAGATCGGGAGAGGATCGTTAAAAACGAGGGCGGATCTTTTATTAAAAACATTGACGATTTGCCTCTGCCTAATTGGGATCTCTGGGAAGATTTGGATGAGTATTTCTATTTTCTGGGGATGCTTTATATCCAAGGGAGCCGCGGTTGTCCTTACAAATGCACCTACTGCGATGCCCACGGGATAGCTGATGCGGTGCAGGGTGATTATTTTCGCTTTCGCGATCCGGTAAAATACGCGCAGGAAATTGCTTATCAATGGGGAAAGTACCAGCGCCGCAACTTGCGGTTAGCCCAGCTTTTTGATCCGGTATTCACGATTAAAGATCAATGGTTGACGGCTTTTTGTCAGGAGTATTCCCGTCTGGGGATGAATAATAAATTGCGCTTTAGCGCTTTTTCCCGGATTGATCATCTGGATGAAAAGAAAATAAAATTACTGAGCCGGTCGGGCTGCGCGTTACTGCGGGTAGGCTTGGAAGCCGGAGATGAAAATATTCGCAACGAGGTTTATAAAAAGAAAATCAGTAACCGGCAGATTCGCAGTATCTTCAAATTGGCCAAACAATATGGTATCGGGTTCACTGCCTTTTATATTTTGGGCGGTCCCGGCGAGGACCGGTCAACTTTACAGCGAACGCTGGATTTGGCTTTGGAGTTAGACGCCAACCGTTCGGCTTTTTTTATTTATAAACCTTTTACTAAAGAAGGGCTGGAACAGATTACCCGGTATGGCGGTAAAATTGACGAGGAACGTTGGCAAAAAGCCGATAACATTACTTTCGGGGCGGTGGTGCAGCTGCCTGATTTGAGTCTTGCGCAAATTGAATGGTTCCAGAAGAAGGCTTATTTTCTAACCTTTGGCCGGCGGTTACTGCGTATGTTAATCCGTCTCAAATGGCGGTATTTTATCCATCTGGCAATCTATCTTTGCCGGGGTCTGAGACAGGGATTGGACTGGCGGTATTTGCTGATTTACTTTCACATCTACGCCTACGACAACATTGATAAGTAGTTTTGAAGTGTATTCGGCAAGCTGTTTCTGCAAAATCTGATTGATTAATTTGACAAAATCGAAAAGAATATGATAAGATAGAAAAAATCATGCTATAATTTGGGGTTTTTCTCTTTACAGAGATAGCTAAATTAATTTAGCGGGGGATAGGAATGGCGAAAATTCTGGTGGTTGATGATGAAAAAGATGTCGTTGAGTTAGTGAAATTTATGTTGGAAAGAGAAGGCCATCAGGTTGTCGAAGCTTATGATGGTGAAGAAGGGTTGGCAAGAGCCCGGCAGGAAATTCCTGATTTAATTGTTTTGGATATCATGATGCCGAAAATGGATGGGTATACGATGCACTCCCATTTATTGCAAAGCGAGGCGACGAGCGGTATACCGGTGATCATTCTCACCGCGAAAGGCCAGATGAAAGATCTTTTTGTCATGGCCGGGAATGTCGTTGTTTATATTGAAAAACCCTTCGACCCCAAGGTTCTCAGAGAAAAAGTTAAACAAATTTTGGAAAAACAGTGAATACCACATCCTCTCCTTTGGAAAATTTAATCCAGCAAAGAAAAGAAAAACTGCGTTTGCTCAGGGAAAAAGAGATTGTTCCTTATCCTAATCAGTTTTCGGTCAGCCATACCACGGCCCGGATAAAAGAAGTTTATCAGCATTTGCAGAAAGGCGAGCATGCGGCAGAAAAAGTTTCTCTGGCTGGACGGATGGTGGCGATTCGGGAAATGGGCAAAGCCAGTTTCGCCCATTTACAGGATGCCGTTGGGCGGACCCAAATCTATCTAAAATCGGATATTTTGGGCGAAGAACACTACGATGTTTTTAGTCATCTGATTGACCTCGGCGATTATTTGGGTGTCGAGGGCACGGTTTTTGTCACAAGAACCGGAGAGTTGACCCTTAGAGTCGAAAAACTTACCTTGTTAGCAAAATCTTTGCGGCCGTTGCCGGAAAAATGGCATGGTTTAAAAGATGTCGAAGTGCGTTATCGCCAGCGGTATCTGGATTTGATCAGTAACGAGGCCGTCCGGAATGTGTTTTATACCCGCTCCCGGATTATCGCCGCTTTACGGGAGTATCTAAATACTAACGGTTTTCTGGAAGTGGAAACACCGATGATGCAGTCGATACCCGGCGGGGCGATGGCCAGCCCGTTCATCACGCATCACAACGCTTTGGATATGGAGTTGTATTTAAGGGTTGCTCCGGAGCTGTATTTGAAACGGCTGGTAGTTGGCGGTTACGAAAAGGTTTACGAGGTGGGCAAAAATTTCCGTAACGAAGGTATTGATACCCGCCACAACCCGGAGTTCACCATGTTAGAGGTCTATCAGGCTTATGTCAACTGCGCGGCGATGCAAGGGTTGTGTCAGACATTAATTCTGAATATTTCCGACAAGGTGTTGGCCACAAGAGAAATCGAATATAATGGAAAGAAAATTTCTTTACAGCCGCCCTGGGAGAGCAAGCCGTTATTTAAACTGATCGAAGAACATACCGGGCGGGATTTTTCGCAGATACCCGAAACCGATTGGGGGACAGCCGCTAAAGAGTTAGCTGTTCCGTTGGAAACCGCTGTTACGCCGGGAAAAATATTAGATCATGTTTTTGACGTTAAGGTTAAGCCGCATTTGGTAAACCCGATTTTTGTCACCGATTATCCGAAAAGTATTTCCCCTTTGGCCAAAGCCCGGTTAGACAACCCGGCGTTGGTGGAACGGTTTGAACTTTTCATCGCCGGTGAAGAACTGGCCAACGCCTATTCGGAGTTAAACGATCCGATTGAACAGCGGAACAGGATGGAAGAGCAAGCCAGGAATAAAGGCGCTCAAGAAGAGTTTTCCCAATTCGTAGATGAAGATTATCTAACGGCTTTAGAATACGGTTTGCCGCCTTGCGGCGGCTTAGGTGTTGGTATTGACCGTTTAACGATGATTCTCACCGGTATTCCTTCCATCCGGGAAGTGATCCTTTTCCCCTTATTAAGAAAGAAAAATAATGTCGAAGGCGAGTAAATTTTCAGTCGTATAATTCCAAGGTGCTAAGATGTCTTTCCCCTTTTTTATTGCCCGGCGCTATCTGGTGTCGCAACGCAAACAGCTTTTTACCTTGTTTACCACCGTTATTGCTGTTGGCGGGATTGCCTTAGGTGTCGCTTCTTTAATCGTTACCCTTTCCGTGATGAACGGTTTCCATAGCGATTTGAAAAAGAAAATCCTGGGGACTAACGCGCATGTCTTAATTACTCACCGGTTTGGCGGTCAGCTTGAGAATTATGCCGCTGTCCAAAAAAAATTGGCGGTCTTTCCGGAAATCGCGGCGACCTCTCCTTTTGTTTATAGCCAGATTATTTTGCGTTCCGGTCAGGTCAGTGTTGGGGCGGTGATTAAAGGAATTATTCCCAAAGAGGAGCTGCTGGTTACCGATCTGGCCGATAAATTAAAAAAAGGGGATTGGCAAAGTTTAGCCGGAGACGAAGCCCTAGAGCCGCGCGGGATTGTCCTGGGCAAAGAGTTAGCCAAAAATTTGGGTGCGGGCTTAGAGGATAAAGTCATTTTAGTTTCTCCGGCGGTAATCTCCACTCCCTTCGGACTTCTTCCCCAGATGGAAACATTTTATCTTAAAGGCATTATGGAAACAGGGATGTACGAATACGACAGTTCTTTAGGTTTTATTTCCCTTTCCACGGCCCAAAAAATTTTCAATTTAAAAAAAAATGTTACCGGCCTGGAAGTTCGGTTAAAAGAATTTTGGCAGGCGGAAAAATTTGCCGGCCAAATCCAGGATTATCTCGGGTATCCTTATCTGGTCCGATCGTGGATGGAAATCAATCGTAACCTGTTCTCGGCCTTAAAACTGGAAAAAATCGTGATGACGATTATTTTAACCTTAATCGTTCTGGTGGCCACCTTTAATATCTTTTCCAATTTAATGCTGATGACGATGGAGAAAATCCGCGATATTGGAATCCTGAAGGCGATGGGCGCGTCCAGTCAAACCATTAAGCGAATTTTTCTCTGGGAGGGGTTACTCCTGGGGTTTACGGGAACTTTTATCGGTTTAAGTTTGGGTTGGGGAATTAATTTTTTACTTTCTAAATATCAGTTTGTCAAATTGCCGGCCGATGTCTATTATATTGATACCTTGCCGGTAAAAATGTTAATCAGCGATTTTTTGCTGGTCGGGCTGATCGCCGTAATCATTACTTTGATCGGCGCTTGGTACCCGGCGGCAAAAGCCGCCAGCGTCGAGCCTTGCGAAGCGATCCGGCATGAATAAGGTTGTGTTTGTTCCCCCTTTAAAAAGGGGGATTAAGGGGGATTTTGAAATTAAAAATAATGTCTAAATCTCCCCTACCCCTCTTTGTAAAAGAGGGAAAAAAATGCTAACTATGTGTGTAAAATTCTCGCAGGACTAATTTAAAATATGAATTCTCTTGTTTCTTTAAAAGCTGTAAATAAAATTTTCAAAATTGACGACAAAGAAGTGATCGCCTTGTCCTCAATCAATTTGGAAATTTCTTCCGGTGAACGGTTGGCGATCATCGGTCCTTCCGGAGCGGGAAAATCGACTTTATTGCATCTGCTGGGGCTGCTGGATACCCCCACCGCCGGCGATGTTTATTTCCAGGAAAAAAAAGTTTCCCAATTAACTCAAAGCGAGCAAGCCGGCATTCGCAACAAGAAAATCGGCTTTTTGTTCCAGGCCCATCATCTCTTACCGGAGTTTACGGCCTTAGAGAATGTGATGCTGCCGGCCTTGATTGAGCGGGAAAAAAATAATCGGCAGGAAATCGCCCGGAGAGCGGAGAAGATGCTGGCCCTCGTCGGAATTACCGATCGAAAAGAACACTACCGCAGCCAGCTTTCCGGCGGCGAGGCCCAGAGGGTCGCTTTGGCCCGCGCCTTAATCAACGGACCGCAAATCCTTTTAGCCGACGAACCGACCGGCAACCTCGATCAACACACCGGCCGAAAAATCGAAGAACTGCTTTGGCAAATCCAGCAGGAAAAAAACCTGACCATCGTCATCGTCACCCACAACGAAGCCCTCTCCAACCAAGCCGCCCGCATCATCTCTCTGGTAGACGGCCAAATTTTTAATGATCTGAGAAAATAGTTCTATACACAGCGACATGAACAGGCGCTACTCTTTATTTACTGACTGGAAAATAGGATACTATAGTGGGGAGATAGAAAATAATATGGGGAAAAATGAGGGTAGACAGGAAGTTCTTTCTCCACTGGATGAAAATTAGGCGGCACGGATTGGGATAAGAAGTCCTAATTTTGTTGTTAAACACCTTTTATTATTACAATAGATATGGTATAATCCTGCTGTTAGAAAGGAAGAATATGAGCCCTACATTATTTAGAATTAAAGGATATAGATTCTATTTTCTTTCAAATGAAGAAGATCGCATGCATGTTCATATTATTTGTGGAGATGGTGAAGCAAAGTTCTGGATTGAACCTATAATTTCGCTTGCAATATATCATAAACTTAATTCGAAAAAGTTGAATGAAATACAAAAACTTGTTGAGGAGCATAAAAATGAAATCATTAAAGAATGGAAAAAATATTTCAGTATCGGTTGAAAATATTTCCTCGTTTGGTATATGGTTATTTGTTAAAGGAAAAGAATATTTTTTAAGCTATGAGGAATACCCATATTTGAAAGACCAAACCTTAAGATCAATTCAAAAAGTAGAATTGCTTCACGGTTTTCACCTATATTGGCCGAATTTAGATGTTGATTTGGAAATTGACAATCTGGAACATCCTGAAAAATATCCACTGAAAAGCAAATATATAAATAAAAAGTCCAACAATGGCGCTGAGCAAACTCGAACAACTTATCAGACGGGGAATCAACGCTTTAACATAAATCAATAGAGGCGTGTTCTTCTTCCCCATGTTTAGATCATTGATCAACACACCGGCCGAAAAATCGAAGAACTACTCTGGCAAATCCAGCAGGAAAAAAACCTGACCATCGTCATCGTCACCCACAACGAAGCCCTCTCCAACCAAGCCGCCCGCATCATCTCTCTGGTAGACGGCCAAATTTTTAATGATCTGAGAAAATAGTTCAAGCCGTTTTCAATTTGCATCTCCGAGCGCTTCTTTTTTCTGTCATCAGTGAGAGATGATATCGTTTTTTGCCGATATTTTAACTTTCCACCGTCGACATGAGATTGCTCAAAAAGTCTTTAGCGGTGTCATTGCGAGGGAGTGAAACGACCGAAGCAATCTCTTATCTCGACGACAAGACAAGATTGCTTCGCTCCCTGCGGTCGCTCGCAATGACAAAATGGGCTTTTTTGAGCAATCTCGACATTCACACTTCATAAAATCTTTACATAAAATTAACAAAATCTTAACATAATCTTAACAGCGGTATGGTAAGATATATCTGACTATCATGAAAGGTCGAGGTTGAAGCTAAGGCTAAGGAATAATAATTATTGAAGTTATAAAGTTTAGAGAGTTAAAAGTTGCGATCAAAAAACTTCAAATAAAAATCTTTCTAAACTTTCAAACTTTCTAAACCTTTTAAATTATTTTCTCAGCATCAACCTGCCTTTTTATAATTTGTTGGCGAAAATGGGAGGAACTCTATGCACCAATTTTCCAAAATTGTTTCAGTAGTAATCGTTTTCAGTTTTTTATTTTCTTCCTTAGATCCGAATTATTTAATGGCTAACTATTTGCGTCCACCCGATAATAAGAGTAGCGGCTTAAAGTCTTTGGTTTCCCGGGTAATGGAAGGTAAATATCATCCGCTGATTGCAGCAAAAGAAGCGGGGAGTTTTAAAGAAAATATTCTCGGGCCTTTAGCGATATTAGAATTACAAAATTTTATAAAGGGACAGGGTTTGAAAATAGATCAAAAGAATGTTAAATATACTGTCATAAGTAAAGGAGAATCGAACATTGGTTTGGCAATAAAAAGTAAGGATAAAAATTTGTTCTTTACCTTGCCTAATGTAAAGGCAAAAGAAATTTGGGATTATTTGCAAATGACTACTTCAATTTCCGAGAAAAAAGAAATGACTTACGAGGAACTTCCCGAAGGCGGGAGGATTGAAGAACCCGGTAGTTCGGAGTATAACAAAACCGGGGATTGGGGAAAAAACAGGCCAGAGATAAATTTTGATTTATGTACCAACTGCAAACGTTGTGTGATGGTCTGTCCGGATGAGGGAATGGTTATGGATTCCGAGGGAAAGATTCTGGGAGTTGATAAAGAATATTGTAAATCCTGTGCGTTATGTGCTGAAGAATGTCTGGCTAAGCCGCAAAAAGCAATTAAAATGGTGGATAAGGCAAAATTAGCCCCCAGACAGGTGGAAGTTTCCTCTGCTCTTATCGGCAAGCACATTGAAGTTATTGGTAAAGAAGTTGAATTAGTTAAAGAACTATTAAGGGAGAAAGGGGAAATTTTACCGTCTTTAGATAATGACATTTTGCAAATAGAGTTTAAACCGGAAATTGCCGGCCAACCGGCTTTGTTGGCTACATTTATTAAAAAAGGGAAAGGGTGGTCATTAATTGTTCAGCCAAAAAAAACGGTTTTGGTCTATGGATTAAATGTTGAAAATGATCATCTGGCTCAGGAACTCAGAAGTGCGGGGTATGAGGTAATCCGAGAAACTGATGAACAAAAATTGACCGAACTTCTTAATAGTAGTAACATTGGATTAGTGGTAAGTGCCCGGAATATCGAACTGAAGAAACGCCGGGAGATTTTTAATAATTACGGACTTTTGAGTATTTCCCCGGATCGGTTTGTTGATTCCGGGGATAGGGTTTTGGACAATGTTTTAACTAAATTTATTACGGCAGAAAAGGAAGAAAAATTTTTCGCTCCCGGTCATCGGATGTGTTCTGGTTGTGCGGCGCCAATTATTACCAAGAACATAATGGAATTAGCGGTTAAATCTGGAATAGAGCCGATTGTTGGTCTGGCTACCGGATGTCTGGAGGTTTCGACGACAATTTTCCCCCAGACTACTTGGAAAGGTTCGGCGATCCATGTGGCTTTTGAGAACTTAGGGGCGGTATTAAGCGGACTGGATTTGGCGATTAAAGCCGGTAGAAAAACCGGTAGAATAACAAAGAATCTTATGCCGATCGGTTTTGGCGGAGATGGTAGTGGTTATGATATTGGGTTACAGGCTGAATCAGGATGGTTAGAAAGGGGACACGCCGGTTTGTTAGTAATCTATGATAACGGGGCCTATATGAATACCGGCGTACAACGTTCCGGGGCCACACCTTTTGCCGCACTCACTACCACTACCCCGGCCGGTAAAGAGGAACAGCGCAAAAATCTTATGGAAATTGTGAAAGCCCACGGTAAAAATGTCTATGTGGCGACTGTTTCTCCTTCCCATCTGCCCGATTTTAATCGGAAGGTAAAAAAAGCCTTGGAACATGCCAAAAAAGGGCCGGCGGTAATTATTGCTTATTCTTCTTGCCCTCCCGGCCAGCGAATTTCCTCGGAACAGGCGCTAAAGATTGCTGGATTGGCAGTTGATACCGATGTCTGGCCATTGTATGAATATGAAGACGGCTTTTTAAAAATAACTTATCAGCCAAAAGAAAAAAAGACAATTATTGATTGGTTGAAAGTACAAGGCCGGTTTAAGCATCTTTTTGGTAAGGAGGGAGAGATAAAGAAAGAGTTTTTAAATTTGGTGCAACAATACCAAGAATATATTGAAGATTGGCAAACAGAGATTAAGGATCAGGATACCCTTACCCGGCAAAAAGAAAATTTAGCCATAGAGATAATCAAGAAAATAAAAGGTATAGAAAAACCTGATGAAAAACTAGTTCGCTTGCTTTTGCCGAAAATAAACGTTGAGCTATTAGATTTATATAAGGGAGGCAAAATTGAGGAGATATTAACAAAAACTCAATTCTGGCTGTCTGAAATTGAGAGAAGAATAGCGGAGGAACAGCCCAAAAAAATGCCGGTCAAAAAAGAAGTTAAAAGCAAAAAGATACCTTTTTCGATTAATCGGGCAAACGCTATTCATAACATCAAACAGCTTAAAGGTAATACTGTGGGTGTGGTCTGGTTTGGCCGTGGTGGTCAGGGCGCAGTTACTACGGCGGAAATATTTTCAGAGTCAGCGAAGGTGTTAGGGTTCTTTTCTGAAGCTTTCCCGCAGTTTGGTCCCGAGCGAACCGGAGCGCCGGTGAAAGCTTTTAATAAAATTAAAGGGGGGAAAATTAGAGAACATTCGGCATTAACTCAGCTTGATATTAGCGTTGTCCTTGATGTTAGTTTGATGAAAAGTAACGATTATCTTAACGGTTTAAGAGGAGATGGGGTCGTGATTGTAAACACTAAGCTGACTCCTCAGGAATTAAGAGACCAATATAAGATTAAAGGAAGAAAAATATATACGGTTGATGCTAGCGGTATTTCCCCTAAATTTATTAATACGCCGATGTTAGGAGCCTTATTAAAGTCATTAAATCACTTTGGTTTAAAACTTGAGGTTAACGAACTGATGGCTTATGTGGAGGGAAGATTTGCCTACCGTTACGGTGAAGGATTGGGTAAAGATAACCGGGAAATCGTGGAGAAAGCATTTAGTGAGACAAATGAAGAAGAGGCTGCGATTGGATGGCGAGCCGGCGCGGAAACTCCGTCAATCACTGAAAACGAAATAGAGAAAATTCTTAAGGCTTTAGAGGGTGAGGTCTGGAGCGGTAATGAAGCGGCGGCTTATGCGATAAAAGGTTTGAATCCGGCGGTGGCGAGTATGTATCCGATAACACCTTCAACCAAGGTGGCCGAGATGATTTCCGAGTTTGCGGCAAAAGGGGAAATAGATACGGAGATTACCCCTACGGATTCTGAGCATACCGCCATCTCCGTCTGTGTCGCGGCGGCGCAATCCGGGGTAGGTTTGGTGGTAGATGTAACTTCCTCACAAGGATTGGTGATTAAGCAAGAAATAATGCCGATTGCCGCGATGACCAGATCCCCGATTTTAATGATCGTTGCCAGTCGGGCAATCAGTGGTAATATAAATATTCACGGTGATGTTAGTGATGTGATGTTCTCCAAAGATGCCGCCGGCTGGATCACACTGTTTGCCCGCAACCCTCAGGAGGCCTATGATAAGACTATTATCGGGGGCGCCCTTGCTTTAAAAATGCGTCTGCCGGTGATGGTTGTTTATATGGGATTTGAAACCAGTCATACTAAATCTCTAGTTAGCGCTCTGACTGAGGAAGAAATAAAAAAAGTTGTCGGTGAAGCTAACCTTAGACCCAACCTTTTAGAGGATAAGATTACCGTAGGGCCGCTCGATTTACAAGATTATTATCTGGAACATCGCGTTGGTTTATCAGAAGTAATTTCCGGTTCAGCAGTAAAAATTAAGGAGCTATTTGAAGATTTTGAGAAAATTAGCGGCAGAAAATATCAGCCGATTAGCGGATATAAATTAGAAGATGCGGAGTTGGTGTTAGTAAGTTTGGCTTTTTCTACCGCCGAAACCGCTGAGGAAACCGTTGATGAGTTAAGAGCTGGCGGGATCAAAGCCGGCCTTTTAAATATTGAAGCCTTTCGCCCGTTCCCGGCCGAGGCAATTGCTGAAGCGTTAAAGGGTAAAAAAGTAGCAGCGGTTTTGGATCGTTCCGATTCTTTGGGTGGGCAGACCGGACCGTTGTTTACAGAAATAACTACGGCACTTGAGGGACTGAATACTCTGGAGAGGCCGTTATTAATTGACTATGTAATGGGTTTAGGCGGAAGGGATATAAATACCAAAGATATTAGCGAATTATACGAAGATATGCTTTTGATCGAGAGTATGAAATTTAAGGATGAAAACAATTTAGGGTTTGTTGCGGAAATTATTAGCGAGTCGGTAATTTTGCAGAGAATGATTGGAAAGTTAGTAAATATTCATCTTGAGCGGCTTATCCGGCATAATTTATTGTCAATGAATAAAGAGGCAATTGTTAAGGAGATGAGCGAATATAAGACGGAATTGATAGGTTGCTTGCAAAATATGAATTATATTAAATTTCTGGGTTTACGCAGTTATCGCGGGGTCAGAGAAGAGTATAAAGAAACGGCAACAAAGAGGGAGTTGCTTAAAATTTTAGAATTGGAGCGAGCAAGAAGATCTTTAGAGAAAGCCGATAACGACGGTAAACGGCATGATAATTTAATTAAGAAGTTCTTTGCTAACTTAGATAGTAGCGCTAATTTAACTAAATTAGTCAGCATCACCGCTGGCTTAATGTTTATTGCTGGGGCGATGTTCAATCCTGAACTTAGGAATAATTTACTGCAAATCTTGGGTTTGGCAGGCTCGGGTGCAATAGGAATGTTTGTCTATAAGAAGGAGGGATTGGAGAGAGGAATTTTTACGAACAAAAATTTATTTAATAAGTTATCGTTTATTTCTTTGTAAACTTAGAGAATGTGATGCTGCCGGTCTCTCAAAAAATCTTAACACAAAATTAACATAATCTTAACACAATCTTAACAGCGATATTTTATAATAACTGGTAATTAGTGGTTTGCCGAGACTAATCAAATCTAAATTATCAAGATTGAAGGAGAAAGATTATGCGTTTTAAAAAGTTTGCTTCTTTTGTTGTCTTGTCCAGTTTTATTTTGGGTTCAGCCGGCCAGGGTTACCCCCTGGCTTTTTCCAAAGGTGGAAAAAAGCAATTCCTTAGAGTCCCCAGCGGGGTAGGGAGTGAAGAGGCAAAATTAGAAGTTTTACCCTCAATATTAACCAAGGCCGACAAGGATTTCATCAATGCTGTGGAAGAGGCGCAGAATAAATTGCCGGGGGATGTTCAGGAGCAGAATCTGGGGTTTGTGGTGCGAGTAAATGAGAAGGATGAAAAATTGTACCCGATCTCTACGAAGGACAGGATTATGATTGGTCATATCCGGGGTGACCGGGCGGCTTACCTGGCTAGGGGGCTGCAAGAGAGACTGTTTGAAAAACTTCTCGGTTTTATAAAATTTGCCAAGGATTTTAAGGGAAAATTTCTGCTTTCCGAAGCAGTTATCGCCGATGTTCCCAATACCTTTTTTGAAATACTCTCCAAGAACAATTACAAGGTGGTTAAAATATCCGAAAATGAAAAGAAGGATCATGTGACTGTAAACGCGAATGGGCGAAGGGTAACACCATTTGCGAATGAAAGTCAAATTGCTATTGCAATGAGACCAACCAGCAAAGAGTATATGGATACCCCGGCAATGCGTACGCAGGAGTGCGGGGATGAAACGATCAAAGCCCTGGATGATGAATCCGTGGATTTCATTCTGGTTAATCTCCTGACCTCGGATATGATGAAACATACCGGCAGTTATGAGTCGGCTGTGGAAGGCAACGAGAGTACCGATCGTCAACTGGGCCGGATAAAAGCAAATTTAGATGCCCAAAAACAAAAATATATAGAACTTATGAAAGATGTTATATTAGATTCTGAGACGGTGATAGTAACCGATTATCTTGTGGAGTTGTTGGATAAAGATTACGATGAATTTTTAGAAGAATTAAAAAAAATATCTGGTGAAGAAAGTTTAGAATATGTAAAGATAAAACAACTGGAAGCAAAAGTCCCATTATTTATTGTTACCGCCGATCACGGCGCTTCGGAAGCCGGCTTGATCAAGGGGGACCAAAAAAAATCAGACACCTTTCATACCGCTAATCCAGTGCCTTACATTATTTACGATCCGCTGAGAAAGAAGAAAATCGCTTTGAAGACAGGAAAAACGATTATCAACAATGCTCCGACTCTACTGCATCTTTTGGGTTTGAATGAGCAAAAACCTGAAGAATATGTGGATAGTTTGTTGCCGGAAGATTACCAGGGAAATAGAAGAAGAATTGCTTTCGCGGTGTTAGACGGCTGGGGGATAAACCCTGATCAAACTTATCCGGGCGATGCGATCAGAACAGCATATGTCCCAAATTATAATTGGTTGGTGAAAAACGCTTCATTCACGGAAGTGTCAGCTCATGGGAAAGTGATTGGACTACGGGAAAATCTTTCCTTAGAGGAAGGCCGGCATCATTTAAGAGGTTTGCAGGCCGGGCAAACGGATATCGGTCATTTTAGTTTGTTCACCGGTCGTCAAATAAAGCAGCCTTTACTGTATGTCGATGAATTGATTAAGGGTGGAATAAGGGAGGGGATATTTGATGAAACCAAGCCGGAAGTGCAAATGCTGGTTGAAGAACTTACTGCCGTAAAGAAGGAGAACTCCAGTTTCCATTATATTGCCCTCGGTTCGGAAGGCGGGGTGCATTCCTCGCTATATCATTTATATGCCCTGCTGAGGCTGGCCCAAAAAGCGGGTTTAAGGTCGGACCAGTTTGTAATTCATCTAGCCGCCGACGGCCGCGATGTTCCTTCACGCACCGCGCATTTATATCTGCAGGATGTATTGACTAAAACTCATGAAATAGGTATTGGTGTGGTGGCCGATGTTTTCGGCAGGGAAATGCTGGTCAGAAAAGACGGATATGAGAAGAAAACTTACCGCATCATTGATGTCCTTTCCGGGATAAAAATGGATGAAACTCTCCAAGGAGAACCGGCGGTGACAAGAGTGGTGGTGGAAAAATCTGTGACAAAAGTTGCCGCCAACTCCAGAGAAAACATCGAGCAAGTTAAAAATTTGATAGTTGCCCGATTAGGGCAGGAATATAACAATAATGTACATCATGGATTAAAACATGCGGAAGATTTGATGGAGCGAGCATTGATTTTGGCGAAGAAATTGGGTAAAGAAGACGAGATTGATTGGAAAGTATTAACTGCTGCCGCTTGTTTGCATGATCGTAATGCGGAAGATGAAGAACATGGAGAAGCCAACTCGGTTTTTGCCAAGCGATTACTACCGGGAATACTTGATCAGGGACAAATTGAAAAAGTCGAACAAGCAATAAAATTTCACGGAATAAGGGACGATAAAGGAAAAAAACAAAGAGAAAAAGCCGGTATTGAAGCCCAGATTCTTTATGATATTGACCAGTGGGATGCTTTTGGAATAAAAGGAATATACCGCTATATAGCGATATATTCTGAAAGGAATACCCCTTTCCATAAAATTTTGGAAAATGTTAAAAAACGTTATGATACATTGACTTTTGATGAAACTAAAGAGCTGGCCGAGCAGGATTATAAAATCAGCAAATCATATTTTGAAGTGCTGAATAACAATGAATATAGAGCCGTGTGGGTAATAAATTATATTCTTAAATTTATCAACGAAAGTCCCGATACAATTGCAGTCAAAGCTTTGAAAAGTCTGGGAGAATTAAAGAAAGAAACTGTTGAAAAATATAATACATTGCCGGTTGAGAAAAAATATAAGTCTGATGGCAACAAGCTGTGGGAAAAAGTTCAAGAATATCAATATGCCATCGATTATTTTAACCGGTTGAGGTGGGAAATAGTAATTCCGCCTACTGAGAGTAAGTTCTTTAATGCCCCGGTGCCGGTAGGCAAATACGGTCCCCATCCGACGCAGGAAGGACTGCGTCCGGATTATGAAAAGATCGCCAGAGCCCGTCGGGATGCTCCGGCTGAATTGCTTATTGAGGATATTTACGCTTTTGAAGACCAGAAGGAAGGCGACAAAGCCAAACCGGCGATTTCTTTCGGTATGCGTTTAAAAGGCGGCAAGGTGATCGCGGTGGCCGGGGTGATGGGCGGTATCTCGGCCGGCGAAGCCGAACCGGAGACGCATAAAAGCATTGATGAAGCGATCAGACTGTTCAACGAGGAGTTTTCCAAAGAATTCATCGGCCTGAATATTGCCCGGCTGGACGATATTACTAACAAAATCATTGAAATCGATAATCGGCGCCGGGCCGCTGCGGAGAATAAAGATAAGCCGCTGTTCTCTTATATCGGTTCGGAAATATCGACTGGTGTTTCGATGGAGGCAACTCTGGCCCTGGCGGAATTTTTGCATGTGCCGATCGAAGTGGTAATGAATTACCGCTATAACGAGTACGCCTTAAATAAAGGGTTTTCACGCGGGGTGCGTCCGATCACGGTCCCGGTAAATTATTCCGTGGTCTGGGAGGGTGGTAAACACGGCGCGGCAAAATATCTGCCCGAGCTGGTCAAAGCCGGAATTATCAGCGTCGAGGCGGCAAAAAAATTCCCGCCCCGGTATCTGGACGAAGAATTAATCAAAGCGGGAGATAAGTCAATCATGCTGGCGATGGTTCCTCCCCAGGAAATGCAGATTATGGCATTCGCTGCCACCTGGGAAGAATCGCGGGAATTAGGGATCAAACTGACCGAAAAATATCAAAAATTACTCAAGGATCACGGGATTAATGTCGAATTTGGAGCGGAATCCGGCGCGACCACCAAACAAACCCATACCAAACCGACAAAAGTCAATGGGAACAAAGAATTACTGATCAACCTAGAGTTGATCCTGGATATCTTGCGGGTAGCAATAGATTCCCTGGGCGAGGATGGGAAAAAAATTCGTTTGGCCGCGGATAATGCTGCATCCGAAATGTTTATAGATGATGCAGGCGAAGGGGGTAAATATTATATCGGGCCGAGCTCGGCCGGCAATGATACCGGTTTGGTTACCAATGAAGAATTTACCGCGTACAAAAAAAAGTTATTTGCCAAATATCCCTTCATTTCCTGCGAGGATTGGGCGGATGAAGGCGAACCTGAACACTGGAATGACGGCCGGCAGATTATGAATAGTTATGTGCAGCTCGGCGATGATTTTGTGGTTTCCCGGGCTGATTTGATCGCCAAATATACGGTTGATCCGAATATCAAAAGTATCGATGATATTGTAGACAGGATTTTAGATTTGTATAAAGCATCGAGAGGTTTTGATTCTCCTGAACGATTAATTAACGCTCATCTGCAGAAACCCAACCAGTCCGCGGAAGAAGCGGCGATGCTTTATGCGGTATTGACCAGTCATCTGCTGAACAACCTGGTGATCTTTTCTCACCGCGGGACAAGGGTTGCCACGGAAACCTACACCGCCAACGCCGCGATGGCCATGGGTGCTTTCGGCGGCAAATGGACGCTTTGGGGAAAAGCCCGGGGAGCGCTGATCGCGGCGATGACCAGTCTGGTGAAGGATTTTAAGAGGAGAGGAGTAAATATTCCCTACCAGGGCGCTTTATTTTTAAGTAAGGATACCGGTGGCCCGTACTATAATCACCCGGTTGCTCAAAGGTTAAGAGAAGAAATACCGTTAACTCCTGGAGAACAGGCTGAGATAGACGAACAGTTGAGTGGCAAAAAAGAAAGTAATTTAGCGCAGTTTTTCCCGGCTGTAATCATCTCACCGGTTATTTTATATTTAATGAACTTCGCCGGCGGGCAGAGTTTGGCCGAAAGATTGAGCGCGATCGATATTTCGGCCTTTTTGCCGGCCTTAGTTGAAAAAATGACGACGCTGGATAGTGCAAATTTATTATTATTAGGTTTAATTCCGTTGGCGTTAGTTTTGGGCGATAATACAGGTTTTGATGGTAAAAAATTATTAAATCAGCTTTGGCTTGATACTCACCGGGGAATTACTGCTGAAGATTATCAAAAATTAATGAAAGAGAAAAAACAAGTACCTGTCTCTGAGAAGTTTTCCGTGGTGAGGTATATTTAGCTATTTTTGTCCAAATTAGTTCCGAATTTGTGACGAATCATAACGGAAGAGGCGAAAGCGGAAATCCGGCCTTTTGCCTTTAGCCGCTTATGTTTGCTTAACGTTTCCTCTCTTTAATATTTATCCTGCTTTACTCATCTTTCCTGAACGGAAAATTTGGGGTCAAATTTGCTTCCCATTTTTATTTTCTCCGAGACATAAAAAAATCTTCCTTTTTCTTAAATATTTGTTATAATCAATATTAATTATGCGTTGGTCAATATTGCTGATTTTTATTTTATTGATTTGCTTGCCTTTAGCCGGAGAAATAAATATTTCTTCCGGGACGGTGTCGTCAAAACAGCCGGCTGTCCCGCCGAAAATAAAATTGACTGAGGAAGAAAAAAAATTGCTTCTTCAGCTGCAAAGCGAAGATTTTATCCTGCGGCGCAATGCGATTGTTCTTTTAGGGGAGAAGAAAGTTTTGGCGGCGGCGCCGGAGCTGCAGAAATGTTTAACCGATAAAAATCCGGAGATTCAGCGGCATTGCTTAGCGGCTTTGAGCCAGATCGGGGATCAAACGGTTATTCCGGCGATCATTAAAAAGTTGACTGATAAAAACCTGGGTGTTTTGTTAGAGGCGATAAGATCTTTAGGTGTTTTACGGGCGGAAAAAGCGGTGGCGGATCTGGAAAAATTATTAACTGACGGGCGGCAAATAGTTAGAGCACAAACGGTTATTGCTTTGGCCAATATCAATATCAGTTCCGTTTATCCAAAATTAATTGAGTTGTTGACCGACAAAGGAGAAGAGGTAAAAATACAGTCGGCTAAAGCGGCAGGGAAATTAAAATTAAAGAATGCCTTGCCGGGTCTGGAAAAGAACCTTTCCGATCCCAATGCCGGAGTAAGACTGAGTGCGGTAGAAGCCATCATCGAGCTTAAAGCCGGCCGCAAGGTTTCAGATAAATTAAAAGAATTAGCAATACAAGACCCCGATTCCGAGGTAAGGAAGGCTTGTCAGAAGGCGTTGCAAGGAAAATAGAAAATAGTAAGTGGCTAAAGAGAGAAAAATTATGCCAAAAAAAGATTTGATTTCGATTTTGGATTTTAGCATTGAGGAAACTAAAGAACTGTTTTTTACAGCCTATCAACTGAAAGCGGGTGGTTTTAAAAGGGGCAGGCTTCCTTTAGCCGGTAAAAGTTTAGGGATGATTTTCCAAAAACCATCCACCCGGACAACTGTTTCTTTCGCTGTAGGTATTTATCAGCTGGGCGGCCAGCCGTTGATTCTTAATTACGAGGCGATGCAGCTGCGGCGCGGTGAATCCTTGGCGGATACCGCCCAGACGCTTTCCCGTTATTTGGATGGAATAATGGTGCGGATCTTTGCTCACGAGGATGCCTTGGAAATTTCCCGTTGCGCCGAAATACCGGTAATTAACGGGTTGACCGACCGGGAACATCCCTGTCAGGTAGTCAGCGATATTTTTACGATCATTGAAAAAAAGAAGAAACCAAAGCCGGCGAAAAATTATTGGAAAAGTTTGGATTTGTCGGATATAAAAATCGCATACATCGGAGACGGAAACAATGTGGCCAACTCCTGGATCCTAGCCTCGGCTCTTTGGGGCATGAAACTGAGCTTAGCTTGTCCGCCTAACCATGAGCCCAATCCCGAAATACTAAAACAGGCAAAGAATATGGCTCGGCGATCGGGCGGAGAAATTAAAGTTGTCTGTCCGCCGCTGGCCGCGGTTAAAGATGCCGATGTTATTTATACGGATGTTTGGACCAGCATGGGACAAGAAGAAGAATACAAAAAACGTCTTCGGGATTTCGCCGGGTATCAGCTGAACAAAAAATTAGCGGCTCGGGCAAAGCCGGATGTGTTGGTGATGCATTGCCTGCCGGCTCATCGCGGCGAAGAAATTACCGATGAGGTTATCGACGGCCCAAATTCGATAGTTTTTGATCAAGCCGAAAACCGGCTCCATGTTCAGAAAGCCATCTTATTGAAGTTGTTATCTTGAGGCATAGGAATTTCAATGTTATCGACGGTAAAATTAGTTTGCCTTTGATTTTGTAGGGCAGGGCTTTAGCCCTGCGGTTTTAAGGACGCAAGCCTAAAGGCTTGCCCTACGAAATTAACAGTAAAATTTACTATTTAAGGCAAAGTCAGACCGCCGGCTTTTTGGCGGTCTGACTTTGGGCTGGTAATCGGCTTTTTTAATAACTCAGGTTTGGTGGCGGGTTGAATATATTTTATCAAAGAACTTTTTTTGCCTTAATAATTTTAGCTTTATTAAATCCTTTATACGGGGATTCTTCTGAACGGGCGAAAGGTTTGAAGTATTTCCGTTTAAATGATTATGAAAATGCCGTTGATTGTTTCCAGACACATTTAGGTAAAAACCCCGGTGACAAGGAAATAGAAAAAAAATATTCCTTAAGCTGCGCTCAGCTAGCCAGCCAGTATGCGGAAAAAAATCTATTATCGGCGGCGATCGAATATGGGAAGAAAGCCCTTAAATTTGCGAATAACAGCACGGGGTTGAGGAAAAATTTGGCCTTATATTACAATAACTATGCTTTATCTCTCTCCTCGACAAATGCCCGGCAAGCCAATGATTATCTGCGGGAGGCTTTAAAATACGATCGGGATAACGTCAGTATTAAAAATAATCTTTCCTTCAGTCTGGCCAAAGAAGCCAAAAACGATTATGAGCAGGACAATTTAGAACCGGCCTTAAAAAAATTATTGGAATCGCTTGTTTATAATCCGCAAAACATAAACAGTTGTTTTTATCTTGGGGAAATATATTACAAGAAAGATGATTTGAATCAGGCAATCAAATACTGGGAGAATGTTTTAAAAATAAATCCCGGGCAGGCCGGCATTGAAGAAAGGATTAAAAAAGCCAAAAATGAGAACCAGGTGGAAACTAAGTTTAATTTTGAAAAATTCGTAAACTTTAAGGTGAAGTTTGAAGGTTATGAAAATGTGAGCAGCGCCTGGCGGATTTTGATAATTTTGGAGGAAGCACGCAGCAAGTTGGGTGCGGATTTTCGGTTTTATCCCAAAGCAGTCTTAACTGTCATAGTCTACAGTGATCAGCAATTTAAGGCTGTGACCGGCGGCGAGGAGTGGATGTCCGGGGTTTATGACGGCAAAATAAGAGTGCGAATCGGAGAGTCAACCCATGACGAAGAGAACTTAAGAAAATTATTGTATCACGAATATACGCACGCGCTCATCTATGAAATAGCAAAAAACAACATTCCCGTTTGGTTAAACGAAGGTCTTGCGCAGTTTGCAGAACCGCAAAAGAATAACATCATCGCGGAAGAAAAAGCTTTGAGAGAAAAGCTGCGAAAAGAAAAGCTGTTTTCTTTGGCGGATTTGGATAAGGTGTTTTTAGAAAAAAAAGATGCGGACCAAATTCGGATTGCTTATTTAGAAGCAAAAAGTTTTGTCTATCGTTTTGCCAATGTTTATGGCAGTTACAGCTTCTACGGGTTGTTGGATAATTTGGGGAAAGGAAAAAATATTGAGGCCGTGTTTAAGGAAGTATTTTTTAAAAATTTAGCTGATTTAGAAAAGGAATGGCGGGCTTATTTAGCGCAAGAATAGTATGGCAAGGGAAAAAAAAGAATTATTAAAAATATACGAGCGATTGTTTGATTTTTTTGGGTCTCAGCGTTGGTGGCCGGCGGAAACTATTTTGGAGGTTATAGTCGGGGCAATCCTTACCCAGAATACCGCCTGGAGTAATGTGGAGAAGGCGATCGGCCGCCTAAAACAGGATAACCTGCTCCATTTAGACGAGTTGGTTAAAATCCCTCAGAAAAAGTTAGAAGGTTTAATCCATAGCTCAGGGTTTTATCGGCAGAAAGCCGGACGATTAAAAAAATTTGTTAAATATTTAAAACAGGCGGGCCGAGAGGATTGGAAAAAATATTTTTCCCGGGATATTCTGTCTTTAAGGAAAGAACTTCTTAGCCAAAAAGGGATTGGCCCGGAAACCGCCGATTCTATTTTGCTCTACGCCGGGCATAAAATGATCTTTGTCGTCGATGCCTATACGCGGAGAATCGGCCGAAGAATCGGATTGTTTGATTCTGAGGATTATCATTGGGTGCAAAACTATTTTCAAGATAATTTGCCAAAACGGGTAAAACTTTATCAGGAGTATCAGGCCTTGTTGGTGGCCTTAGGGAAAAATTATTGCCGGAGCAAACCGGTTTGCCCGGCCTGTCCCCTAGGTAAAATTTGCGATTCTTGCAAAGTGTAATGAGGACTAACCAGCAGTATAGGAATTTGAATGCTAGTCACAGTAAACTAATTTGTTTTGGATTTTGTAGTATGCCGATTTATCGGCGTTTTACAAGCGCTCCATAAATGGGGCAGCTACAATGTTGTAGGGCAGGGCTTTAGCCCTGCGGTTTTAAAGACGCAAGCCTAAAGGCTTGCCCTACAAAATAAACAAGAAATATTTATATTAAAAAATCAGTGCAATTTGCCGTCTAAAATTGTCGTTTTATACAGAGGTGATAATTTATGGATAGTTTTTCCGATTATCAGAGTTTAGAGTTCTCAGCGTTTCGGAGAATCAGCGAATTAATAAATCTTTCCAGCAACCTCTCCATCCTTTGTGAAAAACTTTTGGGTTATTTGATGGATTTTGTCCGGGCGGACGGCGGATTAATCATTCTCTTTGACGAAGATGCGGAGAAATTATTTTATCAGTTTGATAAATTTCATGCTTTAACGGTTGATGAGGTTATTTTCACTAATAATTTGCGCGCGGCGATAAAACAGAAACTACAGGAGGGTGTTGCCGGCTGGGTACTGCGTACCAGCGATTGTTTGACCATTAACGATGCCGCTAAAGAGCCTAAATTTAAGAAAGAAATTTTTAAAATAATTAATTATCCCGTAAGGAATGTTATTGCTGTTCCCCTCAGGTTCCAAGGTCGTTCAGTCGGGATAATAGAACTATTTAACAAACAGCCGGTGAATAATTCTGAAAAATTAGATGGATTTACTAATCAGGATATTCAACTGCTCAATTCCTTATCGTCATTAATTGCGATGATTGTGGAGAATGCCAGTTTAATTAATTCCAGCGACGAGTATTTGGCCGAATTGAACGGGCTGATTCGGACTACAGAATTAATTAATTCGGCCTTAAGTTTGGGAGCTGTTTTGGATTTGTTGATGCCGTTGGGGATGCAGATGGTCAATGCGGAAGCAACTTCCTTGTTGTTAATGGATGAAGAAACCGGACAGTTGTATTTTGTGGCGGCTTCCGGGGAGAAGAAAGAACAGGTAAAAAGAGTTTATTTGAGGAAGGGCGAAGGTGTGGCCGGCTGGGTAGCTGAACACGGGGAAGCGGTATTGATACCCGATGTCAGTGAGGATCAGCGGTTTACGGAGAAGGTTGATGAAAAAAGCGGTTTTGTGACTAAGTCGATACTGGCTGTTCCTCTAAAACTTGGCGAGCATCTAATCGGGGTGTTGGAGGCGATTAATAAGAAGGGCGGCGATGTTTTTAGTTCTAACGATATGCGTCTGCTGCGTTCGCTGGCGGCAACCGGCGCTTTCGCTATCCACAAAACCCAGCTTTTCAAAGATTTAAACGAGCTTTTTATCGGAACAATCCGGGTGGTTGCCGATGCGATCGAGGCAAAAGATTCTTATACTCGCGGTCATTCCGAACGGATTCGCCGGTATTCGGTATGCATCGCCAAAGAGTTGAATGTTTCCGAAACTGATTTGCGGGATCTGGAGTTAGCCGCGCTGCTGCATGATGTCGGTAAAATTGGCATCCCTGAGCAGATATTGCGCAAGTCTGAAAAATTAAGCGATGAAGATTGGAAACAGATTCGCAAACATCCGTCGATTGGGGCGGATATGCTTGCTCCGATTAAACAGTTGAGAAGAAATGTTATTCCCGGTATTCGCTATCATCAGGAAAGATATGACGGTAAAGGGTATCCCGATGGTTTGGCTGGAGAAAAAATACCCTTGTTTGCCCGAATCATTGCGGTGGCCGATACTTTTGATGCCATGACCTCCAAGCGTCCTTATCGTGATGTATTTTCCAACGAAGCCACGGTTGATACGATAAAAAAAAATTCCGGGATACAATTCGATGCGCGGGCAGTAGAGGCGTTTATTAGGGCTTATCAAAAAAATCTGATTGTGCAGGACTAGAGGTTAAGGATGTCCAAATATTGCGTGGTTTTTGTTACCGCTGCTTCTCCTCAGGAAGGCAAGAAAGTTGCCCGGCAAATTTTAGAAAAAAAAGCTGCGGCTTGTGTAAATATTGTTTCCGGTATAAAATCGCATTACTGGTGGCAGGGGAAAATTGAAACTGCCAACGAAGTTTTGTTGATTATTAAAACCAAAAAATCCTTGTTTACTTTTTTGGAAACTCTGGTAAAAAAAATTCATCGTTATACGGTTCCCGAAATTATTTGTTTGCCGATAGAAAAAGGTAGTAAAGATTATTTAGCTTGGATTGATTCTTCAACAAAATAAAAGCAGCAATGTCTTGAGCCATGAGTCTTGAGTTGTGAGTTTGAAGGAATCGAGTCTTTTAAGCTCAAGACACAAGACTCATAACCCATGACCCGCATGACTTATGTTTTATAAGGGCGCGTATTTATGAAAGAAGCGTTGTATTTCACTGTTACTTCACACGAGAGGAAAGAGCTTCGCTGTTTTTTGTGTCCGCACCGTTGTTTGTTGGTGGAAGGCAAAACCGGGATCTGCCGGGTGCGAAAGAACGAGCAGGGTAAGTTGTCTTCGCTCATTTACGGTAAGGTTACCTCTCTGGCGATGGATCCGGTAGAAAAAAAGCCGCTTTATCATTTTCATCCGGGGGAAAATATTTTTTCTTTGGGAACGATTGGTTGTAATCTTTCCTGTCAATTCTGTCAGAATTGGGAAATTTCCCAAAAATCTCCTGATGATATCCCGGCGCAAAAAATTACTCCGGAGGAAGTTGTCCGGTTAACGAAGGAGAACAATTCGTTTGGCATCGCCTACACTTACAACGAGCCGTTGGTTAATTACGAATTTGTTTTGGAGACGGCAAAACTGGCCCGGCAAAACGGTTTAAAAAATGTGCTGGTGACCAACGGTTATATCGAAGAACAGCCGTTGGAGAATCTGCTCCCTTTTATTGATGCGGCAAATGTGGATGTAAAATCTTTTCGCGATGATTTCTATAAAAAAGTTTGCGGGGGCCGTTTATCTTTTGTGCTCCGAAGTGTCGAGATTATGTTTCGGCGAAAAATTCATCTGGAAATAACCAATTTGCTGATTCCTAAACAAAACGACAGCGAGGAAGAGATCGCTGATTTGGTGGATTGGCTTTCTGCCTTGAATAAGGATATCCCTTTACATTTCTCCCGTTATTTTCCCTGCTATAAGATGCAGATTGATCCCACGTCGTTTTCTGTTTTGGAAAGAGCAAGAAAGGTTGCCTTACAGCGGCTGAATTTTGTATACTTAGGCAATGCCCTTGAGCAGGAATACAGCAACACCTATTGTCCGGCCGCGGACTGCCGGGAGTTGTTAATTGAGCGGCAGGGCTACAAGACAAGGATTGTTGGTTTGCAGGCTAATATTTGCCGGAAATGCGGCCAGGAAATTAATTTAGTGCGGGAGGTGGAAGATGGCGGAAGAAATTAAAGAAAGCGCCAATTTTATTACTTTGATCCTTTCTTTATCGACGGCGGCGATGAATCAATTGGGGAAGATTCCCAGCCCGCTGACCGGGAAAATTGAACGCAGTTTGGAACAAGCCAAGTTAACTATCGACATGCTGGAGATGATCAAAGATAAAACCCGGGGAAATCTTACTCCGCGCGAAGAACGGCTTCTTTCCAACTCCTTAGCCGATTTGCAGTTAAATTATGTTGACGAGCTAAATAAATCTTCGGAAACCGGAAAAGAAGAAGTAAAAAAAGAAGAATTAAAACATTAAATAAAAACAGGAATAGGTAAAGGTATAGGCAAAGAAAATTAGAAAAATATACCTAAATTTACTGCCCGGTGGTGTAATGGTAGCACGCGTGGCTCTGGACCACGAGGCTCCAGGTTCGAGCCCTGGCCGGGCAGCCATTTATAATAGCGATAAGGTTTAAGCGGTAAGTTAAAAGAATCAAAACTTTTACTTAAACCTTATATCTTAAACCTGTCTTTTTGCCTGTCTGAGGAATGTTGTAAACTAATAATCTATTAATTAAAGGTGCGATAAGATGAATTCGAAATATAAGACAGTTGGTTTTATGAAGGATAACAAAACCAAAGGACAAGTTGAATCGCTGATCAGCGAAGCTTTAATAAAGTTTGAAAAAGAATATATGGGCCGGGGTCCTATTGAAACAAAAACATATCTGATTAAAGATATGATTTTTGTGCGCCTGAAAGGCGTTCTCACTCCCGCAGAAGAGCAATTGACAAAAACTGTGGAAGGCGCAGATTTAATCAAGAAAATACGCGTGCAGTTATTGGAAAATGGAAGGCCATTGCTTCAAAAAATAGTCTTAGATGTGACTGGCTGCCAAGTAAAAAGCCTGCATACCGATATCAGCACAAAAACCGGTGAAAGGGTGATAATATTTATTCTGGAAGAGGATTTAGAAAATAAGTTTTCGGTTGATAAAGAATAAAATATTTTGTTATAATACATCAAGAAACAATAATAAGAATATGGAAGATTAGGCAGGGCTCCTAAAACGGGAGCGCTGGATAATAAGCCAATGTAAAGTTAAAAACTATATGTTGGCTTATTTTAATACAAAAAACAGGAGGTTCATTGTGTCTACGCCGCTGGAGCAATGGGTTGAAAAACAGGCAGAACTGACCAAGCCGGAGAAAATTTATTGGTGTGACGGTTCGAAGGAGGAAGCAGAAAAACTTATCGAAATCGGGAAAAAAGAAGAAAAAATTGACGGTACCCCGATATTCAAAGAACTGAACCAGAAAATCTGGCCTAATGCTTATTATCACAAAAGTCATCCTACAGATGTGGCCAGAACAGAACATTTAACTTATGTCTGCCATCCGGACCAAGAAACAGCCGGGCCGAATAATAATTGGATGCATCCGGATGAAGCAAAAGCAAAGATGACAAAACTATCTGACGGATGTATGCGCGGGAAAACAATGTATGTGCTTCCCTACATGATGGGACATCCTGATTCTCCGTATGCCAAAGCCTGTGTTCAGCTTACCGATGTTTCTTATGTTGCCGTAAGTATGAGGATTATGACCAGGATGAGCAAGTCGGTAATTGAGAAAATAGGCAGCAGCGGAAATTTTGTGAAAGGCCTTCATTCAGTCGGAGATTTTGACCCGAATAAACGGTTTATTATGCATTTTCCCGATGAAAACTTTGTCTGGAGCATCGGTTCAGGGTATGGCGGCAACGCTTTGCTGGGAAAAAAATGTTTCTCCTTAAGAATAGCTTCCTGTCAGGGTCTAAAAGAAGGCTGGCTTGCCGAGCACATGGTGATTATGGGTATTGAAGACCCTAAAGGGAAGATTACCTATATCGCCGCCGCTTTGCCAAGCGCCTGCGGCAAAACCAACCTGGCCATGATGCAGTCAGCCTTGCCGGGTTATAAAATATGGACTATTGGAGATGATATCGCCTGGATGAATATCGGACCGGACGGCCGGCTTTGGGCAATAAATCCCGAACAAGGCTTTTTTGGTGTTGCCCCTGGAACATCTTTAAAAACCAATCCGAACATGATCAAGACCTTAAAGAACGATAAATTTTATCCAACGCTATTCACCAATACGGCGGTAAATACAGATACTAACGAACCGTGGTGGGAAGGGTTGGACGGCGAAGTTCCTAAAAATATGATTGACTGGCAGGGCAAAAAGTGGGATAGCGCTTCCGGGACTAAAGCTGCTCATCCGAACGCCAGGTTTACCGCTTCAATATATAACTGCGCTATGCTTTCCAAAGAATATGATAATCCCAAAGGCGTGCCTATTTCCGCGATCATCGTGGGCGGAAGAAGAACGCAGCTTATCCCGCTTGTTGTTGAGTCGTTTGATTGGCAGCATGGTGTATATTTAGCGGCGCGGATGGGTTCAGAAACGACAGCTGCCGCTGTCGGCCTTAAAGCCGGGGTAAGGCGCGACCCAATGGCAATGCTTCCGTTCTGCGGGTATAACCTGGGAGACTATTTTAAGCATTGGCTGAATATGGGGAAAAAAATGGCTGCTCCGCCGAAAATATTTTCAGTCAACTGGTTTAGAGCTAATGAAGACGGAAAATTCATTTGGCCTGGTTTTGGTGAAAATATCAGGCCGCTCGAATGGATCATCAAAAGGGTTTCCGGAAGTGCGGGCGCCAAAAGCACACCGATAGGTTATCTTCCTTTAAAAGATGATATTAACCTGGAAGGTTTAAAGATCAGTGAAAGGGAATTGGATCAGCTTTTTGAAGTAAAGATGGACGAATGGAAAGATGAACTTGAAGATACAAAATCATTTCTGGATACATTTGGAAGCCGTTTGCCGGCAGAAATATTGGAGGAACACAATAAATTGGTGAAGTATAGAATAGTACAATGATTAACCGGAATCCTCAGGGAGACTATCCACAAATAGATAATTCAGCATTCATTCATCCTACAGCCGTAATTATTGGCAAGGTAAAAATCGGGAAGAAGGTCTTTGTCGGGCCAGGAGCAGTAATTAGGGCCGATGAACCAAAAAGCTCGATATTTATTGGAGATAACTGTAATGTCCAGGACAGGGTTGTCGTTCATGCTTTGCAGAATAGTTCTGTTTATGTGGATGATAACACTTCCTTATCTCACAGTTGTATCGTTCATGGGCCATGTAAAATAGCTAAAAACTGTTTTATTGGATTCGGATCAGTAATTTTTAACGCCGAGCTTGGGCAAGGCGTGGTGATAAAACATCTGGCCGTGGTCGAAAAAGTTGTTTTGTTGCCAGGGAAAGCAGTTGAGCCATTACAATTAATCAATAATGAAACGAAGGCAAAAAAACTAAAAAAAACAGATAAAATAACGGAGGATTTTGTAAACAAAGTTCTAGCCGTTAATAAAAAACTTCTGCAAGGATATAGCCGGTAGGAAACGGAGTAACTGTCCAGCCTGGCGTTCCAGCGAGATTCTCCGGATAACGTTGAAAAAAGACTCCCGCGTTAAGTTATCAAGTTGACTCCTTTCCTCTACTGTATTTGCAAAGATAAATGTGCCGAAAAATCAATAAGATTGTACGGTTTTTGCATTCTGTCAGTGGTATTGACAATGTGTAAAGGATTTGCTATAGTTGCCTTGTATGATAAAAAGAAAAATAGAACCTCATTTACAAAGGCTCGCCAAAAGCTATCCTGTTGTTACTGTTACAGGTCCCAGGCAGTCCGGTAAAACTGTCCTTGTGAAGAATACATTTCCCAATAAAACATACCTTAATTTAGAAAGCCCGGAAATAAGAAGACAGGCTCAGCAGGACCCGAAAAGATTTTTAGAAAATCTGAAAGATGGCGCAGTTATTGATGAAGTTCAAAGAGTTCCCGATTTGTTGTCTTATATTCAGGTTATAACTGATGAAAGCAAAAAAGAAGGGCTTTTTATTTTGACGGGAAGCGCTCAGTTTGAATTGATGCAGAATGTATCCCAATCTTTGGCCGGAAGGACGGCCTTATTAAGACTTTTGCCCTTTGAATATGATGAAATAAAAACGGAATATGCAAAAAATGAGCCGGTTGATGTCTTGCTTCAAAAAGGGTTTTATCCGAGAATTTACGATAAGCAATTAAACCCCTATGAAGCAATGAGTTTTTATGTTCACACTTATGTGGAACGGGATGTAAGAAACATTTTGCAGGTAAAGGATTTAGCGCGTTTTGAAAAATTTATGCGCCTTTGCGCGGCAAGAACAGGGCAGATTTTAAACCTTTCTTCCCTGGGCAATGATTGCGGGATTAACCATAATACAGCCGCCAGCTGGCTGTCAATTCTCGAAGCCAGTTATATTATCTTTAGAGTTAAACCTCATTTTAATAATTATTCAAAAAGGTTGATTAAAGCGCCTAAAATATATTTTTATGATACAGGGCTTCTTTGCTACCTGCTTGGGATACAGAATGCTAAACAACTTGAAAATCATCCTTTGCGAGGTAGTATATTTGAAACATTTATCGCCGCTGATATTTTAAAACAGCGGTTTAATTCTGTGCTGGATAATAATTTATATTATTTCCGGGACAGTACCGGCAATGAAGTAGATTTAATATTGGATTATTCCGATAGAGTAACGCCGATAGAAATAAAATCCGGAGAAACATTTTCTGAAGACATGTTAAAAGGGTTAAATTATTACGATAAATTAGCAAAGGGAAAATATCGGGAAAAACCTTGCCTGATTTATGGCGGAAATAAAAGTTTCGATTTTAAGGATTTCAGGATATTGTCGGTTCAGGATATAAAAATATAATTTTCATTTTTAAGGAGGAATGAAGTATGGCAAATTTTTCATTTGATATCGTATCGGAAGTAGATCTTCAGGAAATGGATAATGCGGTAAATCAGGCGAATAAGGAGCTGGCCCAACGGTTTGATTTTAAGAATAGCAAGGCTTCCATTGTCTACGATCGTAAAGAGAAGAAAATCACTCTGATTGCGGATAATGAATTTAAGTTAAAGGCTCTGACGGATCTTCTTTCTCTGCGCATCGCCAAAAGAAATATCTCCCTGAAATGTCTTACCTTTAAGGACCCGGAACAGGCCTTTGAGGGCTACCTTCGACAAACCGTGGAAATCAGCATGGGCATCGAGAAGGAGAAAGCGAAAGAGTTGGTCGCGATTATCAAAAAACTTGGCCTAAAAGTTCAAGCCCAGATTGAAGGGGAAAAAATAAAAGTCAACTCGTCAAAGAAAGATGATTTGCAGGCGGTGATCACGCATCTCAAGGGGTTGAATTTTTCTATACCGCTTGGTTTCATCAATTACCGATGAAATAGGGAACGGACGGAGCAACTTGACATTGGCCACACAACATTGAAATTAGAATCGTGTGCCAGGTCACGAGCGCAGTGGAGAGCTAAAGATAAAGGGAGTAATCAGGATGCCGGATAGTATTACAAAAAAATTGTCTTTTCTGGACAGGTTTTTGACACTTTGGATTTTTCTGGCGATGGGGATAGGGGTGGCTCTGGGGTATTATTATCCCGGTATGGTAAATTTTTGGAGTGGTTTTCAGTCCGGGACCACAAATATCCCGATTGCTGTTGGCCTGGTCCTAATGATGTATCCCCCGCTGGCCAAAGTGCGTTATGAAGAAATCGGCTTAATCTTTCAGAACAAGAAACTCCTAAGTCTTTCTCTGGCGATGAATTGGATTATTGGCCCGGTGGTGATGTTTCTTTTAGCGGTCATCTTCTTAAGGAATTATCCTGGATATATGATCGGGATAATCCTGGTTGGGCTGGCGCGGTGTATCGCGATGGTGATTGTCTGGAACGAGCTGGCCGAAGGAGATCGGGAGCTGGCCGCCGGCCTGGTGGCCTTTAACGCGGTATTTCAGGTGCTGCTCTATGCTGTTTATATTTATGTTTTTATTACGTTGGCGCTGAATTGGCTGGGGTTGGCTAAAGGGTTAAATATAAATGTTTCCATGATTGAATCGGCTAAAACGGTATTCATTTATCTGGGCATTCCGTTTATCAGCGGTGTTCTTACCAGAATTGTCCTGGTTAAAGCGAAAGGCCGGGAATGGTATGAACAGGTTTTTATCCCAAAAATAAGCCCCCTTACCCTGGTCGCTCTGTTGTTTACGATTATTGTCATGTTTTCCCTTAAAGGCGAGTATATTGTAAAACTTCCGCTCGATGTCGTCAGAATTGCCGTACCGCTGGGCTTCTATTTTGCCATCATGTGGTTTGCGGCATTTTTTCTTTCCAAAAGGATGGGTGCTTCCTACCCGCAGACGGTTGCCGTTTCCTTTACTGCTTCCAGCAACGATTTTGAGCTGGCCATCGCCGTGGCGGTAGCTATTTTCGGGATCGGCTCTCCGCAGGCTTTTGCTACTGTAATCGGCCCGCTGATCGAGGTTCCCGTGTTGATTATCTTAGTGAATGTCGCCTTATGGTTTAGAAAAAAATATTTTATTGCATGATTTATGTAGGGAACGGTCGTGACCGTTCCTTTATGTGTTCCCCCTTTTTTAAAGGGGGGATAAGGGGGATTTGAAAAATAATTATTACTAAATCTCCCCTAACCCCTCTTTATAAAAGAGGGGAATAGAAGAAGAAGGAAATTTTAAAAGTCAGCGCCGAAGGCGCCTAATTTAAAAAGAGGTTAATCCTCAAGGAGGCGGTTATGGAAAATGAGCAGGGAAAAATTACGGGGCAGAATGTTTGTGGAGAAAAAACAGGCGGGGCATCAGCAGCAAAGGAAAAAAAGGGCTTGTGGAAAAGGATTATGGAGAAGTTAGATCAAGCGATGGTGAAAAAAGCAAAGCAATCCCCTTGCTGCGGCAAAAAACCGGGGGATAAGAAATGCTGTTGAAGTTTACGGATTGGCTGGTTTACGGCATCTTGAGGCTTGATCCCAATATAAAATTAGCCCAGGCATTGAATTTTTTTATTTATGATTCCATTTGACAATTTAGTCTTAGGTTGCTTTAATACGTTTGAAAGATTGGTATGCTGAAAACCTGGAAAGGCGGGAATAAACATTCTAAAGAAAATATTGAACATAATCTAAACCGGGGGGAACGCAAATGGCTGAAGGAAGATGTATGAAGTGCAAAAAGCAGGTAACAATCAAAGACGAAAAAGAAGTAATCATGAAGAATGGCATGAAAGCAGTTTCCGGAGTCTGTCCGGAATGTAACACCAAAGTATTCAGGATCATCGGAAAGAAATAGTGTTACCTGAGGGGCATTGTAGACTAGTAAACTATTGAGGATTTTTAGGAAACTTTTTGTTTTTTTGTTCGTTTCAAATCTACTGGAAGTTTCATCACTGTTTTTTATCTCAATGACAATGTCCGAATCAGCGAAAACAAAAATTGAGAGAATTAAGAGCCTGCTGGGGCTGCGGCCGCATCCGGAAGGGGGATTTTATGCCGAGACCTACCGGTCAAAGGAAAATATCGAGGCCGCTGCTCTTCCTGCCCGTTATCAGGGTTGCCGATCTGTAGGAACGGCAATTTATTATTTATTGACTGCCGGCACGTTTTCGGCGATGCATCGTCTGCGGTCGGATGAAATATTTCATTTTAAGGAAAGATCCCGGGATTTAAATTTGGCGGCCAGTGGAGATTCCACAAAGAAGCGATCCAAAAGTGGATGAATAAGGGAAAGAAAAAATGAACAGCGATTTAACATTTATCACTAATCAGAAGGATCAAAATCTCAAGGATAGATTTGATAATTTAGGAAAATGGAAATATGAAAGCAGCTAATAATTTCTCAAAAAATTGTCTTTTGACCCGTGTTTCCCGGATTATCGAATCTGCCCGGGGAACAATTGCCAGAACTGTTAATAGCGAGATGGCCAGCGCGTATTGGCTGATCGGCAAAGAAATTATAGATGAAGAACAAAAAGGCAGATCGCGCGCTGAATATGGCAAAAAAATTATCGAGAAACTTTCGCAGGATTTAACCGCAAAGTATGGCGCCGGCTGGTCAGCTAGTCATCTATGGCATGTAAGGCAGTTTTATCTGCTTTACAAAGACCGGCCGCCGGAAAATCTGCACGCGCCGCGTGCAGATTTGGGAAAAAATATTCTGCACACACTGCGTGCAGAATTGTCATGGAGTCATTACCGCATTTTAATGCGCGTTGAAAAACCAGAAGCACGATCTTTCTATGAGATTGAATGCATTGAGAATAATTGGTCGGCGCGGGAGTTGGAGCGTCAAAAGGGCTCGCTTCTTTTTGAACGCCTTGCTTTAAGCAAAAACAAAAAAGGCCTTTTGAAGTTAGCTCAAAAGGGACAGGAATTGCAGAGTTACGAGGATATGATTAAAGATCCGTATGTTTTAGAGTTCACCGGAATTTCTCCTCAAGCCAAACTCTATGAAAGCAAGCTGGAGCAGGCTCTTATTGATAATCTTTCAAGATTCTTGCTGGAACTTGGCAAAGGGTTTACTTTTGTTGCCCGCCAGAAACGTATTTCGCTGGATGGCGATCATTTTTATATTGACCTTGTCTTCTACAACACTATTTTGAAATGTTATGTGCTTAGTGACTTAAAAATTGGCAAGATCGTTCATCAAGACATCGGCCAGATGCAGATGTATGTGAATTATTACGATCGAGAGGTTAAACAGCCGGATGACAATCCAACGGTCGGACTTATTTTATGCGAGGATAAAAAAGACGCGGTTGTAAAATACACTCTTCCCAAACACAACAAACAGATTTTTGCCTCGCGGTACCGGAGCTTTTCAGCGAAATTGACCTCTTTTTTAAGCAGCAACTACTTCTCTAACATAAGAGCGAGGCATCTTTTTACAAGCATGGTAATAGTTTAGCCGATTTATTCGTGCTTGTAAAAGGTTTTGTTTTCTTTGTGTCA
>JBDRON010000041.1:0-17784 GCA_043810025.1 Elusimicrobiota bacterium
TTACAATATTTATCGCAGTGAGAATTTGTCTGGCCCCTATGAGCGGATAAACAGCCGCCTGGTGACGGTTAATGAATATGATGACTACGGGTATGATGAAAATAAAATATTGTATTATCATATTACCGGTGTTGGGGAGGACGGTGATGAAAGCAAGTGGGAGAACATGATGATTGTGGAGACCAGCGAAGAAAGAAAAGTGTTTTTCTGCCGGGACCTGATCGACAAGACCGGTGTAATGGCGCCGCTGGTTTGCCGCGATGAGCTGTATGGAGATAAGAATCAATACGGCGAGGATCTGGAGTTTCAGCTTGTCCGGCGTGAAAATAAAGAAGTGGGGCGGATGGTGCGGGTCTATGATATAGAGGTGTATAGGGCGGGCAGCGGAGAGCAGTTGAAAGACTTTAGATTCCGGGGCGGCAATAGCCAGTTGAGTATCAATTATCTGGGACGGAATGGCGAAATAAGAGGTAAGGGGGCGGGCGCTGTCAGTATTGAAACAGCCGATATTAAGAACAGGCTGGGAATGTTTTTCTATAATGGGAAAGAATGGATAAAAATCGGCGGCGATGTCCGGCAGGCGGAAGGGACAATCAGCATTAAAACCAAGTATGTCGGCCGTTACGGGGTGAAAGAAAGTATCCGGGCCGCAGATTTTACGATCACCAATGTCTATCCGAAAATAATTACGCCTAACGGCGACGGAAAAAACGATACGGCAAATCTGGTCTTTGACAATCCGAAAGACAGCCTGATCAGCTGCAAAATATACGATATCGCCGGACGGGAACTGGCCGATCTAAAACCAGGCTGGAATGAAAATGTAATCAAGTGGGATGGCCGGGATAACGACGGCAATACGGTGAGCAGCGGCGTCTATATTTACCAGTTTGAGGTAGAAGGAAAAGCCTACAACGGCACAATCGTCGTGGCGAGATAATATTTTATATTGTGGGACGTTGTTTCCTACATTGCATAAATAAATTGACAAGTTGCGCATAAACCTGTAAAATCCCCCTATGCCTAGACAAGCCCGATTAGACATTCCCGGCGCTCTTCACCATATTATGTTGAGAGGGAGCAATAAATCAAAAATTTTTTGTGACGATCAAGACAGAAATCTGTTTATCCAAAGATTGGGAAATAATATTAGTGAGGCTGCATGCAAAGTTTATGCCTGGGCGTTGATGGGTAATCACGCCCATATTCTTTTTAAAAGCGGCCAAAAAGGTATTTCCACAGTAATGAGAAGACTTCTTACCGGGTACGCTATCTACTTTAATCGTAAATATAAACGAAGCGGACATTTATTTGAGAATCGTTACAAGTCCATTCTTTGCGAGGAAGACAAGTATTTACTATCATTAATCCGATATATTCACCTTAATCCGGTCAGAGCCAAAATTATAACCAATATGAAGCAGTTAGATCTTTACTCCTGGACCGGACATCGTGCAATTATAGGAACTGATAATTATCCTTGGATGGATATTAAATCAGTTTTATGGCAATTTAGCACAAGGGAAAATACCGCAAAAACCGCTTATCGAAAATTTGTAGAAGAGGGAATAACTGATGGGCGCAAGCCTGAATTAACTGGCGGTGGTTTAATTCGTAGTCAGGGCGGATGGTCTCAAGTGTTGTCAATGCGGCAACATGGTCAAAGAGAAGAATATGACGAAAGGATACTGGGTAGTGGAGAATTTGTATCGGCAGTATTGAAGGAAACAGATAATAAATTAGTTCGGCAGTTAAAATTGTGCAGAAAAAATAACAGGACAAGTATTGATAAGATAATGGAAGAGGAGTGCAATAATAGAGGGATAAATCGGAAAGAGTTGGAGAATGGCAGCCGCCGGAAAAAGATAAGTAAAGCTAGAGCGGCTATTGCGCAAAGAGGAATTGAAGAGTTAGGTTTATCGGCGGCAGAGATAGCAAGACATTTAGGAGTAAACACTTCGAGCATAATTCGTGCGATCAAAAAAAACTAAAGAATAGCAAATCACTTGTGCAATCTACTAAAGATTAAAGACAGTAAATAAGTTATGCAATCTAGGAAACAACGTCCCCTATTATGAATGATAAATATGTTGAAGTTGTTTTGCCTTTGCCTTTGGATAAGGTTTTCCAGTATGGGATACCTGCGGAAAATCAGATCCCTATTTTTATGGGACAACGGGTGGAAGTCCCTTTTACCAATCGGCATTTGGTTGGTTATATTATCGGTTTGAGCGATAAGCCGCTGGCCTATCCTCTGAAAAAATTTATCCGGTTAATCGATATTACGCCGACGATGACACCGGAGTTTTTTACGCTATCCCGTTGGATGGCCAAACACTATGCCTGTTCCTGGGGCGAGGCTTTATCGGCTATACTGCCGGGCAATTTGCGTCCAACCCGTTCCGCGGCTTCGATCCTGCCGCCCCCGCCCAGCATCGTCAGCCCTTTTCTCCCCTCACCGGAGCAAAACTCCGTCCTTCGGCAAATTGGCGAGAAGATGGTGCTGCATCAATTTACTCCGTTTCTGCTCTATGGAATTACGGACAGCGGGAAGACCGAGGTCTATTTGCAGGCGATTGCCAATGCCCTGGCGCTGGGCCGGCAGGCGATTTTTCTTCTGCCGGAAATTTCTCTAACCCCCCAATTCATTGGCCAGCTTCGTCAGCGGTTTGGCCAGCGAATCGGTATCTGGCATAGCAGGCTTTCTGCCGGGGAAAGATATTGGGTTTGGCAGGCGGCCAAAGAGGGTAGACTTGATGTTGTTCTGGGTGTGCGATCGGCAATTTTTATTCCTTTCGAAAATTTAGGAATTATCGTCATGGATGAGGAACATGAGCCGGCCTATAAACAGGACAGTAAGCCGATGTATCATACGCGGGAGGTAACCTTAAAGCGCGCGCAGTGGCATAAAGCGATAGTAATTTTCGGTTCGGCCACGCCTTCCCTGGAATCGTTTTATCGGGCAAGCAAAGGGGAATTTACTTTGTTGAAACTGACGGAACGAATTAACGAAAACGAACTGCCGGAAATTAAAATTGTCAATCTGCGCTCCAAGACCGGCTGGAAGACCAACACGCTTTTTTCGTCCGAACTGCTCAAAGCGGTGCAGGATCGATTGATCCGGAAGGAACAGACGATTCTTTTTATTAACCGGCGCGGGTTTAGCACATTTATGATCTGCCGCAGCTGCGGCTGGGTGTTTAGGTGCCCGAACTGCAGTATTTCCCTGGTGCATCATTTGCCGGAAAATAAGCTAAAATGCCATTATTGCGGTCATCAGGAAAATTTTACTCAAACCTGTCCGCATTGTCAGGAAAAATATTTATTTGTTTACGGCTCGGGAACACAAAAAGTAGAAGCGGAAATAAAAAAGCTTTTTCCCGACGCCCGGGTTTTTCGCATGGATATTGATACGGCCGGCAAAAAAAATGTTTACAATCAGATGTATGAGGAGTTTAAAGGCGAAAAAATCGACATTTTAGTCGGAACCCAGATGATTGCCAAAGGATTTGATTTCCCGAAAGTTACTTTGGTTGGGGTGATTGACGCCGATATTACTTTGCATCTCTCCGATTTTCGCTGTTCGGAACGAACCTTCCAGCTGATTACCCATGTAGCCGGCCGGGCCGGACGGGGCGCTATCAAGGGCGAGGTGATTGTCCAGACTTATTCACCGGAAAATTACAGTTTGACCACCGCCCAGAAACACGATTACTACAATTTTTATCAGCAAGAGATCGGTTTAAGAGAGGCGCTGTTCTATCCGCCGTTTTCCAATCTCGTGAATATTATTCTCCGGGGTGAAGTGGAAGAAACAGTTTCCCGAGAGGCGGAAGATTTTACCGCCTGGTTAAAAACACAGATCAATCCGGAAGAAATAACCGTCTTGGGACCAATCCCCGCCCTGCGCTTTAAGTTAGCAAACCGCTATCGTTATCAGGTATTGATGAAGGGCAGTTTTGCCCATCTGGAAAAACTTTTTAGTCCTTTGCGGGAGTATCAACATCAAGCCGCATCGAAAGTCCAAATTTCCATCGATGTCGACCCGCAGGGACTGCTGTAACGGCCGAGACTCGAGGCTAGGATGAACAATGGTTGCATTTTTTTAAGTTATGCAATGTAGGAAACAACGTCCCCTAATACTACTATGTCGAAATTAACGGTTTATAAATGTGATCAGCCGGTGCTTCGGTTAAAAACGGCTCCGGTAAAAAACATCGATAGGGAACTAAAAAAACTTGTCGGTGATATGTGGGATACACTCTATACGGCTAACGGCGTGGGGTTGGCGGCTAACCAGGTTGGGGTATCGTTACAAGTTCTGGTGATTGATACCCGCGTCGAGCAAAATAATAAAAAAATTGTTCTGCTTAATCCCAAAATTATCACTTCGAGCAAGGATTGTCTTCATGAAGAGGAAGGCTGTCTGTCTGTCCCCGGAGTAAATGCGAAAGTTGAGCGGTCCAAGAAAGTAAAGGTAGAGGGTCTGGATCTTCACGGTAAAAAGATCGAAGTGGAAGGTGAGGATTTGTTTTCCCGGGCTTTGCAGCACGAATTGGATCATTTAGCCGGGATAGTTTTTATTGACCGGTTAAATTTCTGGGAACGGTTGAAGGCTTTGAAAAATATCCGTGATCAGAAAAATCAAGGTAAATGGTAATGGCGGTGGTAGAAGACAAACTTACCTGCGCTAATTTTGGCTTATGCGGGGGCTGTACCTACCTGGACATGCCTTATCCGGAGCAGCTGCTCCGGAAAGAAAATTCCCTGAGGACTCTGCTTAAACATTTAACTGTCAATATCTCTCCAATAATACCTTCTCCAAAAATCAGTTATTATCGAAACAAAATGGAGTTTGCCTTCGGTTTTTCATCCCATTCGCAATTAATTCTTGGATTGAGAATAAAAAAACAATTCAGCCGGATTGTTAATGTGGAAAATTGTCTGCTGCAGTCTGCGGAAAGCAACAATTATCTTGCTCGTCTGCGATTTTTTTTTAATTGTAGGGACCAGGCAGGCCTTGTCCCTACAACGGCATTGCTGCCTTACAACTTGTTTAGGCATACCGGACAGCTGCGGTATGCGGTGATTCGGGAGGGGAAAAACACCGGTGAGAGGATGTTCGTTTTGGTTACCGCGGCGTTGACGGCTGAAGAGGAAGCGGAAATAAAGAAAATAGCCGGGGAATTTCCGGAAGTGACTACTTTTGTTTGGGCGGTGAACAGTCGCAAGGGTGATTCCGCGGTTGGGGAAAAGGTTTCCGTGCTTACCGGACTAGGATATATACAGGAAAAACTCCATCACTTAACTTTTAGAATCTCGCCTTACTCTTTTTTTCAGACCAACACTTTGGGCGCAGAAAAATTATATCAAATTATTCAGCGGCAGGCGGGTACAGGCAAGTTGTTGTTTGATGTCTATTGCGGGGGGGGAGGAATCGCCCTGTCTTTGGCCGGTCAATTTGAAAAAGTCATCGGGATCGAAAATTCCGCGTCATCAATTAGCGACGCGAAGATCAATGCTCAGTTAAACAAGATTAATAACTGCGAATTTATCTGCGGCGATGCCGAACAGGGTTTAAAAAGTTTAGCGGCAAATCATCAGCCTGAGGTCCTGGTAGTTGACCCTCCGCGTGCCGGGTTGCTCGGCAAGGTGATCAAAAATATTCTAATTTTAGAGCCCGCCAGGATTATTTATGTTTCCTGCAACCCCCAAGCCCTCGCCGCCGATTTGGAAAAATTACAGGAAAAATATCAAGTTCAAGCCGTCCAACCCGTCGATTTATTCCCGCACACCCCTCATCTGGAAACCGTGGTAACCCTCGGACTGTCTAGAAGGCTGGATAAAAATTAAGCGGCGCGGATTGGAATATCGATACTAACTTTACCCAATTCTTGAAGAGGAATTCGCTGACTTGCCTCAAGTATTTCCATACCAAACATTCTGCCTTCTTTATCAATGTCACAAAAAATTCCATCCCTAATTTGGATAGTCTCTTTAATTCCAGAGTCGGGTTGAAACTGGATGTAAAGAGCATCCGCTTGTTCATCATAAGTTATCTTCATAAATTATCCCTCCTTTATCCAATAACAAGTAATAATTATAATCTGCTTTCCCGACTTTTTATAAATTACCTCTAAAGCTTTATTGGAAAACTTTTTTCGCACTGCAATTCTCTCTCCAAAACTTGTCTGGATAATATCGGCATTTTCAACTGTTAACTTTATCTCTGTTTCGTCAATTTCTCTTTGGAACATCCTTGTTTTTGCATGCTTAGTAAAGATAATATCCATTAGTTGAATAATAACATTAATTTAGCCTATTGTCAAATTTAAGAATTCTCTCGGCTGCTCAAAGATAGCGCTTCAAAAGAGGTGTATTTTTTTTGTAAAATAAAGGCGCAGAAAAATCAGCAGTTTTTTGGCTTAAAAAACCGTCTTGGGGGGGGTAATATCGAAGATGTTAATTGGCTAAAAATCTTAACATAAAATTAACATAATCTTAACATATCCTTAACATCGGTTTTGTATACTATTTACAAATGCGGGATCAAACATAAAAAAAAGGAGAATTAAACAGATGAAAAAACTTGTCTCTGTAATTATCGCCAATTGTCTTTTATTTACTACCATCCTTCCCGGTTATGCTTATACAAAAGAAAAATTTTACCTCCGCGCGCCGCTGAGCACGGATATAAGTAAGGATATTGAGATTAGTGATTCAAAGATACTGGAAGAAGCAAGAAAGTTGGTTGAGGGTAAAGGTGTGGAAGGCGCGGCCTATGTTGATCTAGCAAAAGGTACGGGAAGCGAAACTTATATTGATCAAGCTGCAGCCTTATTCGATCAAATAATTGTTAAAGGTGGTATATTAGCCGGACAGGCAAAAGAGTTGAAGAAAAAATTATGGATGGATGTAATAGTAAAACCGATTAAAACTGCTTTGGGAGAGTATGATATGCGATTCATTGCCGAAAGCAAACCAACCGCGGCAAATCCGAAGCCCAGAGCAAGAAAATTTACTCCCAAACATGCTTATGAAATGGCTTGCGCAATTGGTACTAAGCATTTTAATGTTGGTGATACAGCTTGTGTTTTTGGCGATGCTCGTTCCAGCCGGGATTCATTAATGAAAGAAACTATCCGGGGATTACAGGAACAAGGTGTTAACGTTATCTATTCCAACGAGATCGTTCCCAGCCCTGTAGTAAAGTGGATTGCTGATATGTTTCGTATTCCCTCGCTTCAAATCAGTGGTAGTCACAATCCCGCGGATGAAAACGGGATAAAAATTAGATTGCGGGTTAATGGAGAAGGACCGGTAACAGAATTGTTTGGCGAGCAGTTATTTAACACAGGCAATCTTGTGGAGAATAGACAATATCGGTCACTGCTAGATAAATCGGTCAAACTCGGATCAGTGGTAAAAATAGGGGAACTTTTAGATGGGCAAAAACTCGATGAAATGTATAAAGCTAAGCCCGAACTGCGGGATTTCTTGCGGAAATTGGGCGGCGGTGTAGAACCTCTAAGCATTGACAAAAATGGGCAGTTAGTGAAAGGAAAGAAAAAGGAATACGGGATATTAGCTTTGTATAAAAATATGTTGGTGGAGGAGTTTGGTAAAAATTATCAGGAATATTTAAGTAAAGGTATAGTCCCTTACATCTATGCCGAAACCGGGAACGGGGTAGTGGGACCGGTTTTGGAAGATGTTTTCAAAAGGATTGGCCTGAAGGAAGGTAAAGATTTTGAATTTGTGAAAAGCAAGGATGGAGGAGATTGTAGAAACCCGATGGGTGATCCGCCGGTTATCGCGGACACTTTGGAAACGGAGAAATATTTAAGACCTCTTCGGGATAAGCTAGAAGAGCATTACAGGAAAAGTAAAAAGCCGGCGATCGGTATTGCTTTCGATGGTGATGGAGATAGATTGGAATTTGTTATTTACGATCCGGAAACCGGCGATGGGATCCCCGTTACACCGGAGCGGCTGATGATTTTGGGTTACCGGGACTATGCTTTAAAAAATGCGGCTGAATGGATTAAAAACGGTGAAAAGATGTTAGTGCCGGTAGATGTGCGCGGGTCCAGCGTGGTTTCCGAAATGTTAGAAAAAGTTGCCAGGGAAGTGCGGGATAAATATCGCCAAGAATTGGATAACGACAATTTTAGAAAATCCGCGCTGTTGAAAAACATTATCGATAGTATTTTGAACAGTAATCCTGAAATTTCGGATGCCGAGCTCAAAAAGGAAATTGATGCCCGGATTTCTAAATTTAAAATTGAGGGCGAATATATACCTACGGGATACCCTTATAATACCAAGTATGCTGAGGGGAAAGGGACTATAACCTATAAAAATGTCCTGTTTGATGAAAATGGTAATAGAACCGGTGAAGTAGAAGAGGTTATAGTTGGTAAAAACATTAAGGGTGTTCAGCGGGTTTGTCCGGTGAATTGCGAGGCTTCCGGACATGCCTATTGGGCGTTAATGAAGGGGACAGAACGGGGAGATATCCCTAACGATGACGCTTTATATTCGGCGCTCTATTATACATTAATGGATACAAAGATGGGGAATAAAGAAGATGAAAAATACAGTTCGATCAGCGACGCTGTTTCCCCGTCCAAAATGAAAAAATATCCGGTTACCCCGGACCTCCGGCTTATTGCTGTTCAGGATAGTGAAAAATTTAAACTTTCCGAGGAAATTGCGCTGAAAATTATTCCCATCTTAATTAAAAAATATCACAAAAAGCTAAAGATTAACAACGCTTCAGGATGGCGAATGGATCTTGAAGGGGGCGGATTTGTCTTGATCCGCGCGTCCAATACTTCCGCCAAAATATCCTTTAAAACCGAAATGAATACTGTGGAGGAGCTGTTGATTATTAATCAGGAATTGGATGAGTTATTGAGAACATATCAAGAAGGCGAACCCCCCCAAATTACCGGAAACGATTGGAAGAACGAGATTCAGAAAATATTCCAAACAGTAATCAAAGAAAAAAACATCGTAAATCTGCAAGTTATGTTACAAAAGAATAGCAATCTTCTATCTGCCGATTTGAAAGATAAAATAAAAACTTTTCTTGCTGGGCAAAACAAATCTACCGAGCAGTTGATCGTGCTGGCGCAGAGCGCGGTGGTGTATTTGGACGACAATGTAAGCAAGATTAAAGAACACATTGCTTCCAGAAGTAAAGAACAAATTGAAGAACACACTATTGTTCCCGGTGAAGCGCTTGATTTAGTAGAAAAGGGAGAAAAACTAGCCGAGGACTTAAAAGATGCTATCGATAAAGTGGAGGAGATTGTTAATAATAAAACATTGCCTGAATCAATGGATGCGCGGGGAGGAACGATGAGTTCAAGGCTATTTTCCATTGTCACTATACCTGTTGTTGCAATTCTTTACGCACGTGGCTTTATTATTAACCGATCTCAGTTGATATTATCGCATGCATCGCTGGAAGACCCTGACCCAATACTGGATTTTGTTGCCGGATTAAAATCTGAGTATCCAACAATGGCTCCCGTTTATTTTGGTTTGGTTATGCTTGTATTAGCAGTTGGTTCGTATGTATTATATAAAGTACAAACAAATGATAACTTTTTGAAAGATTTTAAACCGCTGAAAAATTTAAAGAAAAATTTGGCTTTGTCCGCCCAGGCGCTCTAAATTGGTGGCCGGCATTGCTCAGTTTGCGGAAAATTTTAGTTCGAATAAGTTAATAAAGTGAAGCCTGACCCTAATTTAATTATAGGAGAATTACGCAGATGAAAAAACTTGTTTCTGTAATTGTTGTAAATTGTTTTTTATTTACCACCGTCCTGCCCAGTTACGCGAATACTAACGACAAATTTTACCTCCGTGCGCCCCATAGCGGGGAGATAGTGACTGCGGTGACAGCGTCGGAAAATTATGGGGTGACTTATCGTCCTTTTTTCCCCTACAAGGCATTGTGGGAACAATTTAAAGCTGGTTGCGAAAAGGATAGCAAAGATGGGTTAGTCAAAAAATTATTTGAAGAAAAACTGAATCTCGATTCTAGTCGGACGGGTTGGCTGACTATATTGGAAAGGAACGTATATTTTGGGATGATTGAACGTCTAAAGAAAATAATGGAAGATGTAAGAAAAGAGGGTCTAGAGACATCGCTGGTTGATGCTATTGGCGGTTCGGTTAATGGCGTTATAATGATAAGGAGTTTAACGGATAAAACAGTTGAACTTGCCGATACTCTTGAACCGATGGAGATTCTGGCCAGGATGAGAAGGCTGGGCGATCTGAGAAAAACATTGTTTATTGTCACTTGCAAGTCCTGGCTTACCATGGAAACGCTTAAAACGAAAGATCGGTGCTATGCCGAACTATTTAAACTTTATTATCAGGAAAAGAAGCAAAATAATGGGGAGGAATTTCCTTTATCGGATAAAGAATTGGGTTTCATTTTAGAGACCAATCTATTAGGAGTTGAACCGGTAGTTGAGCAGGTGATAGAAAAATTAATAACGATTATGAAAGAAATTCAGAAATTGGAAACTGAGGCAGAGAAGCTAAATAAGGAAATTAAGCAAAATAAAAAAACAATTTCTGGAGAAACAGGGGAGCTAGAATTAGAAAAGTTAAAGAAATTAGCTATAACGCAGCAACAAATCGGTAAAATTAACACATCGTTCAAATTTTTGTTAGGTAAAGAAGTAGGGGTTGGAATGGAAGAGGATAAAATCACTAAAACAGTTTTAGAATTGAAAGCAGGTTTAAAAGAAAAGCAAAGAAAGGAATTAACGAATGAATTGGCTGTCTTAATACAAAAACGTTGGGAGAAGAGTTTAGGGGGAATAAAATGGGAAGAGTTTAGGCAGAGAATAGTTTCCAAACTAGGTTTGACGGAAGAAATAATTGAGGAGATAAAGAAAAAAGTAGGCCGGCAATTTTTGATAGTCAGCGATCCAGGAAAGGCCGATTTTGAAGGAATAATTAAGTATTTCAGGGAAGTTCTTTATCATGATCCTGATAATGGGGGAAGATTTGCTTCTTTTTTTGATCTGCCGGGATTAGTGCCGGCAGATTTTATGAGCGATAACTTGCTGGAAGATTTAATTAAATGGGGAAAGCTTGGCCAGAAACTATGTCAGAACCCCGAGATCATTACTAATGCTGGGGAAATAAACAATCCGGGATTTGCTGTCGCTAATTTTTTAGAGGTTATTATTAAAAATCGTTATCGGCTTGTCAATGTTGTCTTTCCGCCAGAACTTAAAGATTCAAATAAATGGTGGGATGAGATGTACAGCGAAAGTGTTAATAAGCCGAATCCCTATTCTGAAAGGGTGGCTTTGAATTTTGTGGAAGCTAGTGGGGAATTGAAACCGGGGGAGTATAAGATGGACAGTGATGTTTTTATCCATATAAAAATTGCTGGGCAGGAGGATAAAGCCCTTGCCGAAAAAATCGAAAAATTAAAAGCTGCCAAATTCCCGGTCTTAGAAATAGTATTGCCCTATAAGGAGGCTTATGGGGCATTGGTCTATATTGAAATGGTTGCCATCGCGATGTATGGTTATAAGATGCGGGTAAATCCTTTCAATGAACCGGGCGTTTGGTGGACCAAAGATACTGCAAAACAATTGCTTGAGAAGGGTGAGGAAAAAGTGGAAAAAACGATCAAGGCAATAAGGGAAGGCTCGTATGATTTTCTTTTACAGGAATTGAATATTGAAAAAATTAAACAGGCATTTATTCAGGAAAGAGCTATTGATGAAGCAATTAAACCTTTAGTAGAATTAAATAGTTTAAGCGTCTGGCTTCCGACAAGGAAAGATGTAAACGAATTTTTTGCTGGTACTGAAATACCTCCAGGAATCAATAATTTATTGGAAAAGGCAGTGCAAGATTCTAATTGGGGGAAGATTGATCCTAATATCGAAGTTTCTTTAAGGAGAGCCCTTATCCGACATTTTTATCCAGAAGCAACCAGGGAAATAGAAAAGAAGGCTATATTGGAAACCAAAAGAAAATATCTTGAAGAAGTTAGCAAAGCGGTTACCTCTGGAAGGAAAGTTGTTTCAGAGTCTGGAAAGGTCATAATAGATTACGGATATTATACTAGCGAAATCCGTAAAGGGGATCCGAAAAAGCGTGAGGATGAGATAAAGGCAAAAGATGAAGAATTTGATGAAATTTGCCAATCGTTACGGTCGCTGACTAAGCTAAAGAAGTTAGAACTAGAAGAGGCCGGTATTATTCTTGCGGCGTCTGTTTTGTTGAATACAAAAAATGGAAAATTATACGCTGATTTATTGCGCTATACTTCCAGAGATCAATTTAAAAAATTGCCAAAAATTTGGGTGGAGGGAATGAGAAAAGAAAAGATTGCCGCAACTGTCGTCGATGAGTCGGGAGGACAACATACCTCGCATGAAAAATATAAAAGTGGGCCGCATAAAGCGATACTTTTTTTTCTAAATATATTATCATACAATGAAAATCAGGATCTACCTCTACCCGGGAGTTATTTTACTTCTGGCGACTTGATTCAGATGCAGTGTCTGAGCAATGCCGGTATTCTGTTAAAAGGTTTGAAATGGCTGCCCGAGTTTTTTAAAGATTTTCCTGCCGCAAAAAAATTTCTAGAAAAAATAGCGAACGAGGGAGAAAGAGGCTTCGCTGATCAGGATGGGTTGCATATTCAGTTAGCAGATGCCGATGAGGCAACAAGCGCCGAGCTTGAGGAGATATTTGGAAAAACATTCGAGCTAATTGAAATAATGGAAAATGAAAATAGCAATAAAATAAGTGAAGTAAAAAGGGTAATTGCCCTTGGTGCGGAAGGGGCGGAATATCTTGACAATAATGATGACGATACATATTATGACTTGTCAATTCGGGAACTGGACAAGGTGATAGCCAGCGGCGGGAAATTTGTCGATGAGGCCAGAGAGTTAAAAAAAGAACTATTCGAAAAAGTTCTTCTGCAGCCGATAATCGATGCTTGCGGTTACGATCTAAGGTTTGTTGCCGATAAACCTGCTAAGCCGGGAGATAAAAAAAGGACATTTCTTCCTCGTCACGCTCGCGAAGTAGGCTTTATTTTGGGGGCAGAATATGCCCGGAAAGGCGATCCGCTGCTGATTACTGGCGATGCGCGGGCGAGTAGAGATAAGTTAAGGAGAGAATTAAGCCGAGGCTTACGGGAGCAGGGTGTAAATGTTATATTTACCGATGAATATGTCCCCGGACCGGCGGCAAAACTGATCACAGAAGTTTATGGTATCCTGTCGATCCATATTTGTGGTACCCAGAACACTTTAGAAAACCCTGCGGAGAATGGGTTTAAAATTCGAGTACGGGTTGATGGCAAGGATAAGGATCAGATTGGAGAGTTATGGGGTAAAAAATTAATCGAAACGATGCAGTGTATTGGCCAGAAGAAGTATCCTAAGTTAGATGACTTTGAAAAGGGGAAGTACATAAACATCGAGGAGCTTAATGATGGTAATATTAATTTGTTGGTCAACAACTCTAATAATTACACTATGGAGAAGGTTAAAAGGAAGGCTAGATTTAAATTTTTTTTGGATTTGATGAAGAATGGTGTATTACCCTTAGAAGTGGTTAATGGTGAAAAAAGAGTAGTTAAGGATGAACGAAAAAAGGGCATTTTGGAGTTATATAAGAACATTTTTTTGGCTGGGTTAGTCATCGATAAGAGTATGAGCCTGTCGGAAAATATTGAAGGTTTTGGCGCAGAGAAGAACATGTTGGTGGAAGGTATTGGCCTGAAATTCGCCCAATATTGGCAGAAATTGGGCAAGGACGCTCCCTGTCTGTATCTGGAAGCAGGAAAGGTGATGGAACCGATTTTAGCAGATTTTTTGCAAAGAATGGGGATGAAAAAAGGAACTGATTTTGAGTTTACCAAAGCGGCTGCGATAACAATGGCGGAACATTATAAAGATGAAGGAAAAAAAGCAAGACCGGCTTACGGTATTATTTTTAAAGATGATGGCGAAGAATTTTATTTTATTGCCCATAATCCCATTACCGGGAGTGTAGAGAAGCTTGATATAGAGCAACTAATGCCTCTGGGATATGAAGATTCTATAAAAGAAAATGCCCGTCAAAAGATTCCTAAACATGAGAAAATGAAACTGCCAATAGATGTGCGGATGAAAGGCATTGAATTATTTAAAACGAGAATAAAAGATTATACGGAGGAGTTGAAAAAAAGATATCGCGCTGTCTTTGAGAAACTCGCCGCTAACAAATTAACCGATGATGATTTAATTTTTGTCGAACCTTTTCAAGGTAGATTAGAAGCCGCCTATCAAAAACTTGCCTTAAGAGGCATAAATGAAGATTACGAAGGAGCTAGAATAGAAGCTGCCGGCAACAAACCTGCCTTAAGCAAAATAAATAAAGATTACAAAAAACGTAGAAAAGAAATTATCGAAAAAAATAATGCTGTGCTGGAAACAATGGACAAAAAGACGAAATTATTGACTATGTGGCGTGGGTTAGATAAGGAAGGAAAAAAGACTATTTTAAAATCAATTGACAACTTTGGGATTGTTTTCGAGGTCATGCCATCTGGCTATCCCATCTATACTACTATCTGGCCGCGAGGTTTAGGCATCAAGGAAAAATATCCAATTATAAACAAAATGACTGGGGAAATAGAAAAAAAATCTGCGAAAATGAATGTGGAGAATGAATTTGATATTGAAATAATTATGAAAATAATCAATGCTTCAGCGAAAAAATTCTCTGATGCTTCAAATATTAAGAAGTTTTATCAAGAATATAACAAAAAGATATTGGATACTATGGGTCATGTTACCTTCCAGCAAACCAAAGCACTGTTGGATAATTGGTTTGGAACACCTCTAACAAGAACTGAATTATATTGGATAGAACGTGAATTTGATGTTACTGAAATAAAAAGTTTGATGCAAAAGACATACAAAAAATTTGCAACTCGGAATGAAGAAGAGGAATTGTCTCTTGCTGAAGGAAGGTCTTTTCAAAGAGCATTTATCGAACTTCTTTATCCAGGGACAAGCAGAAATATACCTAAAAAAGAAAGAGGCGATGATGAAGAAGCAGACAAAGATGTTGACGTTGGCAAAAATGAACCTAACGCCACAGTTGGTACAAGAACTTTTGAGGTGAGCCGCTTCTATTCTGAGGAGTATAAATCTCTTGATGGGGAAATTGGAGTTACTGAGGATTCTTTAGTTGGAGCATTTTATTTATTGTTAAGTTTGAAAGATAGCCGGTTTAATTCTTTACCTGAGGCAGTTCTTCCAGCAGATAAAATAATTACAACAGGAAATATCGGTTTTAAGATTACAGCTTCTGAAAAAAGAGAAGTGTATAGCGCTATTGAAGAAGAATTTAGGAAACAAATTTGTCAGGGCTATAAGCAGAAAATAGAAGTAGAGGAGATAGAATGTATTGCGCCTTTGAATACAGGCAGGCTATTCAATTTTAAATTAAATGTGGAGGGTGAGGAAATTGCCGGTAATGTTTTGATTCGTTATGCCTCATCTAAGGATGAAATTGTAGTTAAAGCGGAAAGTGAAAGCCGGGAAGGGTTGGCAATAATTACTTCGGTGTTGGATAGCGTATTGAAAAGATATGAAAAAAAAGGCAGAATATCTGCTAATGTTGCTTGGACAAATAGTGTGAATAGAACCTGGCAAGATTTTTTTATCTCAGAAGCGCAAAGACTAGAAAACAATCCTGATGTTTTTAAGAAAAATCAGTCGTCTAACATGGAAAGGTTATCTGAGTTGATAGAAATTCAGGTGAATAATTTGAGTAAAATGGAAGGTAGTGATAAAACGGTTTTGGCCGCTCAGCATGAAATTTGCCTAAAATATCAAGAGGGTGTGCGATTGATTTTAGACAAATTAAACAAGAAAGATAAATATAGCCTTAAGGATTTGGACCAATTAGTTTTTGAGCAAAAAAAAGAGTTAAGCGCAGAGCTAAAAAAAATATGTAATAGTAAGAATGGTTGGCTGTCTGAGGAAATTCTTAAAACATTAGAACGTTTTAGAATTCAAAGCTTTTTTAAATCACCCAGTAATTCTCCGGTTACTTTAGAGCTAACTGAAGAAATTCCGGTTAAGAAAGGGTTTGTTTATAAGCAGATAGTCAAGAGCGCCCAGAAGGAATTTAGAGAGGTAATTGACCAGCTGGACAAGGAATTGCAAGAGCCGCCGCCAGTTGTCCAACCGGCAAATAAATCAACCGCAGGCCTCTTGTATTTAGAAAATATATTTTTCTTGTTTCCGACATCCGTTGGTTTGAGTTTAGCTCCTTACATGCAGGACATTGTTAACTGGGCTGGTCGGCATCCGGTTTTTACCTTTTTCGGTATTCCTTTTATTATCAGCGCTATTCTGACTGTTTATAGTTTAGAACAAGAGGATAGTGCTATCGGAAAAAAATGGTTGAAGGCTCTTGACAATGAAAATATAAGAATTATCTTGATTGCCTTAGGTTTTGGTCAGTTAGCGATTAGCGAGGTATTCCAATGGCCACAGTTAAGGACTTTTTCCCTTCCCTTTGTGGGAATCAGTTTTGGTTTTTTTGCGGGCTATATCCTAACATTTATTAGAGCACAAATTAACGAGAGAAAAACTTCTAATTGGGGTTCCCTTGGCAATAAAAATTTACACCGAGAGAAACTAGATACAATTTCTAATAAGCGATCAATTATGGAATCATTGTAATGTTCCATATTCTTGGACAAAATGAGAAGAAGCGGTAAGCTGAAGGAATGGTGCAATTATATGGCTTATAAGAGAATGGCTGGAAAATTTACCAATATGGTTTTAGTAATCACCATATTTATTTCCAATTTTAGCTGGGGTTCGTATTTTGATAAAAAACATTTACGTGTTCCAAGTATACAATGGTTTTTGAAAAAAAATGTACAAAATTTTGCTACGGAACTTTACTCGAATATTTCTTTAGGAAATTTCCCTTCATTGATAGAGAAAGCCCCTTCCCCTCAAGCTTTAGTAGAGCTTACTCATATGCTCATTTTTGTAATTGGTTTCAAAACTATACTTAAGGGGTTGAAAGACTCGTCCGATGAAAACTCTTCTGAGTTTACCACACTTGATTTTTGTAATTATAGATGGTTTATTCATAATATATTGATTGGGAAAAGAGATATTGATAAAAAACTTCGTGAAGAACTTGGTATGAATAAAAATAGCAGTATTGACGATATTTCTCTTAAAGAGTTAGTAAATAAACTAAATAAATGGAGACTGACAGATAAAGACAAAAAATGGTTGAAGATCTGTTATAAGGAAATGCCCTTAGAAAGAAGCTATTTGTTCGCAAAGGCATTGTTATTATTAGATCAGGGACACACTATACCTGTAAATGTAGAAACACCTATAAAGAAAGCCATTCTCAAATATCTTTATAACGAATTTTATATCCAATATAGTATTTTTGATGAAGATGAGGGTAATGTTCTTATTAATGTTGAAAAGGGGGAGTCGAGTCTCTTTATCCTTAAGTATCTTAAGGATGAGAAGATAGATTATCATGAATACATTTCCGAGGAAAAGATAGAAGAAATAAAACTACATGTCAAACGCAACACTGCGGAGCTTTTCAGCGAAATTGACCTCTTTTTTAAGCAGCAACTACTTCTCTAACATAAGAGCGAGGCATCTTTTTACAAGCATGGTAATAGTTTAGCCGATTTATTCGTGCTTGTAAAAGGTTTTGTTTTCTTTGTGTCAG
>JBDRON010000042.1:0-29832 GCA_043810025.1 Elusimicrobiota bacterium
TATTCATATTTACTTCGGAATGACCATTATACAAATTAATGGATTTTGATTTCAAATCGATTATGTTTTTTTTCTTCATTATGTTATTCATTTTTCAATATGTTTTGCGTTTTGTATTTTAAACGTGTGGGACACTAGTGACATTAGATAGGTAAATAAGCGATTCCCTCCCTAATTATGGGGAGATTTTAATGTAGGGCAAGCCTTTAGGCTTGCGTCTCTAAAACCGCAGGGCTAAAGCCCTGCCCTACGGTATCACTGAACCAGTGGGATTTGCCGGGAGATCGTTGAAAACTGTTAAAAGAGGTGTGAAAGATGAAATGCCCAAAATGTGAAAAAGATTTAAAATCGAAGACTAGAATCTGCAAATTTTGCGGGTATGATTTTGCCGGGGAAGTATTCTGGCAGCCGACAAAGTGGTGGCATCTGCGGGCGCTGGGAATTATTTTTCTTAGTTTGATTATTGTTTATTTCCTGCTAAATTTATTTCTAGGCAATTATATTCGGGATATACCGAATCCGTGGTGAGGAAATTATAAATTGGAAATTTTAAATTAAAGAGCAAACTTTAAAAAATGAAAATGAAAAATCAAACAGCAATACTCAAGGACAAAGAATTAATCAAGATTGCCGGTCAGGTGCTGGCTATCGAAGCAGAAGCCGTGGCTGAGCAGAAAAAACATTTGGATAAAAATTTCCTGGAAGCCATCGCTTTTATTTCTGCCTGTCAGGGCCGGATAGTTTTTGTTGGGGTAGGCAAATCGGGGTTGATTGCCCGGAAAATTGCCGCAACATTCTCCTCCACTGGAACACCGGCGCTTTATCTTCATCCTGGCGAGGGAATTCATGGGGATATCGGAATGCTTACTGCCGAAGATTTAGTAGTCACCCTTTCCTATTCCGGGGAAACTGAGGAAATAAAAAAATACTGCCGGCAATTAAAAGAATGTCGATTAAAATGATTGCGATCACGGCTAATTTAAGGTCGCAATTAGCCCAAAAAAGCGATATCGTGATCAATGTCAATGTTAAAAGAGAGGCCTGCCCATATAATTTAGCTCCCACTGCTTCGACTACGGCGATGCTGGCGATGGGGGATGCCCTGGCGGTTGTTTTATTAAAGAAGAAAGGGTTTAAAGCTGAGGATTTTGCCCGACTGCATCCCGGCGGAATATTGGGGAAGATACTCCTTTTAACGGTACAGGAAATAATGCACAAGGGCAAAGATAATCCGGTTGTTAGCGAGGATAAGACAGTCCGGGAGGCTATTTTGGAGATGACCAGAACCAGGCTTGGCGCGACTAATGTGGTGAATAAGCAAGGGAAACTGGTCGGGTTTTTTACCGATGGCGACTTGCGCCGCAAATTGGCTGACGAAGAAAATATTTTGGAGAAAAAGATTAATCGGGTAATGAGCCGTAAACCTTGCACAATTTCCTTCCAAAAGCTGGCTATAGAAGCCTTGAAAATGATGCAGGAACGCAAGTTTGATAATATTCCGGTAGTCGATAACCAAAACAGGCCGATAGGAATAATTGATGAAAGAGATCTATTGGCGGAAGGACTAAAATAAAGTGTATAAATTTAGCAGTCAGTTAGAGAACAAAGCCAAACGGATTAAGTTAATCGCCATGGATGTGGATGGAGTATTAACCGCTGGAGAAATTATTCTTCTGGCAAATGGAGAAGAATTAAAAATCTGGAATGTCAAAGACCGGTTGGGGTTTCATTTGGCCCGCCAGGTGGAGGGAATAAAATTTGCCTGGATTACCGGACGCGCGTCAGCTGAGGTCACCGCCCGGGCTAAAGAGCTGAATATCGAGGTCGTTTATCAGGGGTGCAGTAAAAAACTGGTTGTTTATGAGGAAATTTTGCGCCAATTTTCCCTGAGGCCTGAGGAGGTAGTTTTTGTCGGTGACGATTTGATTGACCTCCCCGTGCTTCGGCGCGCCGGTTTGTCTATTTGTCCGTTGGATGCTCCGGAAGAAGTTAAAAAAGAGGTGGATTATATCACCTCGGTGCCCGGCGGCCGAGGCGTAATTCGCGAGGTAATAGAATTAGTATTAAAATCGCAAAAACTTTGGGATCAAGCGACAAAGGATTATTTCAATTAAATGTTAAAATTTAAAAAGTGGGTGGTTCGAAGCGTAATTTATCTGGCCGCGGTTTTTTTGATGGGTGTGGTGAATTTGCTGCCTTGGCGGATAGCGAGTTTTTTGGGAGGAATTATTGGCGGGTTTGTTTATTACCTGCTGCCCAGGGAGAGGAGAATTTCACAACAGAACCTTACGCTTGCTTTCCCGGAAAAAGATCAAAAGGAAATAGTTCGTCTAGCGCGGGAATCTTTTGTTTTTCAGGGAAGGAATCTTTTTGAGCTGCTTTCTTTCCGCAAGTTAAACAAAAAGAAGATAAATTCTTTAGTTACTGTCGAAGGACGGATAAATTTGGATGAGGCCTTCAGTAAAGGCAAGGGGATGATTTTTGTCACCGGCCATATTGGTAATTGGGAATTATTAGCCGCCTGGCTTACCCTAAACGGTTTTCCCGTTTATCCGATTGCCCGCCGGGTTTATGATGATCGTCTGAATAAAATATTGTTAAAATTGAGAGGCGGTGTCGGGGTGCAGACTATTCTGCGCAGTGAATCGCCGTTTGCCATTTTGCGGACCCTTAGGAAGAAGGCTATTTTGGGTTTTTTACCGGATCAAACCATTTCCGGCCCCGGTGTAAATTGCGTTTTTTTTGGTCATCCGGCTTACACTTCTTTGGGACTGGCGTCTTTAGCTCAAAAAACAGGAACGCCGGTTGTTGCCGGTTTCATCAGTCGGAACGGCTGCAAACATAAATTTGTGATTGGGGAAGAAATTAAATTTATTTCCACGGGCGATACCCAAAAAGATGCAGAGTCAAACACTCAGATCGTCACCACTATTATTGAAGAAGCCATACGCCGCCAGCCGGCTCAATGGGTCTGGATGCATCGACGCTGGAAATAGGGGACGTTGCGTAGTATGCGTAGTTATTTGACTAATAAAAAACTAACCAAAAATGATACAACAAATAATAAGTTGCTAAACTACGCAACGTCCCCTATTTATGTAATTTTTCTTTTTTTTGTCTTTATTGTCGGGTGCGGGGATAAAGCTGTTTCTCCGGTGGATAAGAATTCTGATCAGAAAACTGCTCCGCAGGAAAGTTTGCAGGAATTTCGCTGCGTCAAAACGGAGAAAGGGGCTAAAATTTGGGAATTAACCGCTGATCAGGCCAATATTTTTGCCGAGGAAAATCGAACCTGGATTAGGAATTTGAAAATTAGATTTTTTAATGGGGAGCAGAAAAACTCTCTGCTGACGGCTAAAGAAGGCTGGTTAACCAGGGATAGTAATATCGAGGTTAAAGGTCAGGTTGTGGTTGTTTCTGATTCAAGTAAGATCAGGCTGGAAACGGAAGAATTGCAGTGGTCAGCGGAGAAAGGAATAATTTTTACCGATCGACCGGTTAAGATCATTGAGGAGAACAGAACAGTTACCGGTGTCGGTCTGGAAGCGACACCGGATTTAGAGTCGATTAAGATTAAACATCAACAGGTGGAAATCCAGAATTCAGGAGTCAAAATGCAGGAGTCAGAAGTCAGGAGTCAGAAGTCAGAATAAAGGACTCGAGTCTTTTAATTCTGGATTCTGTATTCTGAATTCTGACTCCTGAAATATTATGTATCGTAAGATTTTTGCCTTATTGTTTCTAAGCTTATGTCCGAAACTGATTTTTTCTGCAGTGTCGGCGCCGGTTCATTTGCAGGGTGATGAAATGGAAATTAGACAAAAGGGAGCAATAACCGTGTTTAAAGGTTCGGTGAAGCTAACTTATGCCGAAAGCGTTTTCAATGCGGATGAAATGATTGATTATAACAAGCAAAACAGGGTTGAGGCTTCAGGGAATATTTATTCTGAAATAAAAAACAAAGAAAGACAGGAGTTGTTAAAAATTTATGCCCAGAAAGCCTGGGTTGATAAAAATAGAGGTGAAGGGGAAATGATCGATAAAGTAGTGGTGATTTATTCTACTTCTCCGGTAAACGTGCCGGTGCAGCTGAATGCAAAAACGGTCAAATTTTGGCTGCAGCCCGCCGATCAGAAGAAGCTTTATGCTTCCGGTGAAGTCGAATTTACGCAGGGAGAATACCGGGCATATTCTGAGCAAGCCTGGTTTTATGAGAAAGAAAGAAAGATGGTGCTGACGGGAAACCGGCCGCGGATAGTTGAAAAAGATGATAAAAATTCGTCTTCGGAGTATTCGGCGGAGCAGATTACTATTTTTCTTGATGAAAAAAAAATAGTATTAGAGAAAGACGTTAAAGTGGAATTTTATCCACCGGAAAAATAACTGTTGGTTTAAACGAAGTGAGGCTGCCCAATGAATTTGACGGTTAATAAGCTGGTAAAAAAGTATGATAGTAAACGGATAGTTGACGGGGTGAGTATCGAAGTTAAGAAAGGCGAAATTGTCGGTTTGCTTGGTCCAAACGGGGCTGGGAAAACAACTACATTTTACATGATTGTCGGATTGGTCCGGCCCAATGACGGGGAAATAATGTTGGGAGACACTAAGATCACTCATCTGGCGATGTATCAGCGGGCCCGGCTAGGATTAGGCTATTTGTCACAGGAGCCTTCAATCTTTCGGCGGTTAACTGTCGAAGAAAACTTGCTGGCTATTTTGGAGACGCTGCCTCTCTCAGTTAAAGAGCAAAAAGAGAAGGCCGATAAACTCATGGAGGAATTGGGAATAACTCATCTGGCTAAACAGAAAGCTTCTTCTCTTTCCGGGGGAGAAAAGAGAAGAACGGAAATTGCCCGCGCTTTAACTACTGACCCGAAATTTTTGCTTTTAGATGAGCCATTTTTAGGAATTGATCCGGTAACCGTTGCCGGCATACAGTCGATTATTGGCCAGTTAAAGGAAAGAGGGCTGGGGATATTGATTACCGATCATAATGTTCGGGAAACCCTGGAAATTATTGATCGAGCTTATATTATTTATGAGGGGAGGTTGTTAATTTCGGGTACGGCTAGAGAATTGTTGGAACACGAAGAAGCCCGGCGGGTTTACCTGGGTAATAAATTTCAAGCGGAAAATTTGACAAATAGATAAAAAACTGATTAAATTATTTATCTTTGTTAAATGTGCAGGAAGAACAATGTTTGTTTTGTATTGGAAATTTGAGGTTGTAGGGAACGGTCGCGACCGTTCCCTGCATAATTTGTTAGGGGGCTAAATGCAAGTAAATATTACCGCTCGTCATTTACAATTAACACCGGCGATTGCCGATTATGTGCAAAAGAAGGTTTTGAAGGTAAAACATTATTTTGATCGGCTGGTCTGGGTGCAAGTAATCCTTTCGGTGGAAAAATATCGCCATATTGCCGAGATCGTCTTGCATATTGGCCGGACAACCCTGCGGGCGAAGGAAGAAGCCGGTGATCTCTATGCGGCGGTTGATCAGATGATGGATAAAATGGAAACACAAGTAATTCGCTATAAAGACAAATTGAAAGCTCATCGAAAAGGCAACAGCAATTCTGTCGTTTTGGAAGAAAACGCAGCGTCTGAAGATCTGCCTGCAAAATTTAAAAATAAACCGGTAGAGAAATCTTTTTTTGATATAGTTACTTTGTCCATACCTCAGGCAATTTTGCAGCTGCAGGAATCAAAGAAAAATTTTCTGCCTTTTCGCGATAGCAAGTCCGAAAAAATTCAAATAGTTTTTCCCGGAGATGACGGAAAATTTGCTTTAATGATTTTAAATATTTAAAAGTCGAAAAAGTAGTTAGTAAAGAGGAGGAAAAAGCGATGCAAATTATGGATTTCCTTTGTCCAAAAGCGATTAAGTTGGATTTGGAGGGAGGAACAAAAAAAGAAGTGCTTGCCGAATTGGCGGATTTGTTAGCTAAAGCTAAGGAAATTAACAATCCGGCCACAATCGTCAAGGTGTTACTGGAAAGAGAGGAGTTGGGCTCTACCGGGATAGGACAGGGGATAGCAATACCGCATGGTAAATCCGATACCGTCAATAAGATTGTTGCCGCCTTCGGAATTTCTAAAAAGGGCATCGATTTTGAAGCGTTAGATGGAGAACCGGTATATTTAATGTTCCTTTTAATTGCGCCGCCGGACTCGGCTGGCGCCCATCTCAAGGCTCTGGCGAAAATTTCCCGGTTGCTGAAAGACAAGTTTTTCCGTCAGGCGTTAAGGGAATCCACAAAGATCGAAGATGTAATCAATATAATAAAAGAAGAAGACAAGTGAAGAAATTAAATAATTATTGACGATTAAGTTCCCTCTCCCCTTGTGGGAGAGGGTAGGGTGAGGGGCAATAAGGAATTGAATCTTTAACACCCTCACCTTAATCCTCTCCCATCAAGGGAGAGGAAAAACATCGCGACGATAACCGAGGGCTGAAATGGCCGATTTGAACGTTGGGATACTTTTAAAAGAGCAAGGCGCAGATTTAGTCTTAAAGCTTATTGCCGGGAAAAAAGGTCTTCAAAGGGTTTTGAAGATGAGGGAAATCAACCGTCCCGGATTGGCTCTGGGTGGATATTTTGAGCATTTTGCTTTCGAGCGCATTCAGATCTTTGGCCGCGGCGAGATGGCCTATATTAACGACTTGTCTCCGAAAAAAAGAGAAAAGACGCTGAAACGATTTTTTTCTTTTTCAATTCCTTGCGTGATTGTGACTTATGACCAGCAGCTGCCTAAGGAAATGATTAAGGTTGCGCAGACGACCAATGTTCCCCTTTTTCAAACTGCATTTTCTACGGCGCAATTGATCGCCGAGATCAGCGCTTTTTTAGAGGAGAAATTATCGCCGACGACTTCCGTTCACGGTGTATTGGTCGATGTTCACGGTTTGGGGGTGTTGATTTTAGGCGAATCGGCGATTGGTAAATCTGAGTGTGCTTTGGAATTGATTAAATGCGGGCATATCTTAGTTGCCGATGATATGGTGAAGATCCGGCAAAAAGCCGGCGGCATGCTGATTGGAGTTGGCGATGAGTTAATCCGGCACCATATGGAACTGAGGGGATTAGGAATTATTGATATTCGCCGTTTGTTTGGAACCGGAGCTGTGCTTGATTATGCCCGTGTGGAATTAGTGGTCAATCTGGAAATGTGGGACAGCGCTAAAGCTTATGAACGGCTGGGTATAGAGGAAAAAAGTGTAACAATTTTGGGCATAAAATTGCCGGCGTTAACCTTGCCGGTTCGTCCGGGAAGAAATTTAGCGGTCTTAATTGAGGTGGCGGCGATGAATCAGCGGTTGAAAAACAACGGGCAGCATCCGGCGCGCGAATTGGAACAGCGTTTGATTCAAGCCATTCAGGGAAAAACGGTTGGCAGTTAATTATGGAAGACGGGTCATGAGCTGTGGGTCATGGGTTGTGTGTTTATAAGGAATCGCGAGTCTTTTAAACCCAAGACCCAAGACACAAAACTCAGGACTTGTTTTGGGGATGTTCGTTTTATGACCAGTTTTTTTATTATTACCGGGATATCCGGTGCAGGAAAAAGTCAGGCGATTAAATGTTTTGAGGATCTAGGCTTTTTTTGCATTGATAATCTTCCTGTAGCGCTTCTGCCAAAATTCGGTGAGATTTGTCAGCAATCGGGCGGTCAACTGAAGAAGGCCGCTTTAGGGATAGATATCCGCGAGGGAAAATTTCTTGACAAATTGCTGGGATCGCTAAAGATTTTGCCTTCGTCAGGAATTGATTATCGGATAATTTTTCTGGAGGCCTCAACGCCCGCCTTGGTGCGGCGCTTTTCCGAAACAAGGCGCCGTCATCCCTTAGGAAAAAATATTTTAGACGGTATTCGCAGTGAAAGGAAGAAGCTGCTCGAAATAAAATCCCGGGCTGACAGGATTATTGATACAACCAACCTGACCTTGGCTCAATTGAAAGATGTTTTATCGAATATCGTTAATGATGCGGCTCCGCGAAAAATGCAGGTCTCGGTTGTCTCTTTCGGCTACAAGTACGGTTTGCCGATGGATGCTGATTTAGTTCTGGATGTGCGGTTTCTCCCTAATCCTAACTATCGTCCGGAATTAAAAAAACTGAATGGCAATAATCGGCCGGTTAAAGATTATCTTTTTAAAGAAACGATCACAAAAAAATTTTTAAACAAGTTGTTTGAATTGCTTCATCTTCTTCTTCCTCAATGGAAAAAAGAAGGAAAATCTTATTTAACGGTTGCTGTGGGCTGTACCGGCGGGAGGCATCGTTCGGTGGTCATCGCTAACGCTTTGTCTGAGTTTTTGGAGAAGGAAAAATTGCCGGTAACGATAAATCATCGGGATATTAATAAAAAAAATGGATAAAAATTGGCGGATTGCGGCTTTTGGCGGCGGTACCGGATTGGCTGCTTTGCTTTCCGGACTTAAAACTTTCACCAGACTGCTCACCGGTGTGGTAACGGTAACTGACGATGGCGGAAGCTCAGGAGATTTACGACGGCAATTAGGTGTTTTGCCGCCGGGAGATATACGCAATTGTCTGGTCGCGCTGGCCGACGAAGGAAAACTTCTGGCGAAATTGTTTCAATACCGGTTTGGCGGGAAGAAAGGGTTAGCCGGTCATAGTTTTGGTAATTTGTTTTTAACGGCTTTAACTGATATCTGCGGCGGTTTTGATGAAGCTGTTTTAGAATCGAGCAAAGTGTTGGCAATACGCGGCCGGGTTTTACCGGTTACTCTGGAAAATATTACTTTAGCGGCCAAGTTGTCCGATGGAAAAATAGTTTATGGAGAAACAAAGATCACCAAAAGCCCTAAAAAAATCGAAAAATTATTTCTGCGTCCGGTTGAACATCCGCGGGCGCTTCCAGCTGTTTTAAAAGCTATCGAAGAAGCGGAAGCGATAGTTTTTGGACCGGGAAGTTTGTACACCAGCGTTTTACCGCATCTTTTAGTGGAAGGGATTATTGAAAAAATCGAAAATTCTGCGGCTCTTAAAATTTATGTTTGTAACTTGATGACCCAAAAAGCGGAAACCAGTAATTTTAAAGCCAGCGATCATCTTAAGATAATTTTTCAGCATTGCGGAAAAAAAATATTTGATTACGTGATTGTCAATGAAGGACGATTTTCCGGGGAATTGCTTCAACATTATGCCGAGGCTGATTCCCAGCCTGTGGTAGTTGACAAAGAAATGGTTGGAAATTTAGGGGTTAAAATAATGGCGGCCAATTTGATTGATAATAATGAGTTTGGCAATACTTCACAAGGAAAATATGCCCGGCACGATTCTCTGAAATTAGCTCAAACGGTGATAAATTTACTTTCCGAAAAGAAAAAATCGAGACCGCTGGAGATGACCCTAAGATGAAAATTCTTAATTTTCTTTTTGGCTCGCATTGTCATCAGCCGGTGGGTAATTTTGGCTATATCTATGAAGAGGCTTATCAGAAGGCCTATTTGCCGTTTATTAAGGTATTAACTGATCATCCCCGGGTTAAATTAAGTTTGCATTATTCCGGTCCGCTGTTGCTGTGGATCGAAGATAAGCATCCTGAGTTTATCGAACAACTTAAGCAATTGCTTGCTCTTGGACAGATTGAAATTTTGAGCGGCGGGTTTTATGAACCTATTTTGCCGGTATTACCGGATGTGGATAAACGCGGCCAAATCAGAAAAATGAATGATTGGCTGACTGAGCGGTTTGGCTTGCCGACCAAAGGGATTTGGCTTGCCGAGCGGGTCTGGGAACCGCATCTGGCCAGGATTTTAGTTGAAGAAGGGCGTGAGTATACTTTTGTAGACGATGCGCACTTCCTTACCTCCGGATTTAGGGAAGAGGATTTATGCGGATATTTCCTCTCCGAGGAGCAAGGGTATGCGATAAAAATTTTCCCGATCAACAAAAAACTCCGTTATCTAATCCCTTTTGCCCCCATTGAACAAATTATCGAAAATCTGCGTAATCAGGCCAGTGAGGATGGAGAAACAGCGGCGATTATTTTCGATGACGGAGAGAAATTTGGGTATTGGCCGCAGACAGATAAGCTGGTTTACGAGGAAAAATGGCTGGATAAGTTTTTTCTGGCTTTAGAAGAGAACAAGGAGTGGTTAATTACTTCAACCATTTCGGATTTTATCAAGAAACATTCTTCGCGCGGGCGGGCTTATTTGCCCAGCACATCTTATTCGGAGATGAACGAATGGTCTTTGCCCTCAGCGGCAGGCGAAGAGTTGGAGGAAATATTCGAACAGATAAAGAATATTCCCCAGGGTGAAAAGATTAAAAGGTTTCTCCGGGGCGGATTTTGGCGAAATTTTTTAACCAAGTATCCGGAGAGCAACAATCTGCATAAAAGAATGCTGGGATGCAGTAAGAAGGTTCACTCTGTTTTGGGTGATAAATCTCCTTCTGCCGGATCCCGGGAAGAGGATATTTTTTCCGCGCTTTGGGCCAGTCAGTGCAACTGCGCGTATTGGCATGGTGTCTTTGGCGGGCTGTATTTGCCGCACCTGCGGCAGGCTGTTTATAGTAAATTTATCCAGGCGGAAAATTTACTGACAGAGCATTTTGTTAACGATCAGGAAAAAGTTGAAACGAACGTTGTTGATTTTGATTGTGACGGGCAAAAGGAAATAGTGGTTAGTTCGCCGCATTATAATTTTTATTTTTCTCCGGCGGCCGGCGGATCGCTGACCGAACTTGACCTCAAAAAGAAACAACTGAATTTGATAAACACCATTAGCCGCCGTTACGAGATGTATCATAAAAAATTGCGTAATTTTCAGTTTCAAAGCGCGGATGTTGAGGGGAAGTCTCCTCATGAGCAGGTTATCTCGAAAGAAGAGGGTTTAGACAGGTATTTACAGTATGATTGGTATCGAAGGACCTGTTTGCTGGATCATTTTTTTCATAGCAGCACGAACAAGGAAAGTTTTTATGGGTGCCGCTATGGGGAACAAGGTGATTTTGTTAATCAGCCCTATGCGTATCAGTTGTTTTCGGACGACGGTAATTGCCGGATTGTGCTTACCCGGCAGGGCGGGGTTTGGGTTGATGATCATCGGCTTCCGGTAGAGATAGAAAAGCAAATATTTTTATCAAAATCTCCGGAAATTAAAATTGATTATCGAATAACCAATAAAGGGAATGTCAACATGCCGCTGTGGCTGGGAACAGAATTTAACTTTTCTTTCTCTTCGGTAAAAGGTTTAAAAACAATGCCGGAATCTTACGATGATGTCGGTTTGGATAAATTTGCCATTAAAGATGAGATTTATAATTTGGAATGTTTGTTTACATTCCAACCGGCGGCTAAAATCTGGTTGTTCCCTTTAGAAACGGTTTCAATTTCGGAAGGCGGTTTTGAAAAATGTTATCAACAGACAATAGTTGTTCCACAATGGAAACAGGATTTGCCGCCGGGAAACAGTTTCCAAACGCAAATAAAAATCGAGGTTGTATGATTCGGCGTACTTTTGAAATTAAAAACAAGCTGGGGCTGCATGCCCGGCCGGCAGCTCTTTTTGTCCAGTCGGCCAGCCAGTTTAAATCCAAAGTTAAGATAATCAAGGATGGATTGGAAGTGGACGGAAAATCAATCATGGGAATAATGATGCTGGCAGCGGCGCAAGGCATGCAAATAGATGTTACTGTTGACGGCGAAGATGAACAGTCGGTAATGCAAAAAATTGAGGAACTGATTCAAAAAAAATTTGATGAAGATGAATAATACCACAGAAAAGCGATAAATAATTCGTATGTCATGAGTCTTGAGTCATGTGTCTTGGGTTTAAAAGATTCGATTCCTTTGAGCTCAAGACTCAAAACCCATAACTCATGACCTATTTTTTTGGTGTAAAAGGATGGCTAAATAATGATACCACCGCAATTGAGTTCATCGGAAATTTTTATGTTTAAGGGTATACCGGCCTCGCCGGGGATAGCTGTGGGTAAAGCTTTCCTGCTTAAGGAAGAGAAAATTACCGTGCATCGGCGTCCTTTAAGCAAAGACCAGGTAAAAGGTGAAATTACCCGTTTTCAGCAAGCGATGCAAGCAGCCAGAAAGGATATTCAAAGCAATAAGGAAAAAATCATTCGCAAGCTGGGGAAAAAACACGGCCGTTTAATCGAGGCTTATTTGTTGATTTTGGAAGATCCTTTGCTCACCGAGGATGTCGTCGCTTTAATTGTCAAAGAAAAGGTTAACGCGGAGTGGGCGTTACAGTATTCAATTGAAAAAATCGCCAGGGTTTTTGAGTCCTTGGAAAACGAATATTTACGGGAACGGCGGCAAGACTTAATTGATATTGGAGACAGAATACTGCGAAAACTACAGGCGGAATCAACAGAAAAGGTTTCCTTGACTAAACTTACCGGCGATACGATTGTTGTTGCCCACAATTTAACCCCCACTGATACTTTGGGGATGCGGGAAGAAAAAGTAATCGCTTTTACTACGGATATCGGCGGGCGGACTTCGCATACGGCGATTGTTGCCCAATCTTTGGAAATTCCGGCGGTGGTCGGGCTCAAAGAAATTACTGCTCATATTAAGACCGGTGATACCTTAATTGTTGACGGTAATGAAGGACTGGTAATTGTCAATCCTGATCCTTTGACCATTGAAAATTATCGCCGGGAACAGCAGATTTTCATTTCTCAACAGCGGGAGTTGGATAAATTACGCGATTTGCCTGCTCAAACCCAGGATCGCTACCGCTTTGTTTTGGCGGCGAACATCGAAGTTCCGGAAGAGATCAAATCGGTGTTAATGCATGGCGCGGAAGGGATCGGGTTGTATCGGACAGAATATCTTTACCTGAATCGGGAAGATTTGCCCACGGAAGAAGAGCATTTTCAAAATTACAAAACTGTCGCGCAAAAGATGCTGCCTTATTCGGTGATTATTCGCACTGTGGACCTGGGCGGCGACAAATTTAAGGATTATTTGGGCTTGGGACCGGAAGCAAATCCTTTCTTAGGGTTGCGGGCGATCCGCCTGTGTTTAAAGTATCCTGAATTGTTTAAAATTCAATTGCGGGCGATCCTGCGAGCTTCGGTTTACGGAAAATTGAAAATAATGTATCCGATGATTTCCGGTGTCGAAGAACTGCGGGCGGCCAACGCCATACTTTTGGAGATAAAGGAAGAATTAAAGAAAAAAGGCCAGCCCTTTGATGAAAAAATTGAGGTTGGAGTGATGATTGAACTTCCTTCCGCGGCGATCACGGCCGATGTTTTGGCCAAAGAAGCAAGTTTTCTCTCTATCGGCACCAATGATCTCATCCAATACACCCTGGCTGTCGATCGGATTAACGAAAATGTCGCTTCGCTCTATGATCCACTGCACCCGGCAATCCTGCGGTTGTTAAAAAATATTATTGACGCCGGTCACGCGGCCGGTAAATGGGTAGGGATGTGCGGAGAAATGGCCGGTTCCCCAGAATTTACCTCAATATTAATCGGCATGGGACTCGATGAATTCAGTGTCGCCGCCATCGCCATCCCCAAGGTTAAGAACACCATCCGTTCCTTACGGCTGAGCGAGGCCAAAGAGTTGGTAAAAGAAGTCCTCACCGCCACCGATCGTTTATCCCTTGAAGCAGTCCTAAAAAAATTAAGACACTGACCAAAAGTGCAAAATTCAAAGCGCAAAACGCAAAATGTAAAGTCAAAAGGTCCCATCAAACCCCGGGAGCCAATCGCCTTTGGGGGATTAAGGAGGGTATAATATGATTTTTCGTTTACTGATGGTTTTGTTAGCGGGGGTGATGGTTAGCGCCTGTAAGATTCAGAAGAATGAGCAGACAGCAGAACAGCCGGCGGCAAAAGCGCAGGAAGTAATTCCGATCAGTTGGGTTTATAATTTGGATGAAGGACTAAAGTCGGCCAAGACTGCGCAAAAACCTTTAATGGTTGATTTTTATACTGACTGGTGCGGGTGGTGTAAAAAACTGGATCGCGATGTTTATACAGATGCGCGGATAATAAAACTTTCGGAAGGTTTTGTTTGTGTTAAAGTTGATGCTGAGAAATATCCGGCTGATGCGCAAAAATACGGAGTTAACGGGTATCCCACTATAGTTTTTTTGAAACCGGACGGAACAGCGCTCGATAAGATTGCCGGATACGCCGGCGCGAAAGAATTCGGTGAATTTATGAGCAAAATAAAAAATGATTGAATTCGCTAAGCTGCCTTTTTGGGCGAGTTTTTTTGCCGGATTAGCCACTTTTTTTAGTCCTTGCGTGCTGCCCTTAATTCCGGTTTACATTACTTTTATTACCGGGGCTTCGCTGGATCAGATAAAAAGCGGGGTAAAACCGCTCCGGCAAACTTTTTGGAGCGCAGTTTTTTTTGTATTGGGTTTTAGTTTGGTTTTTATCCTGATGGGGGCCTCAGCGACTTATTTGGGTGGTTTGCTTGGACAAAAGAAAGAGTTATTCCGTTGGCTGGGCGGGTTAGCAATCATTGTTCTTGGAGTACATTTAACCGGTGTTTTTCGCCTGAGATTTTTAGAGCGGGAAAAAAGACTGCAAATGGGAAATATTTCATTCGGTTATTTAGGCTCTTTTTTTGTGGGGTTGGCTTTTGCCGTCGGTTGGACCCCTTGTGTCGGACCAATTTTGGCTTCTGTGCTTATCTTGGCCTCCAATCAGCAAACAGTTTATCAGGGGATGTTCTTGTTGACCTTATATTCTCTAGGTTTAGGGATACCGCTGCTGGTTACCGCTTTGTTTATCAATTGGGCTCTGCGCCTGTTTAGCCGGGTTAGAAGGTTTTATCCGGTGATTGAGATCGGTTCCGGATTGCTTTTAATCCTGGTTGGGGGATTGTTAATCACGAACAATTTGAATAAACTTGTCGGATTTTTGAGTAATTTTTTTTCTTGATACAAGCGCATTATGGACAAAAAGGAGCTAAACCTTGAAAAGGAAATTTTCTCATTTGGACGCAAAAGGCCGGGCGCGGATGGTTGATATCAGCTTAAAAGTCCTTAGCGAGCGCATCGCCGTGGCCCAAGGCGAGGTGCGGGCGAGGCCGGAAATTATTAAGTTAATTAGGGATAAAAAAATCCCGAAAGGCGATGTTCTGCCGGCGGCTAAGTTTGCCGGGATTATGGCGGCCAAAAAAACCGGTGAATTGATCCCTTTTTGTCATCCTCTGCTTATTGATTTAATTGATCTGGACTTCCGTCTGACTAAGGATAAAATAATTATTACTTCCCAGGTAAAAACATCGGCAAAAACCGGCGTGGAAATGGAAGCGTTGACGGCTGTAGCAGTCGCCGGTTTGGCTATTTATGATATGTGTAAATCCGCGGATAAAGGAATGGTTATTTCCGAGATCAAATTAATTAAAAAAAGCGGCGGCAAAAGCGGGGAGTATGTTCGGAGGAATTTGTAGCCTAGGCCTAGAATTTTAAGCTGGTGGTCAAAACGCCGGCCAATCTCAAAGGTAGGGGGGATCAAATGATTAAAAGGTTAGTTAGTATCTGTCTGAGTCTGGTATCGGTTGTGGGATTTCTTGTTGCGGGGGTAAAAGCCGAGGCTGTAGTAAAAAAAGCCGAGTCGCTTCAACCGGGGAATGCCAAAGAGGGAACACTGAAGTTTAAAGGTTATGTGCAAGGCCGGTATGAACGGTTTGACTTAGGTACTAAGGCAGATACCTTTAGACTTAAGTCGGCTTATCTGACCGCCTATGGTACGGTTGTGCCGGCATGGGATTTTGAGATCGAGATTGATGCGTCGGATAACACGGGTAAACCAGTGAGGAGCGCTTTTATCAGTTTGGCCGGTTGTCCTAACTCCAAAATAAGGTTTGGACAGCAGAAAGTAAGTTTTACTGAAGAATATTGGACATCAAGCACTATGCTGGATACTATTGAACGTTCATTACCGGTAACCAATCTTTCACACGAAAGAGATACCGGTATTAATGTTTTAGCTGACTTATTGGAGAAGAAAATTAATTTAGGCATAGGTGTGTTTAATGGTAATGGAATTAATGCTACGGATACGAACGACCGTAAAGATATAATTGGGCGGATTACCGTTTCCCCGTTTAAAGGTTCGCCAGGCGCTTTAGACGGATTGACTTTAGGTGTTGGGATTTGGAGTGGAAAACAAGCGCCCAGCGGCCCAGCTACCGGTGACCGTAAACGCTATACGGGCTTACTTGTTTATAAATATGAATTAATAAAATTACAAGGAGAATATTTATTTCAGAAATTAGGACAAACTGGAATAGTGGATAAGAAAGGTAAAGGTTTGTATGTGTTTGGTACTGGTGATGTTATAAAGGATGTGTTTCAATTAGTTGCCAAATATGAAACTTATGATGCTGACAACACTGTTGGAAACGATAAACAAAATGTTAGCACCTGTGGTGTTAATGTTTTCCTCAACACTAATACCAAAATTATGGCTAATTACCGAATTCTTGGCGAGGACGCTGATATTGACAACAACGAATTCCTGACTCAACTGCAAGTGAAATTTTAGTTAATAAACAAGGGGGAGGTTGGGATTTATTGCCGATGCTTATTGATACTTTTAATAGAAAAATAGATTATCTGCGGATATCGGTTACTGATCGTTGTAATCTGCGTTGTGTTTATTGTCTGCCGGAGGCGGGAATTATCCACAAAGAACAGAATACCCTGCTTTCTTTTGAGGAGATTGTTCGAGTTGTAGAAGCAGCGGTTAAATTAGGCGTGGATAAAGTTCGGCTTACCGGCGGCGAGCCTTTGGTGCGAAAAGGGATCGTCAGTTTAGTGGGGATGCTGGCGGCGATACCGGGAATTAGTGACCTTTCGATGACGACTAACGGGATTTTGTTGCCAGAGTTTGCCCGGAGACTAAAAGACGCCGGCCTAAAAAGATTAAATATCAGTTTGGACAGCCTCACTCCTGACCGTTACCGCCGGATTACCCGTCGGGAAAATTTAGCTGCGGTGGAAGAAGGAATTAGGTTTGCTTTAAGATTAGGATTTAATCCTCTGAAGATAAATGTGCTTTTATTGTCAGATTTGGATAATCAGGAGATAGTTAAATTTTTGCAGTTGACCAGGGAAAGCAATCTGCATCTCCGGTTTTTAGAGTTCATGCCGATAAATGCTTTTTACCAGCTTTCTAAACCTATTGCCGCATCAACGGTCCTGGAGTTGGCTGGTCAGTTAGGGACAATAGAAGAAACAAAGATTTACGGTCACGGACCGGCTAAGAACTATCAATTAAAAGGATTTTCAGGCACTTTTGGGATAATCGAGCCGATGAGCAACAAATTTTGTTCTTCCTGCAATCGGCTGCGGCTTACGGCCGACGGTTTTTTGAAAAGCTGCCTGCACTCCAATTGCCAGGTCAATCTTCGCGATCGGCTGCGCCGGGACTGCGCTGAAAATGGTTTAGTTCAACTAATTAAGACTGCTGTTAAGATGAAACCGAAAGAACATTCTTTAGATCGCTTAACCCGCGAAACCTCGGAACATTTGATGTGTCAAATTGGGGGATGAGTTAGCTGAGTTCCCCCTTTTAGAAAGGGGGACTGAGGGGGATTTTGAAGATTAGAAATATTGTCTAAATCTCCCCTACCCCTCTTTATAAAAGAGGGAGAAAAAATACCCAACAGGTATGTAAAGTTCCGAGCGCAGCTCGGACTAACTTGGAGGATGAATAATGTATAAAGTAGTGGTTTTAACGATTAGCGATAAATGTTCGCAAGGACAGAGGGAAGATAAAAGCGGCAAGGTTGTCCAGGAACTTGCTCAGCAGCTTCCCGCCGAGGTTGTCAAATACGAGGTTATCCCGGATGAACCGGAGATGATCAAAGCTAAACTTATTGAATATGCGGATAACTTGAAAGTGGACTTGGTTTTAACGACCGGCGGCACCGGTTTTACGGCGCGCGATTTTACTCCGGAGGCGACTAGAGAAGTAATCGAGCGCGATGTTCCCGGCATTCCGGAGGCGATGCGGGCGGAAGGCCTTAAATCAACGAAGAAAGCGATGTTATCGCGGGCGATAGCCGGGATTCGCGGTAAAACTTTAATCATAAATTTACCCGGCAGTTCACGCGGCGCAAAAGAGTCTATGGAAGCAATTTTAGAAGGCCTTCCGCACGGACTGGATATGCTCGCCGAAAAAGAACATTGCTAGGAGTTTTTATGGAAATTATTTCTGAAGAGATTGTTGAGCAAACTTGGAAGGAAATTGGGGTTTTGGGTGTGGAAGATGTTCCCGATTGGATCAAGGATTTTAATGAATTTCAACCGGAATTATGCGTTTATCTTTTAGCAATTGACGAAGAATTGTTTAATCAGGATGAACGGGAGATTCTTTTCTATCTGGGATTTGTAATTTATAAAATTATGAGCAAAGGTAATAAACCGTTAAAAAAAGTTTCCTTGAAAGCTATTGAAGCGGCAGAACAAAAAAATTGGGATATGGCCGGTTATCTGGCCGGGGAAACTAAAGATGCGGAATTTGAAAAAGAAATGGCCGGAATTATCGGGAAATACAATCAAAAGAATGTTTGGAGATATATTACCGAAGCGCTGGTGGAAGATGATCCGGACGACGGTGATTTACGAGAGAGCAGTAAGGGTCCGATGTTTATTTATCTAAAAACCGTTCTGGACTGTTTGGATCAATAGAGGAAAAATCATTGCTGTCCAAATTAGTGTCATTGCGAGCGAAGCAATCTCATCGTCGAAAGATTGCTTCGTCGCTTCGCTCCTCGCAATGACACGCTGCTGTTATCTCAAAAACGTTCTTTCGACGATAATAATTGTTGTAATTTGGACACGAGTGAGGAAAAATATTAAATGTTAATAGGGTAATCTCAAAAGAGACAACATAATATTTAAGGAATGACTTATGGACGATAAAAGAGTTGGGGCGGTGTTGGTTTTGGGCGGGGGGATTGCCGGGATGCAGTCTTCGCTGGATTTGGCAAATGCCGGGTTTAAGGTTTATTTAGTCGAGGGGTTGCCGGCTTTGGGGGGGATGATGGCCCGGCTGGATAAAACTTTCCCGACCGGGGATTGCGCGATGTGTATGATTTCTCCCAAACTTGTCGAATGCGGACGGCATCCGAATATCCAACTGATTACTTACGCTGAATTGGAGAAGCTAACCGGTCAGGCGGGGAATTTTAGCGCGCAATTACGAAAAAAAGCCCGGCTGGTTAAGGAAAATAAATGTAACGGCTGCGGTGATTGTGAAAAGGTTTGTCCGGTGCGTGTTCCTAACGAATTCAACGAAAATTTAAATACTCGTCCGGCGATTTACCGGCTTTATCCGCAAGCGATCCCGAACACTTATACGATCGACCGCCGCGATACCTCTCCCTGCCGGATCGCTTGTCCGGGGGGAGTCAATGCTCACGGTTATCTGGCTTTAACCGGCCAGGGTCGTTATGCCGAAGCCTACGTTTTAATTAAAGAATCGATTCCTTTACCCGGCGCCATCAGCCGGATCTGTTATCATCCCTGTGAAGAAAAATGTAACCGCAGTCAAGTCGATCAACCCTTAGCAATCAATTCCGTCAAACGCTTTTTAGCCGATTACGCCCGAGCGCATCCGGAAGAAATCGCTTCAATAAATAATTCCGCAATCCGCATTCCGCAATCCGCGGTAAAAATTGCTGTAGTCGGTTCCGGACCGGCCGGCTTAAGCTGCGCCTATCATTTGGCTCGTCGGGGATACCAGGTGACCGTTTTTGAGGCTTTACCGGTCGTTGGCGGGATGCTTAGGGTCGGGATTTTGGATTACCGTTTGCCTAAAAACATACTTGAGGAAGAAGTGGAGGCAATTAAAAAACTGGGGGTGGAAATAAAAACCAATACCCTGATTAAAAATCCGGCTAATTTGTTAAAGGAATATAAAGCGGTATTTTTGGCTACCGGCGCCCATCGCAGTAAAAGACTGCCTTTCATTCCGGAAAATGTTCAGGGTGTATTATACGGGGTAGAATTTCTGCGGCTGGTCAATTTAAAAAAGCAAATAAAGATTGGGAAAAAAGTATTGGTCATTGGCGGCGGCAATGTGGCGGTGGATTGTGCCCGCACCGCTTTACGGTTAGGGGCGGCGGAAGTGGAGATGGTTTGCCTGGAAAAAGCGGAAGAAATGCCCGCTCATCGCTGGGAGATTGAGGCGGCGATCGAAGAAGGGGTGAAAATAAATTGTTCTTTAGGCCCAAAAAATATTTGTCTGGAAAACCAATGTTTCCGCGCTTTGGAGACCATCTGCTGCCAGTCGGTCTTTGATCAATCCGGCCGGTTTAATCCGCTGTTTAAACCAGGCACAGTGACCCATCTGGCCGCTGACACCTTGATTGTGGCGATCGGCCAGGATGCCGATTTGTCATATTTGACCGGGGAAACTAAATCTACATCAAAAATAAAAATCAGTTCTCGGAAATTAATTGAAATCAATCCCTTAACTTTAGCCACCAATTTGCCCGGTGTTTTTGCCGGCGGTGAGGCGGCGGACGGTCCGTGTTCGGCGATACAGGCGATGGGCGCCGGAAACGAAGCGGCGATTTCCATTGACCGCTACTGTCAGGAAGAAGACTTAACAATCAATCGCCGGCCGGAAAAAAAGGCGGCGGAACTGCCGCCGCGGAAGTTCGCTCACAGCGCCAGGTTGACCAGAAATGCTTTGCCGGCTTCGGTGAGGAAAAACAATTTTCAGGAAGTGGAATTACCGGTGACTTTAGAGGAAGCAAAAAGAGAAGCCGAGCGTTGTTTGAATTGTTCGGTCTGCTGCGAATGTAAAAAATGCGCCGAGGCCTGCAAAGCCGAAGCGGTTGATTATAGTATGACCGATACCTTCCCAGCGATAAATGTCGGGGCGGTGGTGTTAAACGAAGGTTTTAAAAAGTTTGATCCGGCTCGGAAAAGCGAGTACGGATGGGGACGATTTCCCAATGTGGTCAGTTCTACGGAGTTTGAACGGATACTCTCCGCTTCCGGTCCTGATCAGGGCGAACTGCGCCGGCCCAGCGATGGGGCAACGCCGGAAAAAATTGCCTTTATTCAGTGTGTTGGTTCCCGGGATTCGGCGATTGGCCGGGGTTTGTGTTCCGCGGTCTGCTGCATGTATTCGACAAAAGAGGCGATTGTTGCCCAGGAGCATCATCCGGAGGTAAAATCAACCATCTTTTATATCGATATCCGGGCTTACGGGAAAGATTTTGACCGCTATGTCGAGCGGGCGAAGAATGATTATCATGTTCGTTACATCAAATCGATGGTTTCCAAAATCGATGAAAAATCCCAGACAAAAAATTTAGTGATTCGTTATCTTGACGAGAAAGGCCAACTGCAAAGCGAAGAGTTCGATTTGGTGGTTCTGGCGGTGGGGCTGGAAGCGCGTCCGGAATCAACAAAACTGGCCGGTCTATTGGGAATTGAGTTAAACAATTATCAGTTTTGTCAGACTGATCAATGGACACCGCTCAACACCAGCCGTCCGGGAATCTTTGTCGCCGGCGTCTATCAGGGACCGAAAGATATTCCGGAGTCGGTAACCCAGGGATCGGCGGCGGCCGGAGCAGCCGGCAATTTTTTGAGTTTGTCCCGAGGCAGGGAGATCACGGAAAAAACATATCCCGAGGAGCTATTGATGGTCAACCAACAGCCGCGGATCGGAGTGTTTGTCTGCCATTGTGGAATCAATATTGCTTCGGTGGTCAATGTCGAAGAGGTGGCCGGTTATGCCCGCAGTCTGCCTAATGTGGTCTACGCCGTGAACACGCTCTACACCTGTAGTTCCGATTCTTTACAGAAAATTAAAGAGATGATTAAAGAATATCAGCTAAACCGGGTGGTGGTGGCTTCCTGCACACCACGCACGCACGAACCGCTTTTTCAGGAAACCTTACGCGAAGCCGGATTAAATAAATATCTTTTTGAGATGGCCGATATTCGCGAACAGGATGCCTGGGTGCATCGGTCATCACCAGAGTCCGCCACGGAAAAAGCCCGGGATTTGGTGCGGATGGCGATTGCCAAGGCCCGCCGGCTGGAACCGCTTTATTTACAGAAGAAACCGGTAGTGAAAAAAGCTCTGGTGGTCGGAGGCGGTGTTTCCGGGATGAAAGCCGCTTTGTCTTTAGCCGAACAAAATGTCGAGGTGATTTTAGTGGAGAAAGACCCCGAGTTGGGCGGCCGGGCGCGGGATTTATATTTTACTTTGACCGGAAAAGATGTGCAAAGCTATTTAAATAAATTAATTACCCAAACAGCCCGACATCCGCTGATTAAAATCTATCTTCAGGGGCAGCTGGACGAAGTTTCCGATGCGGTGGGCAGTTTTAAAATTAAAATAAAACAAGACGGCAAAATTATCGAAGATTCAGCGGGCGCAATTATTGTGGCCAGCGGCGGAGAAGAATACAAACCCCAGGAATATCTTTATGGCCGGGATGAACGGGTAATCACCCAAAGCGAGCTGGAAAGGAAGTTAAATACTCCCTCTCCCCTTGTGGGAGAGGGTTGGGGTAAGGGGTCAAATGTTCCGTCGATTGTAATGATTCAGTGTGTCGGTTCCCGGGAAGAAGAGCATCCTTATTGTTCGCGGGTTTGCTGCGGCGAGGCGGTAAAAAATGCCCTGAAGATTAAAGAGAAAAATCCCCAGGCAAAAATTTATGTGCTTTATCGGGATATTCGCACCTACGGTTTCAAAGAAGATTTTTATTTAAAAGCCCGGGAAGCCGGGGTAGTGTTTTTACGCTATACGGAAAAAAATAAACCGCGGCTAAAGCAAACCGCCGATCAGATGAAAATAAAAATTTTTGAAACCGGTCTTCAGGAAGAACTTGTTTTGGATTGCAATTTACTGGTCTTAAGCAGCGCCATCCGCCCGGCGGCCGGAAATAAAGAACTTTCCCAAAAGTTGAAAGTGCCGTTAAACAGCGATGGTTTTTTCGTCGAGGCCCATCCCAAACTGCGGCCGGTGGATTTCAGCAGTGAAGGAATTTTTGTCTGCGGTTTGGCCCACAGCCCAAAATTCATTGACGAAAATATCGTCCAGGCCGGCGCGGCCGCGGCGCGGGCGATGACTATTTTGTCCAAAGAATATTTAGAAGTCGGCGGGGTAGTGAGTAAAGTTGACGAAGAAAAATGTGTTGCCTGCCTCACCTGCCTGCGCCTGTGTCCATATGGCGCGCCGTTTATCAACGCTAAAGGCAAATCAGAAATTGAACCCGCCAAATGTCAAGGCTGCGGGATCTGTGTTGCCGAATGCCCGGCGAAGGCCCTGCAGTTATCCGGCTTTAAAGACGAACAAATTATGGCGATGGAAGAAGAACTGATTAAGTAGGGTTTTGTACAGGGAATTGGAAGTTCTTGAAGTGTTCCCCCTTTGATAAAGGGGGATTAAGGGGGATTTTAAAGATTAGAAATATTGTCTAAATCTCCCCTACCCCTCTTTTATAAAGAGGGAGAAAAAATACCCAGCAGGTGTGTAAAATTCCGAGCGAAGCTCGGACTAAGCAGATTGTTTATCGTTTCTTTTGTCGGATGGTTTCCACTACCTTCAGCCGGGCCAGGGCGCGTTGTAAGGCGGCTTCGATTTCGACCATTTTTATTTCCGCTGGTCCTTTGCGTTCCTTCAGTTTTTCTAAGGCCTGGAGTTTAGCCTGCAAAGCCCGTTCGTAATTAATCTGCTCGGCCAATTCAGCGGTTTCGGCCAGCACGGTTACTTTGCTGGAGCTGATATCGGCAAACCCGCTGGAAAGAGCCAGATAATACCATTCATTCTTCTTCTTTACCCGCATTTCACCGGTTTTTAACGAGGTTAAATAATAGGTATGTCCCGGCTCTACGCCCAGTTCGCCTTCCGCGGCCGGGAGCACAATGAAATCCACCTCATCTTTATAAACTACTTTATCCGGAGTAATAATTTCTAAATAGATCATATATGCGTTCCCTACCTGCTTTTTACTTTTTCTTCGACTTCTTCGATACCGCCGACCATGAAGAAGGCCTGTTCGGGGAGGTGGTCGTAGCTTCCTTCCAGAATGGCTTTAAATCCTTTGATTGTTTCTTTTAGCGGCACATATTTGCCGGGCGTGCCGGTGAATTCTTCGGCGACGAAAAAAGGCTGGGAGAAAAAGCGCTGAATTTTCCGGGCTCTTGCCACAGTTAATTTGTCTTCCTCCGACAACTCATCAATGCCTAAAATGGCGATAATGTCCTGTAAATCTTTATAGCGCTGGAGAACCTTCTGCACATTGCGGGCGATAGCGTAATGTTCTTTACCCAAAACTTCCGGAGTAAGAATGCGCGAGGTGGATTCCAGCGGGTCCACCGCCGGATAAATACCCAGCTCGACAATCGCGCGGGAAAGAACGGTAGTGGCATCCAGATGTCCGAAGGCCGTGGCCGGAGCAGGATCAGTAAGATCGTCAGCCGGCACATAGATTGCCTGGATACTGGTAATCGAACCCTGCTTGGTGGAGGTGATTCGTTCCTGCAGTTCACCCATCTCGGTGGCCAAAGTCGGCTGATAGCCCACGGCCGAAGGCATTCTTCCCAGCAGGGCAGAAACTTCTGAACCGGCCTGAACAAAGCGGAAAATATTATCAATGAAGAGTAAAACATCCTGATGTTCCACATCGCGAAAATATTCCGCTTGCGTTAAAGCGGTCAACCCGACCCGTAGACGGGCGCCTGGAGGTTCGTTCATTTGTCCGTAAACTAAAACCGCTTTTTTTAAGACGTGGGAACGGGTCATTTCCAGCCAGAGGTCGTTTCCTTCCCGGGTTCTTTCTCCTACTCCGCCAAAAACAGAGATCCCGCCGTGCTCGAGGGCAATATTGCGGATTAACTCCATGATTATCACAGTTTTGCCGACGCCGGCGCCGCCGAAAAGGCCGATCTTGCCGCCTTTTGGATAAGGGGCGAGTAAATCGATAATTTTGATCCCGGTTTCAAAAATTTGGGTGGTAGTTTCCTGATCGGTGAATGCCGGGGCCTGGCGATGGATAGGAAAATAGGTATTTGTTTCCACCTCCGGTAAATGATCGATGCTTTTACCGACTACATTCAGTAACCGGCCCAAACAATTTTTGCCGACTGGAACCATAATCGGCGCGCCCGTATCGGTTACCTCCAGCCCCCGCCATAGGCCGTCAGTGGAAGATAGGGCAATACAGCGGGCGGTGTTATCTCCGATGTAAGCGGAGACTTCCATCGTTACATCAATTTTTTCCGTTTTAATTTTCAGGGCATTATAAATTGCCGGCATTTTTCCCGGCAAAAATTCCACATCAATGATCGGCCCGATAATTTGCACAATTTTCCCAATATTCATTGTACCTCCCATAGCGTAAAGCGCAAAGCGTAAAACGTAAAGTCAAAAGAATCGAGACTTTAAGAGTTTTTAAACTTTGCGTTTTGCGTTTTGCGCTTTACGCTTTTCATTCCGTCTGCATCAGTTCGGCGAGTTCTTGGGTAATATTCGCCTGGCGAATTTTGTTTAGAGTAAGCGTGAGCGCATTAATCATCTCATCGGCATTTTTTGTGGCGTTATCCATTGCATTCATTCTTGCTCCGAGTTCCGAAGCGTAGGATTCCAGTAAGGCCCGATATATTTCTGATTTTATATAACGGGGGATGAGAGCGGATAAGACCTTTTCTTTGCCCGGTTCGTACAAATAATCCGTATAATTTTTCGGCTGCCGCCGGTATTCGATTTTATTATCTTTAACCGTTGGCGCGGCCAGCGGCAGAAGGATTTTGATCACCGGCTTTTGGCTGATTGGAGAAACGAACTGGTTGTAAATAATCTTCACCGCTGATAGTTTTTTCCTGAGGTAGAGTTCCATTAATTCTTCGCCGAGGACTTCCGCCTGGGCAAAAGAAAGTTTTAACCAGAGATCGAGATGTTCCTGGTATATTGGATAATTATTATGCTTAAGATAATTTCGGCCTTTTTTACCGACCACAATGAGGAAAGGAGCGGGTGTTTCCGCAAGCTGGGGGATTAAATTGCGGAATAAGGAGGTGTTAAAACTTCCACAAAGTCCCTTATCCGAAGTAAGCAGTAAGAAAGCTTCTTGTCTTCCCGGAGCCGGTAAAAAAAACTGTAGCAGGTTGTCATTTGTTTTTTCTAAATTAACCCGGCCGACCAGTTCGGCGGCCATGGCCTCCAGTTTCTGCGCAAAGGGACGGCTGTCGACGATCCGGCCATACGCCCGTTTTAAACGGGCGGTAGCGACCATTTTCATCGTTTGGGTAATTTTGCGGATGGACCGCACGCTTTTTATTTTCTGCCGTATTTCGCGTAAAGAAATCATAAGTAATCTCAAATATCAAAAATCAAATATCAAAATTTAAAACCAAACAACAAACAACAGAAATCAAGCATCCCGTTTATTTTTTGAATTCTTTCTTGAAATTGTCAATCACGGCAATTAGATTTGTTTTTAATTCGTCGCCGATGTTTTTTTTCCCGGCAATTTCTTTGAATATTTCCGGATATTTATTTTCAATTAATTGGAATAGTTCCTCTTCAAATCTGCGGATAGATTCGACCGGAAGATCGTCGAGCAGTCCGTTGATGCCGGCAAAAATAATCACAATTTGTTTTTCTACCGGCAGGGGATTATTCTGCGGTTGTTTAAGAATTTCCACCATTCTTTCGCCCAGAGCTATTTGGGCCAAGGAACTTTTATCTAAATCCGAGCTGAATTGGGCAAAAGCGGCTAACTCATGATATTGGGCCAAATCCAGCCGTAAACGGCCGGCCACCTGGCGCATCGCTTTAATCTGAGCGCTGCCCCCGACGCGGGAAACCGATAAACCGACATTGATTGCCGGTTTTACGCCGGCATAAAACAGACTGCCTTCCAGATAGATCTGTCCGTCGGTAATGGAGATCACATTGGTTGGGATGTAGGCGGAAATATCCCCGGCCTGTGTTTCGATAATCGGCAAAGCCGTCAAGGAGCCGCCGCCCAGCTCATCGTTAAGTTTTACGGCCCTTTCCAATAAACGGGAATGCAGATAGAAAATATCGCCGGGATAAGCTTCCCGTCCGGGCGGGCGGCGCAGCAGTAAGGAAAGCTGGCGATAAGCCTGGGCATGTTTGGATAAATCGTCGTAGATGCAGAGAACATCTTTGCCCTGCCACATAAACTCTTCGCCCAGGGCGCAGCCGGCGTAAGGAGCTAAATATTGCAGCGAGGCCTCGGAAGCCGCGCTGGCGGAGACCACTATCGTATATTCCATCGCTTTGTGTTTTTCTAAAGTGTCAACGATGGTGGCCACCGTCGATTGTTTTTGTCCGATCGCGACATAGATACAAATAACATTTTTGCCTTTTTGATTGAGGATCGTATCAATACAGATCGTAGTCTTGCCGGTTTGGCGGTCGCCGATGATTAATTCCCGCTGTCCCCGTCCAATCGGGATCATCGCATCGATTGCCTTGATTCCGGTTTGGAGCGGTTCTTTTACCGGCTGTCGTTCAACTACGCCGGGAGCCCGCACTTCGATTGAGCGAAACCGCTGGGTGTTAATTTTTCCTTTGCCGTCAATCGGCTGTCCTAAAGAATTGACTACCCGGCCAATCATCGCTGGACCGGCCGGAATCTGAACAATCCGTCCGGTGCGTTTTACTTCATCCCCTTCTTTAACCAGGCTGCTGTCGCCTAACAGAACGCAGCCGACGGACTCTCTTTCCAAATTTAAGACCATACCTAAAATATTGCGGGGAAACTCCAGAATTTCTCCCAGCATCGCTTTATCCAACCCATAAAGCGCGGCAATACCGTCACCAGCCCGGAGAACATAACCGACCTCTCTTAAATCCAACTTGGTCTCGAAGGCTTTAATTTTTTCTTTAATTACTTGAGTAATTTCATCAGAATAATTCGCCATCCAGTTAACTCCTTAAATTTTCGCATAGGTCATTTAAAATCAGGCCACTGTTTCCCCTCCCTTGAGGGGAGGGGATTAAGGGGAGGGTGTATCATCCTTAAATTGTCCCCTCACCCTAACCCTCTCCCACAAGGGGAGAGGGAATGTCGAGATGCAACATTGAATTTTGTATAATTTAAATTATCCTTCCATAGAGTGTTTTAGTTGCTGCAATTGGTTGACCAGGTTCATACTCCAGATTTTGTCCTGGAATTTTAATTCTATTCCAGCCAGCAGCTGAGGCGAAGTCTGAAAAGAAAAAATTACTTTCTTGCCGGTGTATTCGGATAAATATTTGGTCAAAAGTTTTTTTTCCGTATCATTCAAAGGGTAGGCGCTGGAACATTCAATGGAGACTACATCTCTTTGCTCCCGGTCCAACTTTCTCAGCCGCCGGCAGATCGCCGCTAATAAACCGAGCCGCTTTTTATTGATTATGACTTGAATAAAATGAGAGGCTAAAACAGGCTGCTTAGGAAAAGAAATTTCCAAGAGACCTTTTTTTTCTTCAAAAGGAATAAGCGGTGAGAAAAAAAACTTCTTCAAATCGGTGTTGATTTTGAGAGTCTCTTCAAAACTTTCCAAGCCGATGATGATTTTTTCGATAATGTTTTTTTCTTTGGCCAAGTCGAAGAAAGCTTGGGCGTATTCCTGGATTAAACCGGTCTGGTTCAAGGTTCCCCCTTTTTTTCTAAATCTTGAAAAAAATTTTCTAATAAACTTTCCTGAACTTTGCGGTCCAGGGAATGTTGAACTAGCTTCTCCGTGGCCAGAATGGCAATATTGGCAATCTCGTTTTTCAGCTGTCCGAGCATGATTTCTTTTTCTTTGATTAACTGTTCGTGGGTAAACTTGAGCAGCTGCTTGGCTTCTTCCCGGGCTTGACGGATAATTGCTTCCTGGCCGGCTTGACCTTCTTTCACCGACTGGTTAAACAATTGATGGGCTTTTTTTTCAATTTCTTCCAACCGAATCTGATATTCCTTTTTCAGGTTTTCCATCTGTAACCGTTCCTCTTCGGCTTTCTCCAAATTTTTGCGGATTTCAGACTGGCGCAGGGTCAGCCGGGCGGTTAAGGGTTTCCAGGCAATTTTCCAGAGGATGGTTACCCCGATAATAAAAGTTATCGCCTGAGTTAAAAGCAGCTGCCAATTAAGCTCAATCATCTTTTTGTCCTGTTTTAGAAAATTTAGTGATGTTATGTATGTTCCTCCTTTTGAAAGGGGGATTAAGGGGGATTTTAAAATATTGATCAAATCTCCCCTACCCCTCTTTATAAAAGAGGGAAAAAACGCATCGCAGTCGCCTAACTTATTACCTGATCAGATACTGGGTAAAGGGATTAAAGAATAATAAAATTAAAGCAATTAATAAAACATAGATAACCAGCGATTCGATGAAGGCCAGACCCAGGATCATCGCGGTTTGGATTTGACCGCTTGTTTCCGGCTGGCGGGCGATCCCTTCAACGGCTTTGTCTACCACTCGGGCTTGGGCCAGTCCGCAGATGGCGGCGGCGATCGCTAAACCGAGAATTGCCGCTGTCACCGTCCAAGTAAAAAATGGCACGGCTTCCGCCCCGGCCTTTACGGCATCAGCTACGGCCTCCGGTGTTTCCGCCAAACAAATTGCCGGAACTACACTTAGCCCAATTTGGACTAAAAGCTTAAAACTAATACTTTTCTGCATTTTTACTTCCTCCTTAAAATATAAATATAAAAATTCCATTCCCCCTTATGAAAGCTTAACCTTACCCACATCTTTTAAAATGTGGATAGGGTTTTGATTTAAGATGGGATGTGATTTTGTGAATTTAATTCTTAGCGTGTTTGCCGACCATTATTATTATACATTGTCTCAGACATAAATACAATATTTTAGAG
>JBDRON010000043.1:0-26638 GCA_043810025.1 Elusimicrobiota bacterium
AAAATATTGTATTTATGTCTGAGACAATGTATAATAATAATGGTCGGCAAACACGCTAAGAATTAAATTCACAAAATCACATCCCATCTTAAATCAAAACCCTATCCACATTTTAAAAGATGTGGGTAAGGTTAAGCTTTAAAAAAGGGGGAAATTTAATCTTTGCCAAATAAATATCATCCCCTTTAATTTTCTTTTTGTTCCTTTTTTTCTTTAAATTTATTGCTCCGCTGTTTTTGTTTTTCCACAAATTTGTCGAATTTATTTTTTTGTTTCTCGTCCAATAGATCGCGGATTTTTCCTCGGAAAACATTCATCTGATCCTCAATTTTTGCATGCATAGGTCCCATCAATTTGTCTGTTTCGCGTTTCTGTTCTTTTAAAACAGCATGAATTTTTTCTTTTTGTTCCGCCGTTAGTTCAAGAGCCTTGCCTAAGCGCGGCAATATCGCTTTTGCCAGATCCTTCTTGTTCATCGCTTTGTCCCTGAAAGATGCATGAAACCCCCCCCGCCGGCAAACCAGAACTTTATCCAGGATCAACCCGCAGGCTATCCCGATGACAAAAATAACTGCGGCCAGAGTAAGGCTGACTACTTTGGATTTAACCATTTTCTTCCTCCTCTTTCAGAGCTAACGACATTATATCGTTTTCGGTTATTTCGGTTTTCATAATTATTCTTCCTTTAATATCGGTTGCATTGTTCGGCAACATGATTTCTTCTAATTCCAGGTAAGGATTAAGGTTTACGGGTGATAAAAACAGCCGGTTTATTCCCACGGTGATGGCCAGGATCCCGATGCCGAGATAAATTACTTTCCGGGCGGCGGCAATAAAGTCGTTTATCATCGCCGGAACTGATTCCTTTGCGCGAATTCGGCTGATCACCCTGGTTTCAAAAAAAGGCGCCGGTTCCCTTTTCCCCAGGCCGGAAATTATTTTTTTAGTATTCTGCAGTCTGTCCAGTTCTTTCAGGCAGAAAGGGCAATCTTCCAAATGCGCGCAGACTGTTCGGCGGTCAGCGCTGTCCAATTCATTGTCAAGATACGCCGAGAGCATAACCTCATATTGAAGGCAATTCATTTCCCACCACCTCCTTGCTTAAGTCAATCTTTTCTCTTAATTTTTGCCGGGCTCGGAACAGCCAGACTTTAACTTTATCCAGTGAGATATTCATGATCCCGGATATTTCCGTATAGGATAAATCTTCCAAATCCCTCAAGGTAATAATCAGCCGATATTTGTCGGGTAAGGAAATGATCAGCCGGCGGACAAATTCCCGGGTTTCCTTGTCCAGCAATTGCTTTTCAGCGCTTTCTTCCCTGCTCTCCAGCAGATCTTTTATCGCGCCCTGATTATTTTCAAAAACAGGATCTTCGATCGAAACAATTTTGTATTTCCTTTTTTTCATCTCATCCAGACATTCATTTACCGTTATCCTGTAGAGCCAGGTAGAAAATAAAGAAATGCCCCGGAATTGATGCAGAGAAAAGTAAACCTTGAGAAACACTTCCTGAGCGATATCATCGGCGGCCTCGTTACCTCTGGTGATGTAATAGATGATGTTGAACACGGTACCTTTGTATTTTGTCGCCAGTTGTGTAAAAGCCGCATGATCGCCTTTTTTTGCTGAATTTACCAATTCAATGTCAGAAACCATTAATTAATTCCCTTTCCGTGGTGATTAGTTCCTACTATTAGGACCTCGAAAACAGTCTAAATGTTACAGTTGTAGTATGGAAATCTTAAAAAAAACTGTAAGGAACGGTCGCGACCGTTCCCTACAATTAAAGCATATGGATGTTCCCCCTTTTGAAAAAAACGTCACAGACTTGCCGTAAAGATAAACGATGTTTATTCTACAAAATGTAGGTTTTTAGGCAAGAATTTTTTTAAAATTCTAAAGTTTTGTTGGCAAAAGGCTGGATTTTTGGTAATATAGATGCAATGAATTATCAATTGCGGTTGGAAAATTTGGTAAAAAATCTGCCGAAACATCGGCTGGATGGGGTGGTAATTACTTTGCCGGTGAATTTATTTTATTTTACCGGGGTGCGGCTGGACGGGTGCGCTCTGGTGGTTACGGGAAAAGATGCTGCTCTGTTTGCTTCACCGATGTTCTATGATCAGGTTGTCAATTACGGTTTGAAGTTGGATGTATATTTGGCGAAGGACGGGGTTGGGGAAGAGTTTAATCGGTTTTTGACTAAAAAAAAACTGCGATCGGTTGGGCTGGAATTAGGAAAAATAAGTTATGCTTTTTGGGAGAAAATTTCTTCTTTATCTAAAATAAAATGGGGAAGAGCCGATAACCTGATTGAAGAATTGCGGCAAATTAAAGATGCGGAGGAAATTGAGTGTATTCGGCAGGCCTGCCGGATTGCTCAGGCGGCTTTTCGTCACTGCCGGCAAATCATTAAGCCGGGGGTGAGTGAGAAAGAGGTTGGTCGGGAGTTGGAGTATTTTATGAAAAAGAAAGGCGCAGAGAAATCTTCTTTTGAGTTGATTGTGGCTGGAGGCAAAAACAGCGCTTATCCGCATCATTTTACTTCCGATTATGTTTTTCAGAAAGATGATTCGGTATTAATTGATTGGGGATGTTTTTATAAAGGATATGCTTCTGACTTGACAAGAGTGATATTTTTGGGTAAAATCACAAAATTGCACTCTAAATTACTAAAAACTGTGGCTAATGCTCAAAAACAGGCGATTGCTAAAATCAAGCCGGGAATGAAGGCCAGTCAGATCGATTGGGTTGCCCGGCAAACAGTTACCAAAGCCGGATTTGAGGATCGCTTTATTCACAATACGGGGCATGGGATAGGATTGGAGATTCATGAGGGTCCTTATCTTAGTTCCAAAAGTAAATCGATATTGAAGTCCGGGATGGTGATTACCGTCGAGCCGGGGATTTACCTGCCCGGTTTGGGCGGCATTCGGATCGAAGATACGGTGTTGGTGACAAAAAGCGGCGTGGAAGCGCTGACAGGGAATAACGGCAGCCTAAGAGCCTAAGAGCCTAAGAGGCTAAGAGCTTAAAAGGCCAGAAAAAAACTGAGGAGAAATAAATGGTTTCGACAGCGGATTTTTGTAACGGGTTGAACCTCGAGTTTGAAGGGCAGATTTATACGATTGTCTGGTTTCAACATCATAAGCCCGGTAAAGGCGGTGCGGTGATGCGGGTGAAATTGAAAAATTTACATACCGGATCGACAGTTGAACGCACCTTTAAATCCGGGGAAAAGTTTGTGGAAGTTGTTTTGGAGCGCAATAAAAAACAGTATCTCTACAACGATGGAACCAACTATGCTTTTATGGATGTGGAAAATTATGATCAGCTTTCCCTGAGTAAAGAGGATTTGGGGGAGAATGTAAAATTCTTGCAGGAAAATATGGAGATCGATGTCGTCTGGTATAAAGGAAAAATTTTGGGTATTGAGCTGCCCATAACCGTGGATTTGGTGATTACTTATACCGAACCGGGGATTAAAGGAGATACTGTTTCCTCAACGATGAAACCGGCAACGGTAGAAACCGGGGCAACAGTTTTAGTGCCGCTCTTTATCAATAACGGAGATAAAATCCGCGTTGATACCCGCACCGGCGAATATGTTCAAAGAGTAAATTGACAGTTGTGGAAGTGTTCCCCCTTTAAAAAGGGGGATTAAGGGGGATTTTGAAAATTAGAAACATTGTCTAAATCTCCCCTACCCCTCTTTTTAAAGAGGAAAAAAAACGTCACAGATAGGTAAAGTTCCGGGCGCAACTCGGACTAACTTGATTTTGATTAGGTAATTGAAGTGAGGCGGCTATGGAAATCAGATTAATGAAAAAAGTGCTGGAGTTTTTCCGGGACACGGATGTTGAGGAATTTCATTGGGAAAAAGACGGCTCAAAAATTATTTTTCAACGAGGGGCCGTCCCGCTCTTGAAAAAAAACAGTGATCAGCGGACCGAGCAAACCTTGATCGAGTCTGCCCAGAATAAATCCGACGAGTCAGACGCTTTGGCGAAGAAGATCTTTACGATTAAATCGCCGATGGTGGGAACATTTTACCGTTCAAATGCAGTTAGCCGGCCTCCTTTGCTGGAAGAGGGAAAAATAATAAAAGTCGGGCAAAAGGTCTGTATGATTGAAGCGATGAAAGTAAACAAAGATGTCGTCGCGGATAAGGGAGGAAAGGTGTTGAAAGTGCTGATCGAGAATGGTCGTCCGGTGGAATATGGTCAGGATCTATTTTTAGTGGAGTTGGAAGATAATGTTTAAAAAAATATTGATTGCTAATCGGGGAGAAATTGCTGTCCGGGTGATTCGGGCTTGCCGGGAGATGGGAATTAAAACGGTAGCGGTGCACTCTGATATAGACCGCAATTCGATGCCTGTGCGGCTGGCGGATGAAAGTGTCTGCATCGGTCCGGCTGCGGCCAGCGAAAGTTATCTGAATATTCCGGCGATTATTTCGGCCGCAGAAATTACCATGGCTGATGCCATCCATCCCGGTTACGGATTTTTGGCCGAGAATACAAAGTTCGCCGATGTTTGCGAATCCTGCGGAATAACCTTTATTGGGTCTTCCAAAGAATCGATTCTAAAAATGGGTGATAAAATAAATGCCCGGCAGAGTATGGAAAAAGCCGGTGTTCCGATTATCCCGGGCAGTGAAGGCGCCGTTTCTTTAACTGATCCCAAGTTGAAGAAAATGGCCCACAAAATCGGCTATCCTTTAATTGTTAAAGCTGCGGCGGGCGGGGGGGGGAAAGGGATGCGGATTGTTCGTAAAGAAGAAGATCTGGCTTCCGCCATCGCTACAGCCCAAACCGAGGCTAAGGCTTCTTTTGCCAATGACGAAGTATATATCGAAAAATATATTGAGAAACCGCGGCATGTTGAATTTCAGGTTCTAGGAGATAAAAAAGGAAAGGTCGTTTATTTGCCGGAGAGGGATTGTTCGATCCAGCGCCGGCATCAAAAACTGATTGAAGAGTCTCCTTCCCCGGCGGTGGATAGCAAACTGCGGAGAAAAATGGGTAAAGCGGCTCGCCGGGCCGCGGAAGCGGTAAAATATTATACTGTCGGGACGGTAGAATTTTTGCTCGATGAGAAGGATAATTTTTATTTTATGGAAATGAATACCCGCATCCAGGTTGAACATACGGTAACCGAAATGGTTACCGGAATCGATTTAATTGTTGAACAAATCCGCTTAGCGGCCGGTGAAAATCTTCGGTATGATTCCGACGATGTGGGGATTCGCGGGCATGTGATTGAGTGCCGGATTAACGCCGAGGATCCAGAACGAGGTTTCATGCCTTCACCGGGAACGATTACGGCTTTTTTCCCTCCGGGCGGTCCGGGGGTGAGGTTGGATACGCACATTTATGCCGGTTACACCGTCCCGTCCTGTTACGACAGTTTGCTGGCGAAACTTTTGGTTATTCACAATGACCGTCTGTCGGCTATTCAAAGGATGGAGCGGGCGTTAAAAGAGTTTGCGATTGAGGGAATAAAAACCACTATTCCTTTTCATCAGAAGGTGTTGGCTGATCCAAATTTTCGCCGGGGAGAATTTTCCACCCATTTTATCGAAGAAACATTTAAGAAAGGAAAAGATGAAAAAAAAGATTAAAGAACTTTTAGAGGAAAGCGCCGCCCTCAAGCAAGGGTTGATCGAAAACGAGTTGGATTTAATTGAGCAGATGGCTCAGGTAATTTTGGAGGGCTATCGACATGGTAAAAAACTGGTTATTTTTGGTAACGGCGGATCGGCTGCTGATGCCCAGCATCTCGCCGCAGAGTTAGTTGGGCGCTATGCCCGGAACCGCGATCCTTTGCCGGCGCTTGCCCTGACCACGGATACTTCTTTGCTCACCGCCCTGGGTAACGATTTTGGGTTCAACAAAATTTTTTCCCGGCAGGTCGAAGCCTGTGTGGAACGCGGCGATGTGGTTCTGGCCATTTCCACCAGCGGGAATTCGACTAACATCATTGAAGGGATACTTGCCGCCAAGAAAAAAGGAGCGACAGTAATTGGATTTACCGGCGGGAATGGCGGGAAAATGAAAAAAGAGGTGGATTTTTGTCTCTGTATTCCGACCAAAAGCACCCCGCGGATCCAGGAGATGCATATTACTGTTGGTCACATCCTTTGCGGATTGGTGGAGGAGGAGTTCTTTACTAAGTGTGACTGAGAAAAAAATAAAATCTCCTCAAGCGCTGAAAATAATTTTGTCTCGTCTCCAGAAACAAGGACGAAAGGTTGTTTTTACGAATGGGTGTTTTGATCTATTGCATTCGGGGCATGTCTGTTTGCTGGAAAAAGCAAAATCTTTCGGGGATTGTTTGGTTGTGGCGATTAATACGGATAGTTCTGTTCGCCGCTTAAAAGGCAAACTGCGTCCGATTATTCCTTGCCGGGAGCGAGCCAGGCTGGTGGCGGCTTTAGCTGTTGTCGATTATGTTGTCGCTTTTTCTCAGTCCACCCCGGCCCAATTAATCATAAGACTTAAACCTGATATCTTAGTTAAAGGCGGGGATTACCGGGTTTCCCAGGTTGTTGGCCGGGAATCGATGGAAAGCTGGGGTGGGAAGGTAGTGGTTGTTCCCTTACTAAAAGGATATTCCACGACCTCTTTGGTGGAGAAAATTTGCCGGCAAAAACATATCGGTTAATTGATGCCAATCTCAATCGGGTCCGTGAAGGTTTGCGGGTGGTGGAAGATACTTTGCGTTTTGTTCTCTCCAATAATGAGCAGGCGGCGAAGCTGAAAAGAATCCGGCATCAGTTGGATAAAAAAGCCGGGGCTATTTATCCGCAGTTGATTTTAGCCCGCAGTGTGGAAGAGGACAAAAATTCCGGTCTGGCTGAAGCCGGCAGGAAAAATTTGATTAGTTTGTTAATCGCTAATTTTCGCCGGGCGGAAGAAGGTTTGCGGGTTTTAGAAGAGTATGGGAAATTAATTTCCGCCGGGGCCGGAGATGATTTCAAAAAACTGCGGTTTCAGGTCTATCAAATTGAGAAAGAAGTAATGGAATTGGCAGTAGTCAAACAGTAATTGTTATATGCAGAATTTTGAGCTTTATGCGATTACTTCTCCTGTTCGGGGTGTTGGCTATCCGGAAATGGTTGGAGAGGCTTTTGCCGGGGGTGTAGATATTGTTCAGTTTCGGGCCAAAGATCTTAGTGATCGGGAATTTTTTGAAATTGCTCAGCAGTTAGTGATTGTTGCCCGGGAATGGAAACGTCCCTTAATTATTAATGATCGAATCGATATTGCTTTGGCGGTGAATGCCGACGGTGTCCATTTGGGACAAGACGATTTACCGCTATCAGCGGCGCGGATGCTGGCTGCCCGTAAAAAAGGTTTTCTGATCGGTAAATCGACCCATAATTTGGAGCAGGCTTTACAGGCCGAAAAAGATGGCGCAGATTATATTGGCGTTGGTCCGGTTTTTGCTACTCCGACCAAACCCGATTATCCGCCGGTAGGATTAGAGCTGGTTAAACAGGTTAAAGATAAAGTGAGAATCCCTTTTGCGGCGATCGGAGGGATTGACGAAACTAACCTGGCCCAAGTGATAGAATGCGGCGCTGAGGCGATTGCGGTAGTCCGGGCGGTGTTTGGACAAAAGAACATTCGTGAAGCCGCCAAGGAACTGAAAGAAAAAATAAAATTAAGCTCCTGTGCCGGTTTTTTAAATTCCCCTCTTTGGAAAAGAGGGGTTAGGGGAGTTTGAAAGACAAAACTTAACCCCCTTAATCCCCCTTTGAAAAAGGGGGAAACTAGATTGTGGAGAGATGATATGACTTATAAAGAATTGGCTAAAGATTATCGGATTACTGCGGAGATGGAAGCGGTGGCCGAGGCGGAGGGGCTTAGCCCAAAGGTTGTCCGCGAGGGGGTCGCTTCGGGCAGTATCGTTATTTTGAAAAATAAGAATCGAACGGCGGATAAAATTTGCGGCGTGGGCCGCAAATTGCGGACCAAGGTCAATGCCAATCTGGGTAGTTCCCCGGCAAGCATTAGTTTAAAAGCCGAGGAAGAAAAATTGGATGCGGCGCTAAGAGCCGGCGCCGATGCGGTGATGGATTTGTCCACTGGCGGCGATTTGAATCAAATCCGAAAAATGGTGTTGGAAAAATGCACTGTGCCGGTAGGAACTGTTCCGATCTATCAGGTAGCTTGCGAAACAGTATTAAAGGGTAAGAATATCTGGCAGATGGATAAAGAACACATTTTTAGTGTTATTGAACAACAGGCCGCCGAGGGGGTGGATTTTGTTACTGTCCATTGCGGGATCACCAGACGGAGCTTAGCGGTACTGGAGAAAAATAAGCGATTGACCGGTATAGTCAGCCGTGGTGGAGCCTTTTTATCCCAGTGGGTGTTGGCTAAGGATCAAGAAAATCCCTTGTACGAGGAGTTTGACCGGTTGGTCAGCATCGCCAAAAAATATGATTTAACACTTTCCTTGGGTGATGCTCTACGCCCGGGTTCCCTGTCTGATTCTTCCGATGCGGCGCAGTTGGCGGAGTTAAGTATTTTAGGTGAATTGACTGAGTTGGCCTGGAAAGAGGGTGTGCAGGTGATTATCGAAGGACCGGGTCATCTGCCGCTGAACGAGATCGTGGCAAATGTTTTGCTGGAAAAACAAATCTGTAAAAATGCGCCGTTTTATCTGCTCGGGCCTTTGGTTACCGATGTCGCTCCCGGGTATGATCATATTACTTCGGCGATCGGCGCGGCAATTGCCGCCAGCGCCGGAGCGGATTTTATTTGTTATGTTACGCCGGCCGAGCACATTCGGTTACCCGATGCCGAAGATGTTTATACCGGGGTAATCAGCGCCCGGATAGCCGCCCATGCCGCCGATATTGCTAAGGGTGTGCACCGGGCTCGGGTCTGGGATCATGATATTTCCCAGGCACGGAAGGAATTAAATTGGGAGATGATGGAAAAATTGGCTATTTCACCGGAAGAGTTTCGTAAACAGCGCGCTAAATCGCCTCCGCTTAAAGATAAAGAAGTTTGCACAATGTGCGGCCAGTTCTGCGCGATGCGGAAAGTGAACAAATTCGAGGTACTGGATAAACAGACGAGCAATAAATGAAAGTAGTTGAAGAGTTCCCCCTTTTGAAAGGGGGATTAAGGGGGATTTTGAAAATAAGAAATATTGTCTAAAAAAACGCCTTTTAAACATCAGAGGAAAAAAATGAAAAAGATTAAAGTAAAAGTTCCAGCGTCTTCGGCGAATTTAGGGCCGGGATTCGATGTGTTAGGAATCGCTTTACAACTGTATAATGAAGTGGAGATAGAAGAACTAAAATCGCCAAAGAAATTGTCCATAGAAATTGATGGTGAAGGTAAAGATACCCTGGCCAGAGACAAAAAAAATATCGTCTACCGGGCGGTAGAAAAAATTTATCAGCGGGTAGGAAAAAAAATGCCGCCGCTTTCTCTGCGCTTGACCAACCGGATTCCTTTGGCCCGGGGCTTAGGCAGCAGCGCTTCGGCGATTATCGGCGGGATGGCGGCCGCAAATGAGTTGTTGGGAAAAAAACTTTCCCTGGAAGAAATATTGAAAGAAGCGTTGGTAATGGAAGGGCATCCGGACAATTTAGTGCCGGCTTTGGTCGGCGGCTTGTGTATTTGTTATAAGAAGGATGAATTACAAGCCATTCCGACGCTGCGGCCGGGCAACAAGGCCCGGGGCGGTTTATATCAATCTTTCCGCCGGGGAAGCAGTTTGGCAGTTAAGAACGGCGTGAGCAAGGCGCAAAGTAATGAGCAAATAAGATACGTTAAAATCAGCCAATTGCCGAACTGGAAAGTGGTTGTTTGTATACCTCAATATGAGGTTTCTACGGCGCTGGCCCGGAAAATTTTGCTCGATAAAATTTCGCGAAAAGATGTGGTTTTCAATTTGTCCCGGGTTGCTTTGTTGATTAACGCCTTTATGAGCGGAGATAAATGTCTATTGGAAACAGCGATGGAAGACCGGCTGCACCAGACGGCCCGGGTTAAACTGGTTCGAGGGATGGACGATGTTTTCAGCGCGGCCTGGCAAGCCGGCGCTTTGGGCGTAGCCTTAAGCGGTTCCGGCCCGACGATAATCGCTTTTGCCCATGATCGATCAAAAACCAAAACAATCGGCGAGGCGATGCAAAAAGCTTTTACCCAACACAAGATAGAAAATAGTTTATTGGCTTTGGAGATAGACAAAGTAGGAGTGAAAGTTTGTTGAATGGAGAATGGGATTGAGATATAATTTCGAGTGGGATGCCAATAAAGCGAAACTGAATATTAAAAAACACAAAATAAGTTTTGAACGGGCAGCCGAAGTATTTTTAGATCCATTTGCTGTTTCTATTTTTGACGATGAGCATAGTTCACAGGAAGAGCGTTGGCTGACGGCAGGCAAGAATAAAAGTGAAGTTGTTGTGGTTCTTGTTCATACATTCAATCAACAAGATGCTCATCAATGCAATATTCGGATCATATCTGCTCGGAGAGCAACTAAAAAAGAAATTAAGCAATACGCAGAAAGGAGATGAACCATGAAAAAAGAATACGATTTTTCTAAAGGCGAGAGAGGTAAATTTTATCATCCCAATATCATATTAAATCTTCCTGTATATTTGGAACTAGATGTAGCAAGATTTGTCCAGAAATATGCTAAAATAAAAAATATTGACACTCAAACCATAGTGAACAAATTGTTGCGCAAAGATATAGAACTGATGAAATTAATGAAATTAGGGCCAAGTCTCAAATAATAGCTAATATTAATTTCTAAAACGGCCAAATTCGCAAGATGGCTATGGAATTTGAGGGTGGTGCGGAAAAAATAAAAAAGGGGACGGTAAACGCGCAGAGCAAACGCTTTAAGAAAAGTGGAAAAAGAAATAGAGGAGCTTACCCCATTCATTGATACAGCGCCGATTATCTATTAGAGGGAAACCAAAATGATTACCAAGGCTAAATTTAATAAAGAAGTTAAAAACATTCTGGAACAACTTGTCAAGTTATATAAACCTGAGAAGATTATCCTTTTTGGTTCTTTAGCCGGTGGTAAGATAAACAAAGGAACAGATATTGATCTTTTTATTATAAAAAAAGATGTGCCTAAATTTGGCGCTGACCGGATTCGTCAACTGGACAAACTGATAAAATATAAGTTGGCTACGGATTTTATTGTTTATAAACCAATAGAAGTAAGGGAAAGGTTAAAATCCGGTGATCCTTTTGTAAAAAATATTTTCACGGAAGGTAAAGTTCTTTACGATGCGGCCTGATATTTTCAAAGAATGGATACAAAAAGCGGACGAAGATTTTGAATTTGCTGTGGCAAGTTTAGAGTGCGGCGCTTATTATGCGCAAATTTGCTTTCATTTCCAGCAGGCGGCTGAAAAATATTTGAAAGCTTTTATTATCGCTAATCAATTAAATTTCAGACCTGTTCATAACCTTTTAGAATTATTGTTAATTTGCGGTAAAAAAGAACCAAAAATTAAAGAGATAGAGGAAAATTGCCAATACCTCAATGCTTTTTATATCGATACCCGCTATCCCGTGCATTGGCCGACTGATTATGATCAGAAAACTGCTCTTCAGGCAAAAGATGCGGCGGAAAGAATAAAAAAGTGGATAAAATTGCGTTTAAGGGAAGAGAAATGAGGAAAAACGTTTTAATTGTTGTTAAGGTTTAGAAAAATGAATGTATCGGAAGAGAGATAAAAAATATAAAGGAGTTAATCTTTGGAAACCTGGCTTCGTTGGGTGTTTCTGTAAAGCAGATAATGCTTTTTGGTTCAAGGGCAAAGGGCAATTATTCAAAATACAGTGATTACGATTTTCTCGTCATCACAAAGCGGTTATTTCCGATAAAAGAGAAAAGAAGAATCTCTAAAATAATTAGAGAAAACCTGTCAAAGTTTCCTGTTGATATTATTATCGAATCGGAAGAAGAAGTAAAAACATTAAGAAATGAAATTGGCACAGTAGTCAGAGAAGCGATGAAAGAGGGAGTTGTTTTATGACTAAGAGGAGAAATTACTTTATAGGCAGATAAGGTTGTTGTGCAGTATGTGCAGATAATTTAAATAAGCTATTGGGAGGTAACTGATGGCAGAAAAAGAAGAGTTAGAACCAGTTATACAACAAGTTATGATTGAACAAAATCAAGGTCCCGAAACTCGGAAAAAGATTTTTATTGAATTAGAAAATGAACTAAAAAGACCGGTGGTATCATTTTTCACTAGTTTTCGATTTCCTGTTATGATTGAAGATACAGATGCTGACATGTTGGAAGGAATTCTTCAAAAGGTTGATTTATCGAACGGATTAGTTTTGTTTATAAGTTCTCCGGGTGGCGATGGTCTCGCTGCTGAGCGGATAATCAATGTTTGTCGAAGTTATAGTAAAACAAATGATTATTGGATAATTGTGCCAGGTAAAGCAAAATCAGCGGCTACTATGGTATGTTTTGGTGCCAGTAAAATTATTATGGGCACTACATCTGAATTGGGGCCTATTGATCCTCAATTAACAACATCTGAAAATGGTTTGGTAAAAAGATTTTCTGTCTATAATGTTGTTGAGAGTTATGATGATTTGTTTCGCAGAGCTATTAATGAGAAAGGAAATTTACAACCATATCTACAACAGTTGGCAAATTATGACGAAAGAGAAATTAAAGAATTTAGAGTGGCACTTTCTTTAGCAGAAGATATTGCAATAAAGGCTCTTGCTACTGGAATGCTGAAGGGTATGTCCGAAAATGAGATAAAGAAAAAGATAGAGATTTTTTTAACGCCAAAACAGACTAAAGCTCATGGAAGGCCAATTGATGAAAAAGAGGCTTCTAGTTGTGGTTTGGAAATAGAATCAAAAGATGTAAAAGACAATTTTTGGAAGTTAGTTTATGAATTATATATAAGAACGAATAATTTTGTTTCAACAAAAGCTGCAAAATGTATAGAGACTAAAAGTCATTCGTTCATAGCGCCAATCCCTGTTAGGTAGGAGGTAAAAGATGAATAAAAAAGCAAAATTCATTGAGAAATTTACAAAGGAAAAGCATTTTAAGGAAGCCAAAGAAAACTTTAAACAAATACAAGAAGAGATTGAGCCATTTATAAAACATCGAAAGTTTAAAGTATATACAACTGAAGGAAAATGGCAAGAGACTTCCAGCCTTTATTCATAAGTTAATATACAATAAAAAGGGGTAACACCTTGTCTTTAGTGGTGATGAAATTTGGGGGGTCTTCGGTGGCGACGTCGGAGAAGATGAAGTGGGTGGCGAAGAAGGTAATTGCTGAGCGGAAGGCCGGTCATCGGGTGGTGGTGGTGGTTTCGGCGCCTGGCGATACGACGGATGATCTAATTGCCATGGCTCAGGAAATTACTCCGAATCCCGATGCGAGAGAGATGGATATGCTTCTTTCGACCGGTGAGCAGATGTCGATTGCTTTGTTGTCGATGGCGATTAAAGCGCAAAGATATTCAGCGATCTCTTTAACCGGTCATCAGGTGGGAATAATTACCGATAAAGCGCATACCCGGGCGCGGATTACCAGCATTGTTCCGACAAAATTGGAAGCGGAGTTGAAAAAAGAAAAAATTGTGATTGTTGCCGGTTTCCAGGGGATTAATTCGGAGGATGAGATTACGACTTTGGGGCGGGGCGGATCGGATTTGAGCGCGGTGGCGCTGGCCGCGGTCCTAAAAGCTGATCTCTGCGAAATTTATACGGATGTGACCGGTGTTTATACCACTGATCCCCGTGTGGTGAGGGATGCCCGGCGGATTGAACGAATTTCTTATGATGAGATGCTGGAAATGGCCGGCAGCGGGGCGCAGGTTATGCAGGCCCGCTCCATTGAGGTGGCAAAAAAATATGGCGTGGATATTTATGTGCTTTCCACTTATGAACAAAATAAAACCGGCACATTGATTACTAAGGAGGTTCCTCGGATGGAAGATGTAGTGGTTTCGGCGGTAGCGTTTGATAAAAATCAGGTGAAGGTGACACTGACCGATGTTCCGGATCAGCCGGGGATTGCGGCCGTGCTTTTTGGCGCTTTGGCTAAACAGGGGATTAATGTCGACATGATTATTCAATCGGCCGCCCGCAACGGCAACAACGATATTTCTTTTACCGTTACCCGGGTTGATTTGCCGAAGACTTTGACGATTACCAAGAAAGTTAAAGAAAAACTTTCCGCCGGCAATGTTGTTTATGACGATAAAATAGCGAAAATTTCCATTATCGGGGTAGGGATGCGCAGTCATCCCGGAGTGGCGGCGAAGATGTTCAAATCTTTAGCCGATAACAAAATCAACATTGAAATGATTTCCACTTCCGAGATAAAAATTTCCTGTGTCATCCGGGAAGAAAAAATAAAAAAAGCGGCAACAGTTCTGCATCGGACTTTTGGATTGGATAAAGCAAGTTAGCGCGCTTGCGGGGGAAATTCGATGTAGGTGGATTTTTGGAGTGAAATCTTATGCTAGTTAAATTATATGATACAACTTTACGCGATGGTTCGCAAATGGAAGGGATCTCTTTCTCTTCCGAGGATAAATTGAAAATTGCTCAGCGGTTGGCGGATTTGGGAATTCATTATATTGAAGGCGGTTGGCCGGGTTCGAATCCCAAAGATATAGTTTTTTTTAAAAAGGTTAAGGACCTTAAATTAGGCGCGGCAAAAATTACGGCCTTTGGCTCTACTCGGCGTCCCGATATTTCAGCGGGCAAAGATAAAAACTTAAAAGCGCTGCTGGAAGCCGAAACTGAGGTGGTAACGATTTTTGGCAAGACTTGGGATCTGCATGTAAAATACGCCTTGCGGACGACAGAGGCCGAAAATTTAAAAATGATTTTTGATTCGGTAAAATTTTTAAAAAGCAAGAAACGCGAGGTTATCTACGACGCCGAACATTTTTTTGACGGTTTTACAAGCAACCCTATGTATGCGATAAAAACCTTAAAGGCAGCCGAGGAAGCCGGGGCGGATAATATCACTTTGTGTGATACTAACGGCGGCGCTTTGACTGACGATTTAGGAATAATAATTAAGAGAGTAAAAGATAAAATAAAAATTCCTTTGGGGATTCACAATCATAACGATGCTGATCTGGCGGTAGCCAACTCTTTGATTGCGGTAAAAAATGGCTGCGTTTTAGTGCAAGGAACAATTAATGGTTATGGGGAGAGATGCGGCAACGCTAATTTGTGTTCGATAATCGCAAATTTAAAAGTAAAAATGAAGATTAATTGTATCAGTGATGAACAACTGCAAACTTTAACCGAGGTTTCCCGCTATGTCGGTGAGATCGCCAACATGATTCCTTTTGATCATCAGCCTTTCGTGGGTCATTCGGCTTTTGCTCATAAGGCGGGTATCCATGTCAGCGCGATGACCAGACATAGCCAAACATACGAGCATCTTAGTCCCGGGTTGGTGGGCAACGAACGGCGGATACTGGTTTCCGAACTTTCCGGTAAAAGTACGATTTTAACGAAACTCAAAGAATTAAATGTGGATTTTTCCAAACATAGCGGGAAGGCCGAAAAAATTTTGGAGCAGATTAAGGATTTGGAACATCAGGGTTATCAATTCGAAGGGGCGGAGGCTTCTTTTGAACTACTGGTTCGCCGCAGTATCGGCGAGTATAAGAAGTTTTTTGATTTAGAGGGGTTTCGGGTGATAGTCTGGAAAGATCAGCACGGCCGGATGTTTTCCGAAGCGATAATTAAGTTGTCGGTCAACGGACAAAAAGAACACACCGCCGCTGAAGGCGACGGTCCGGTGAATGCCTTGGATAACGCTTTAAGGAAAGCTTTAGAAAAATTTTATCCGGCTTTAAAAGAAATGAGTTTGACCGATTTTAAGGTGCGGGTAATCAGCGCCAAAAGCGGGACAGCGGCGAAGGTAAGAGTGCTGATTGAATCGAAAGACAACAAGGATGAATGGGGGACAGTCGGAGTATCCGAAAATGTTATCGAGGCCTCCTGGCAGGCTTTGGTGGACAGCATAGAATATAAGTTGACGAAAGAATGGGATGATGAAGGTTTGAAGGTTTAGAAGGTTTAGAAGGTTTGGAAAGATTTCTTTTTATGTAACTTTTTTAACTTTTTTAACTTTCTAAACTTTTAAACTTTGTTTGGAGGAATTTATGCGCAGTGATAAAACCAAACTTGGTGTTGAACGCGCTCCGGCGCGGGCATTGCTTTCGGCAACCGGGATATCGCCAAATGATTTTTCCAAACCGTTTATTGGGATTGCTTCCAGCTTTACCGATTTAGTTCCCGGTCATATCGGGATGCGGGATTTGGAGCGGTTTATTGAACGCGGGGTGGCGGCGGGCGGCGGGGTGCCGTTTATTTTTGGCGTGCCGGCCGTTTGCGACGGGATTGCCATGGGGCATTCCGGGATGCATTATTCTTTACCGTTGAGAGAGCTGGTTGCTGATGTAGTCGAGACGGTGGCTCAAGCGCAGGTTTTAGACGGGCTGGTTTTGTTAACTAATTGCGATAAAATTACCCCGGGGATGTTGATGGCGGCTGGGCGGCTGAATATTCCGGCGATTGTGGTTACCGCCGGTCCAATGATTACCGGGATGTATAAAAATGTTCGGCGCAGTCTGGTGCGGGACACCTTTGAAGCTGTCGGTTTGCTCCAGGCAAAGAAAATTGATCAAAAAGATCTCGCGGAACTGGAACTTTGCGCCTGTCCGGGTGCAGGATCCTGTCAAGGGCTTTATACGGCGAATACGATGGCTTGTTTGACCGAGATTTTAGGGATGTCTTTACCCGGCTGCGGCACGGCTTTAGCTGTCTCCAGCAAGAAAAGAAAAATTTCTTACGAATCCGGGATGCGGATTGTGGAGATGGTAAAAAAAAATATTACTCCGGCGCAGATAATGACCGAGAAAGCTTTTGAGAATGCGGTAATTGTCGATATGGCTTTAGGCGGTTCTACAAATACCGTTCTGCATTTGCCGGCGATTGCTAAAGAATTAGATATCGCTTTGTCTTTGGAAAAATTTGACCGGATTTCGCGAATCACGCCGCATATTGTTTCTTTGGAACCGGCTGGCGACCATTATATGGAGGATTTAGAGTATGCCGGCGGTATTCCGGCGGTTTTATCGGTGCTGCGCACCCAATTGCGGCTTAGCCAGACAGTGAGCGGTAAATCCATTTACGACATCGCCAAAGAAGGTAAAGTGATTAATCCTCAAGTAATTCACGGCTTGGATAATCCTTATCATAAGGAAGGCGGAATTTGTATACTTAAGGGAAATTTGGCGCCACAGGGTTGTGTGGTTAAACAGTCCGGGGTCAGTTCGAAGATGTTTAAATTTGTCGGGAAGGCTTGTGTTTTTGACAGTGAAGAAAAAGCGATGCAGGCAATTCTGGCAAAAAAAATAAAAAAAGGCGATGTAGTTGTGATCCGTTACGAAGGGCCAAAAGGCGGACCGGGGATGAGAGAAATGCTTTCTCCCACTTCGGCGATTGTGGGGATGGGGTTAGCCGACTCGGTCGCCTTGATTACCGATGGCCGGTTTTCCGGCGGAACCCGCGGTCCTTGTATCGGACATATTTCGCCGGAAGCGGCGGAAGGCGGTCCTCTGGCTATGCTTAAAGACGGCGATAGCATCGAAATTGATATCCATAAACGGTTAATCGAGGTGCACTTGACTGAGATGGAAATCAAACTGCGCTTAGCCCGTTGGCAGGCGCCGAAACCGAAAATTGAAAAAGGCTATCTCGGCCGCTATGCCCGCTTAGTCGGTTCCGCCCACACCGGAGCGGCGCTGAAATAAAGGCCGGGGCTCGGAGCTGTAAAATTTTGTTTATGGGTGCAGTATGATGTAGGGCAGGGCTTTAGCCCTGCGGTTTTAAAGACGCAAGCCTAAAGGCTTGCCCTACATTGAAATCACTTAAAAATTATTTTGATATTTAATAGAGGAGTGTTTTACTATGCAGAAAACTGGCGCGGAAATTCTGATGGAATGTTTAATACGGGAAAAAGTGGAAATAGTTTTTGGAATTCTGGGCGGACAAATTCTTCCGGTGTTCGATCAGTTTTATCGGTCTCCTCTACGGATGATTCTCACCGGTCATGAACAGGGTGCGGCGCATATGGCCGACGGTTATGCCCGGGCTACCGGAAAGGCGGGGGTTTGCATTACCACTTCCGGTCCGGGGGCGACAAATCTGGTTACCGGATTAGCCACGGCTTATACGGATTCGGTTCCGCTGGTCGCTTTTACCGGGCAGGTGCCCACTCATCTGGTGGGTAACGATGCCTTCCAGGAAGCGGATATTACCGGGATCACCCGGCCGGTGACCAAACACAATTACTTGGTGAGAGATGTTAAAGATCTGGCCCGGGTGATTCGAGAGGCTTTTTATCTGGCCCGTTCCGGCCGTCCCGGACCGGTGCTGATTGATCTTCCCGCCGATGTGCAGCGGGCGTCAACAGAATTTATTTGGCCGGAAAAAATCGAAATTCGTTCCTATAAACCTACTTTTGAGGGGCATATTGGTCAGATCAAAAAGGCGGCGGAATTGATTAACCAAGCGCTTCGACCGGTCCTCTATGCCGGTGGCGGAGTGATTATCGCCGAAGCGTCAAAAGAATTGAAGAAGTTGGCGGAGAAAGGCGGTATTCCGGTTACTCCGACCTTGATGGGGATTGGCAGTTTCCCGGCTGAGCATCCGTTTTATTTGGGGATGTTGGGGATGCACGGCACCTTTTGGGCGAATCTGGCCATTCAGAACACCGATCTAATTGTTGCTGTTGGCGCCCGGTTTGATGATCGGGTAACGGGAAAGGTTTCCGCTTTCGCTCCCAAAGCGAAAATTGTGCATATTGACATTGACCCCACCTCGATTTCCAAAAATGTGAAAACCGATGTTCCGGTGGTGGGCGATGCTAAAAATATTTTAACTGAACTGCTTAAACACGTGCAGAAAAAAACTCATCCCGATTGGTTAAAGCAAATTGAACTTTGGCGGCAGGAATGCCCGCTGACTTATCGTCATGACGATAAGCTGCGTCCGCAATATGTAATTGAGCAAATTAATGAGGTGACCAAAGGGGAGGCGCTTATTACCACCGAGGTTGGCCAGCATCAGATGTTTACGGCGCAATTCTATCGGTTTAACGAACCGCGCAGTTTCATCACTTCCGGCGGTTTAGGGACGATGGGTTTTGGCTTCCCGGCGGCAATCGGGGCGCAATTTGCTTGCCCGGAAAAAATAGTTTTTGATATTTCCGGCGATGGATCGTTTCAGATGAATATCCAGGAATTGATTACGGCCGTAAGAAACCGTCTGCCGGTGAAAGTGGCAATTCTAAATAACGGCTTTTTAGGGTTGGTTCGCCAATGGCAGGAAATGTTTTTCAAAAAACATTATTCTTCCGTTTGTTTGTGGCAGAATCCTGATTGTCCGCCCGGCTGTAATCATCCGAACAAGAGATGCGCGGAATTATATCGCCGCCCGGATTTTGCCAAGGTGGCGGAAGCTTACGGCGCGGTAGGGATGACGATTAAAGATAAAAAAGAGGTAAAACCGGCTTTGAAGAAGTCCTTAACGATTAACGACCGTCCGGTGGTGCTGGATTTTTTAATCGAAGCCGAGGAAAACGTTTTCCCCATGGTTCCCGCCGGAGCCGCGCTGGACGAGATCTTACGGGGATTGGCGTAATTTTAAAAGTTTATTGAGTTGAAGTTTTCCCCCTTTTATAAAGGGGGACAGAGGGGGATTTAGAAAATGTTGTCAAAATCTCCCCTACCCCTCTTTATAAAAGAGGGAATAAAAAAGCCCCAGGTTCTTTGCTGGTTGAAAGTTTTATCAGGAGGAAATGAAATGCGGCATACGATTTCGGTGTTGGTGGAAAATCATTTTGGGGTGTTGGCGCGGATTTCCGGGTTGTTCAGCGCGCGCGGGTTTAATATTGATAGTTTAGCGGTCGGGGAAACGGAGGATCCGGGTATTTCCCGAATGACGATAGTTGTGCGCGGTGATGAGAAAATTTTAGAACAAGTAGAAAAACAATTAAACAAACTGATCGATGTGATCAAGGTGAGTGATTTTTCTCAGAGTAAACATTTGGAACGGGATCTGGCTTTAATTAAAGTGAAAACGGATAAATCCACCAGGCCGGAGCTCCTGCAGATCGTGGACATTTTCCGGGCAAAAATTGTTGATGTTTCAGCGGATTCGGTGATTGTGGAAATTACCGGCGACGAAGAAAAAATTGAGGCTTTGTTGAATATGGTTAAACCGTTCGGCATCAAGGAAATGATTCGCACCGGTATCGTGGCGATGGCGAGAGGAAAATAGAAGGTGTAAATTTCCCCCTTTTAGAAAGGGGGATTTAGAAAATAATTACTAAATCTCCCCTACCCCTCTTTTTAAAGAGGGAAAAAAATGCCCAGCAGGTATGTAAAACTCCGAGCGAAGTTCAGGTTAACTTGTCTCTATAAATTATGAGAACCTATTTTTATTATTCTTTTATTTTACATAGCCTGGTTATTTTTTTTGTTGGTTTTTTGTTTCTGCGCAGCAGTCATTTGCCGACATATTATAGTGTGGATTTTTTGGGAGGGATTCCTTCCCGTGGCGGCGGCGGGGGAGAGTCTGTTGCCCAGCCGAAAGAGGAACCGAAGGAAGAAGCAAAAACAGAAGTAAAAGAAGAACCAGCCCAAACAGCTAAAATAGCTGCTCCGCCGGTGAGCAAAAAAAGTTCAGAAATTCTTGTTTCCGAAAAAAAGAAAAAGGATGATCTAAAAATAAAGAAGAGTAATGTCTCTGCTGTCGGTGAACAAAAGAAGGGAACGGCAAACGGTTCACCAACCGGTCAAACCGCCAAGAAAGGCAGTGGTAAGGGGACCGGCGGCGGTGGTGAGGGGACTGAAGGAGCAGAAACCGGAACCGGCGTGGGAGGGATTTTTACTACCGGCGATTTCCCCTATGCCTGGTATTTGAATCGAATTAAACAAAAATTATTGGAAAATTGGAATCCTCCGGGGTATTATAAGGATCAGACGACGGCGCAAGTGAAATTTCTTGTTCAGCGCGACGGGAAAATTACCGATGTGGAAATTGAAAAAAGTTCCGGCGATGGATTTTTTGATCAATCAGCCTTAAGAACTGTTATATATTCCGATCCCCTGCCTCCTTTGCCGCTAGAATATCCGGAAAACAAATTAGGTATTCATGTTCGCTTCGTCGGCAAGATGCATTAGGCTTATGAAAAAAATTATTCTTGGTTTACTGATTACGATCAATATCGCCGCCAGTATTCTTTGGTTGAAAATTGATACCCGTCCGCCGGACTGGGATCAGTCCACCCATATAAACCTGGTTTTGGATTATGCCCAGGTAGTCAAAGATGGGCAATGGAATAAAATTTTGGGACTTACTTCCACCTACCCGCCGTTATATCATCTATCTTTAGTTCCCGCTTTACTGCTTTCTCATTATTCAGTTCCTGGGGCAATTTTGACCAATCTTTTATATCTAATAATTATTTTGCTGGCTACTTATTTTTTAGGGGCGCATCTTTTCGGGGAGTTTAAGGGACTGGCGGCCTGCTGGCTTGTTTCCACTTATCCTTTTTTACTCTATATCTCCAGAAACGCCTTAACGGAAACAGCTTTGACGGCCTGGGTAGTCTTAAGTTTGCTTTGCTTTTATAAATCACAAAATTTCTCCTCGCGCAGCTGGTCAATATTTTTTGGACTGAGTTTTTCTTTGGGGATGCTGACTAAATGGACATTTTTTTTCTTTTTGGCTCCGCCGCTAATTTGGACGATCGCTGTTCATTGGCGGAAGGAATGGAAAAATAGCTTAATTGTTTTAGGAATAATTTTAATTACGGCTTTCCCCTGGTATTACAGCCATTTCCCGCAAATTATCAGGTATTGTCTGAAATATTCGCAATGCGGTATTGTCGAGGGTGACCCCCAGGGGTTCACCTGGCCGGCCTTAACCCGATATTTTTGGGGTTTAGAAGAACTAGTATTTCTCCCTTATTTTATCTTGTTTATTGCCGGGGTTTTATTGTATTTTTTCTCCAGGCACAAAGGACGGGCTTTAATTGTTTGGGGAGTGGGGTTGCCGTATTTGATCAACAGTTTGATGATTAACAAGGATGTTCGTTACATCATGCCGATTTTACCGGCGCTAGCTGTTATTTCCAGCCTGGCCATTGGAGAAAAGGGGATTAAAAAAATATTCCTGGGCTTGTTGATTATTTGGGGGAGTTTTCAATTTGTTTATTCCAGTTTTGGTAAATCGGAGAAGAAAATAAATTATTTTGGCCATCCCTTGACCATCTATGATGCTTATCCGCCAAAGGCGGAAAATTGGCAAAATAAGGAAATATTTGATTATATTCTAAAAAACCGGCAAGGTAAAGATCCGCTGACCGTGGCCGGTGTTGTGGCTAATTATCCAATTTTTCATAGCTCAAGTTTGGCGGTCTATACCCGCTGTCATCAATTGCCGGTTTATCCTTTAGGGTATCGCGGCCGCCTGGGAGAATTTAGCGAGTTTGTAATTTACAAGACGGCGGATTACGGTCCGGAGTCGGCGTTAGGAGGGGTTAAAGAAGGAATAGAGCAAATTGAATCTCCTCCCCAATGGTTCAGCCAATCTTTTCAGAAAGTTTTTAGCGTTAATCTGCCCGACGGTTCGCAGGGCATAATTTACCAGCGGAAAGTAAAACCATACCCCTTAGCTTTATCGGTGAAAAATCTGAAAATGAAACTAAGCAATTTAACTTTTGATAATTTCAGCATCCAAAACCCGGCTTTGGAAATAATTCCTTACTCCGGGGAAGAGACGGCTAGAGGGCATTTTAGAAAAATTATTATCACCGCTCCCTCCTTCGAGATAAAAGGAATTAAATTAAATAATTTGAATGTTGTATTCGACGAAGTCCAGATTAACCTCTGGCGGCTGATTTTAGAAAGCAGATTGAATTTTCATTATTGCCAAAAAATATATCCCCGGTTCAGTTTAAACGAGGCGGATACAAAAAAATATTTAGAAATGAAGGCCGAGTGGTTGAAGGATGTGGATGTCAGGTTCAATAATAATATTGAAATTCGCAGCCGCTTAAAACGAGGGAATATTCCAATTTCCGCCAAAGGGAAGATTTATTTGGCGGCCGATAAAAACAATTTAAATAGTTATGTGGAAAAAATTAAGTTTGGTTTCTTCACCATCCCCTCATTTTTGTATGCCCGTTCTTTAAATAGAATTTTCAGTTTACTGGCGGCGCCGGAATGGCCGGTAAACATCACAGTAGAAAAAATTGCCATTGAAGAAGGAAAAATTCAAGTTAACTAGACTGTAGGGGCGGGTTCTAAACCCGCCTTTTTACTAATAGTTAAAGGGGGGAAATGATGAGTTGGAAAGATTTTGCCGCGAAGAATCGCTTAAGATTAGGTTTGCTTTTTGTCGTTTGCTTTTTGATCTTTGCTAAAGTTGGCAGTTTGTTAGGTTTTATTCTTGGACTGGAGGTTTGTTTATTAGGTGAATTTTTTAGAATCTGGTCGGCTGGTTACATTAAGAAATCAGAACTGCTTTGCATCTGCGGACCCTATAGTTATGTTCGCAATCCTTTATATTGGGGCAGTTTTTTAATCGGGTTAGGATTTTGTCTGGGCACGACCAGCCGGCAATATTGGCTGACCGCGATAATTTTTTGGCTGACTTTTATTGTTCTCTTTGCGCTGGTTTATTATTCGACAATAAAAAAAGAAGAAAATTATTTACAGAATAAATTTGGCGATGAGTTTAGCCAATATCGGGCGGCAGTTCCGGTGTTCTTTCCCCGCTTCTCTCCCTGGGTGGGCAGTAAGATTTCGGAGTTTTCCTGGCGGCAGGTTTTTGCCAACCAGGAACATCGAACTTTCGGATTCGTTCTGCTGGTTTGGCTGATTTTAGGATTAAAATTTTATTTTACCTGATAAATTAAGGGCAGACACAGAGGTCTGCCCCCACAACACCACTTTATAATTAAATGTTTAAAATGATCAAATTTATAACAAAAACTGTCTTATTGTTCGCTCTTTGTTTTTGCGCGAATTTTGTCCGGGCGGAAGAGCTTTGTCGCCGAGTGGAAAATAATTCTTTTCAAGAGGGAGAAAAACTGGAGTATCTGGTCAAATGGGGGGTAATTTTAGTCGGCTATGCCACATTGGAAATAAGGGGAATCACCGAAATCAAGGGACGCCGGGTTTATCATATTTTTTCCCAGGCGCATACGACGGCTTTTTTTGATAATTTCTTTAAGGTCAGAGACACCAACGAATCTTGGGTCGATGTAGAGAGCCTTTGCAGTTGGCAATACGAAAAGCACTTGCAGGAAGGCAGGCACAAAAATGACCAGAAAATTAATTACGATCAGTTAAATCATCTCGCTTACTATAAAGAAAATATAATCCCGATTAATCCATATATTCAAGACACGCTTTCCAGCCTGTATTGGCTGCGCACCCAACCGCTGAATCCCGGACAGAAATTGGAAATTGATGTGAACACCGGAAAAAAGAATTGGCCGTTAGTGGTGAAGGTGGATAAAAAAACAAAAGTAGATGTTCCGGCCGGAAAGTTTAAGACGATCATCGTTGAACCGTTTTTGCGGGAAGAAGGCATTTTTAAGCAAAAAGGCCGGATGAAAATCTGGCTAACCGATGATGCGAGGAAAATCCCGGTCTTAATGAGTTCCAAAGTTTTCTTCGGCTCCATCACCGCCGAATTGGCCACATGGCGGGAGAAATAATATTTTCAAGAGAGGCATTAGAAATGAAATATAAAATATTTGTTAGCTCTAATCAGAAAGAGCTTCGTGAAGAGCGGTTCGCGATCAAGGATTTGGTCAATGACAGTTCGACATTACGGCAATGTTTCGATGTCTTCTTGTTTGAGGACATGCCGGCTAAAGGAAAATCGCCAGTTGAGACATATCTTAAACATGTGTGCGGAAGTGATATTTATCTTGGAATCATTGGTAAGGAATATGGGGATAAGGGCAAAGATGGCTTATCAGCGGCAGAGCGTGAATTCAAAAGGTTTCTAAAGGAATGTCCGCGCGGAGAGATACTTGTATTCGTCAAAGGAACTTCCGGTGATGATGTCAAACGGGATAGGGATGCGCAGAATTTTTTTAATTCGATAAGGGCTGTATTTATATATAAGAGGTTTCGCAATGTGGATGATTTGAAGGTTCAGGTTTTGAATAGTTTGATTTCGTTTTTGGATGATCAGGGAGAAGTTAGTAAGACACCATTTGATCAAGCGGTATGCCGGGAAGTTAATTATGAAGCAATCGACGAACAAGCCGTGAAAGATTTTCTGCAAAATCGAGCCATAAAACTAAAGGTTGAAATTCCCAAAACTTCAATTAAAGATTTTCTTGTTAATGCGCTCAAGGTCGTTAAAAAAGAGAATGGGGTGCTTCGTCCTACAAACGCTGGGCTCCTTTTCTTTGGTAAGTCCCCATCTACAACCATTACTAATCATGAAATTCGTATTGCCCGATATAGAGGCACAACACGGTCAGAATTTATTGATTCGCAGGAGATTAAAGGGCCTATTTATAGAATGCTCGAACAGGTCGAAACCTTTTTCTCGCGAAATACACGTTTGGCTAACAAGATTGTTGAATTTAAACGTGTTGATATTCCGGAGTATCCCTTCGAAGCTATTCGCGAAGCGGTTATTAACGCAATAGCGCATCGTAATTATAACCGCCGCGGCGCTCCAATTATGGTTGCAATCTTTGATGATCGAGTAGAGATTCGTAATCCCGGCGGTCTTTTGCCAGGACTTAACATTAAAAAACTTGAAGGCACTCATGCTACGCGTAATCAGGCTATCTGTAACATTTTTCATGAGACTATGGATATGGAACGTTTTGGCACAGGAATAGAAAAGATGAAAAAACTGATGAAAGAACATGGCCTTCGCGCGCCGGAGTTTTCGGAAGAAGGCGATTCCTTTGTTGTGAAATTCTATGGTCCCGGAGATAAGATTTTAGATCTTGTGCCCAGCATCCCTGAATATCGACAAACTGATCTGAAAAAAATGGGCTTGAATGATCGGCAGATTAAGGCTTTGCGGTTGATCGTAAACGAGAAAAAAGTTATAACGAACGAGCTGTATCAGGCTATTAATAAGGTATCTCGGCGTACCGCCTTGCGTGATCTGCGTGGACTTGTGGAATCTGGACAAATAAAGGCAAAAGGTATTGGGAAGGGAACAAAATATAGCTCTTAATTGCTGGCGCATAATATCGAAATATGGCGCATAAGATGGCGCATATTTTTATGGCGCGTAAATTGATGCGATGACGCATAATGTGGCGCGTATATGAATATCACGAGCTATTGAGGTGTCCACAATATGTTGGGTATGTTGTAAAGCGATCCCCATAGAAATCGACACCGAAACAAAAATTAAACTGGTTGAAAGGAATATAGTTGTTCCCACTAGTGTCCCACACGTTTAAAATACAAAACGCAAAACATATTGAAAAATGAATAACATAATGAAGAAAAAAAACATAATCGATTTGAAATCAAAATCCATTAATTTGTATAA
>JBDRON010000044.1:0-9302 GCA_043810025.1 Elusimicrobiota bacterium
TTATTTTCTTTTCCTTAAACCAAAATAAAAATGGACTACAGATAAACTATCCCATAGTCCGTTTTTTCAGTTGCAGTTAAGGGGGTAAAACTCGCTGAACATCACTGTTCTCCTTACTAAACAACAGCTAATCAATCTAGCCGTTTCCCCCCATTTATGACAGTTAACGCTCTCAGCGCTAGCCTGCTGATAATGCTGATAATACTAGCAAATTTTCCGTCCTTGGTCAATTCAATTTTTGCCTTGTCAAGTACAATTTCATTCCTAAAATTTTATTCCACCATCTTTTTTAACATTATCCGGGATTGGGTGTGGTTCGGGTCAATTTTTAAGGTCTGCCGGAATTCTTCGGCGGCTTGCTCTAACTGCCCTTCCATAAAGTATACATATCCAAGATTAAAATGCGCGTCAACTTGTCCGGAATTGATCTGCAGTGAACGCCGATAATTTTCCTTGGCTTTAGCTCTATTACCAGTCATAAAATGAATATTTCCCAAATTATTAAATACCCCCGGCCGGCTGGGATCCAACATTCCGGCTTTTTCAAAATTGGCGATGGCTTGCGGCCAGTTTTTCTCTTTCGAATAGATCCAGCCCAACTTCTCATAGAACACCGCTTGATTCGGATTTTCTTTGATTTCTTTTTCCACTTCCCGAACAGCTTCGGGAAGATTTTCTATCCTCTGTTTAAAAAAATCGGGGGTTTTCGCCAGCTTGCCGGGCAGAGAAAAATTCAGATAAATGTGCCGGCCAAAAACACCAGCGAGGATTAAAGAACCGGCCAGACAGGAAACCTTAAACCAGTTTGCCGTTGGTAAATTTATCGGTTCTAACGGACTAAAAGCAACGATTAAACCAAAGACAAAAAAGAAATAAATCGCCGAAACAATAAAGCGCATATCCACCGAAAAAATATTTTGCGCCAAAATGCCGGTTCCGGAAGCCAGCGCGGCAAGAACAAAAAATATTTCATCTTTGGTTTTCTCCGTCTTTTGCTGCTTCAAAAGTCTTACTCCGGAAAGATAGAAAGAATAAATTATCCAGAAAAAAACGGCCAGTCCGATTACACCGGTTTCCGCCAGGGTTTGCACATATTCGCTGTGGGCATCGTTAACGATAAACTGCTGGGCGGGATAAATTTTCCTTAACGCCTCGGAAGCGTAACCGGGAAAATTAATGTGAAAAGTTCCTAATCCACTGCCGATAAACGGATGATCCAGCCACATCCGCAACGCATCGCGCCAAATATAAAGGTGGGCCTGCGGCCGCAGCCAGACTTTTTCCCAAGTTAAAAAAACTGCCCCAGCGCCGGAACTTAACAATCCGGCTAATAAAATCATCTTAAATTTCAATGATTTTTTGGAGAGAAAAACAAAAACTAAAAGGCCGGAAAAAAAACCAATCCAGGCGGCGCGGCAGTCAGTTAGGTATAAAGCCCGCCAGCAAACTCCAAACCCGCTAATTATCAATAATCGAAAAAATAAATTTTTCGTCCAGAAATATCCGGCGGCAAAAAATGGCAGAGTAAGCACTAAAAATCCGGCAAAAAATATCGGGTTGCCAAAGGTCGCATAGACCCGTTCCATCTGCGGCACCTGGATACGGTCAAACCCGCCGGAATGCTGAAGAATCCCGTAAAAGGCAATCAAGGAAGCCGAGATCAGCCAGACAAAAATCAATGGTTTTATCTGTTTCTTGTCTAGACCCAAACTGACTACAAAAAAGATCCCCAAACAGCTTAAAATTCGCACCAACTCCGATTGGGCTACGATCTTTTTCTCGGCCAATCCATAAAAAACTAAATTGACTAGACAGTAGGCTAATACCGGCAAATAAGGATACGCTTTCCGCCACTGCAGTTTGGCCAGGGACACAGTATTCCAGACCCAAGCCAACCAGCTGATTAAAATAGCCGATTCCATAAAAAATAATTTATGCCGGCTGATTTTTTCGTCAGGAATAAAAGGAGTGAAAAATACAAAAAGGATCAGAATTAGGTAATAGAGATAGGACATCATTTACTTTGATTGGGAACTACGGCCAGCTGAATGACTTCGCTGTAGGCGGCATCTTCCCACCAGTTGACGGCTTTTATTCGAACGAAAATATTCTTTTTGATGATCTTCCTGGGAAGATTTTCACTCCTTAAGGTGAAGACAAACGGGGACTGATAAATAATCCGGCCACAGCGCTGCCAATTCTTCTTATCCGAGCTGATCTCTAAAGAGGCCGAGGTAACATTTTCTCCATCAGCATCGGCAAAAAAGGTAAACTTGTTGGGAATTATCGGATCAGGAACTACGGAAGTCAGGTTAACTTTCAGCTTGGGCAAATGTTCAGGTATAAGCTTCAGGGCGATGGCCGGAGAATAGACGCTGATTGGCGTTTTTAGTTCTTGGGGGATTTTCCCGGCAAACCCGCTGGTAATCCAGGCGTGGGCGGGCTGTTGATTTGACCCAGCCATCCAGGCGCGGGCGGTAGGGAATATCTCCCATCCACCGGCAATTATCGGGCACTTCGGCTCGGCTTCTGGTTTATTTGCTAAATTGGCGGAAGGAGACCAAATCACAAGATAATTGTCACCGCTAAAATTCACTTTGGATAAGGGAACTTCAACCCAGAACCAACGCGATTCGCCAGCTTCCTCTAAGGGGATCTGATTATCACCGGCAACCGGAATATCTTCGGCTGGCGTTAAAAGAAAGACATCCGACTTTCTCCAGGCCGGTTTGCCGCTGATCGCCATAGAAATTTCACCGGGAACGGCTTTTTTCCAACCGGTCGCTTTTCCTTCGTCATTTATTTCCGGTTCCACCTTGGCGAGACCTAAACGGGCGCCGATAAAGGCCCGGATAATTTCTGGCGAGACCGGTGGTGAAGACAATTTTACGACCCAGCCGCTATCATACCCGACCACCCAGTTCCCATCCCAGCCGCCGTTGGCAAAAAGGGTATAATCGTTAGGGTTGGAAATAATTGCCCAGAAAAGAGGTGAAGTAATTTTGTTTGGTGCGGAAGGTGAATTCGGAACGGAAGATGAAACGCTGCCAGCGCCAGTTTCTGCCAAGAGAAACTGCTCGGAATTAACTTTGGGTTGCAGAAAATTAACCGCTATAAAGAAAAAAACGACCCAAAAGGAGTGTTTCATAAAATAGTTTGTAGAGACGCAAAATTTTGCGTCTCTACCTTATTTTTCTACCGGCCGACCGGGGCTTTTTTGGGGTGAAAGACGAGCGTTTTTTTGGCCTCGTCGTAATCCACGATGATTAATGAACCGGCGGTGAACTTTTTCGAAAGCAGTTCTTCGGCAATCGGATCTTCGATATATTTCTGGATCGATCTTTTTAACGGTCTGGCCCCGTAATGAGGGTCAAACCCCTTATCTACCAGATACTCTTTGGCGTCCAAGCTAATCTCGATTTCGAAAGCCTGTGTTTTCAGTTTTTTCGCCATCTTTGCCACTTCTAACTCTAAAATCTTTTTCATCTCTTCTTTGTTTAACGAATGGAAAACAAGTACTTCGTCTAAGCGGTTAAGAAACTCCGGGTTAAACGCTTTCTTCAGTTCTTCCATCACCGTTTCTTTCATGTCCGTATAATCCCGCTGTTCGTTTTCCTGAATTAAAAACCCTAAACTTTTTCCGCTGGAAATTAACCGCGCCCCGACGTTGGAAGTCAGAATTAAAACGGTGTTCTTGAAATTTACCTTATGTCCCAAATTATCGGTAAGTTGTCCTTCATCCATAATCTGCAGAAGAATATTGAAAACATCGGGATGGGCTTTCTCTATTTCGTCAAACAGCACTACTGAATACGGTTTACGGCGAACCTGCTCGGTCAGATAACCGCCTTCTTCGTAGCCTACATAGCCGGGCGGAGCTCCAATCAACCGGGAAACGGAAAACTTTTCCATATATTCAGACATATCTACCCGGATAATTGCCTCTTCATTGCCAAACAAAAATTCCGCCAAGGCTCTGGCCAGTTCTGTTTTACCTACACCGGTCGGCCCAAGAAAAATAAAACTGCCGATCGGCCGGCGGGGGTCTTTTAATCCGGTTCGCGAGCGGCGGATGGCGTGAGCAATAATTTTGATCGCCTCTTCCTGCCCAATTACCCGTTTATGTAATTCTCCTTCCATATGCAGTAATCGATCCGATTCACTTTCGGTCAACCGGGTAACCGGAACACCGGTCCACTTGGAAACGATAAAAGCGATATCCTCAGCGCTCACCGTTGGCCGGAGAACATCCTTTTTCTCCCGCCATTTTCTCTTCCCTTCATCATAAGCATGCCGGAGTTCTTTTTCTTTATCGCGAAGCCGGGCCGCCCGTTCGTAATCCTGTTTAGCGATGGCCGCATCTTTATCCTTAACTACTTCGACAATCTCCTCTTCCTTTTGTTTAAATGTTGCCGGCAGGGCCGAAGTTTGCAGTCTGGCCCGCGAACCGGCCTCATCAATTAAATCAATCGCCTTATCCGGTAAATAGCGATCGGAAATATAGCGATCGGCCAGTTCGGCTGCCGCTTTCAAGGCTTCATCGCTAAGTTTGATCCGATGATGAGTCTCGTATTTTTCCCGCAATCCTTTTAAGATCAAAATAGTTTCATCCACCGAAGGAGGATCGACATTAATCGGCTGGAAACGCCGTTCCAAGGCCGCATCATGTTCAATATATTTACGATATTCATCCAGGGTCGTTGCTCCGATACACTGCAGTTCTCCCCGGGACAAAGCCGGCTTCAGCATATTGGAAGCGTCGATCGCCCCTTCGGCCGCTCCGGCCCCAATCACCGTATGCAGTTCATCGATGAAAAGAATAACCTGATTGCGGCTGCGCCGAATCTCTTCCATAATATTTTTTAACCGCTGTTCAAATTCTCCCCGATATTTTGTGCCGGCCACCACCGCCGCCAGATCCAGAGTCATCACTCGTTTATTGAGTAAGCTTTCCGGAGCATCCTGGTCGGCAATCTTCTGCGCTAACCCTTCGACAATCGCCGTTTTCCCGACACCGGGATCCCCAATCAAAACAGGGTTATTCTTCGTTCGCCGGGAAAGAATTTGGATCAACCGCTCAATCTCCGTCTCCCGGCCAATAACCGGATCAAGTTTGTTTTCCCGGGCCAAAACAGTCAAATCGCGGCCAAACTCATCCAAGGTCGGGGTTTTCGATTTCCCCGTTTTTCCGGAAGCCTGCTGACCGGTCAGTTGAGACTCCCCCAACAAACTAATCACCTCTTCCCGCACTAATTCGGCTTTCACCCCTAAATTTTCTAAAACCCGGGCAGCGACGCCTTCTTCTTCCCGAATTAAGCCCAGGAGCAGATGCTCTGTGCCGACATAATTGTGCCCCAAGTTTTGCGATTCCTCAACGGCCAATTCTAAAACTTTCTTTGCCCGCGGAGTGAAAGGGATTTCTCCCAATAACAAAACATTATCTCCCGTACCGACAATTTTTTCGATCTCTCCCCTGACCCGCTGTAAATCCACACCTAAATTAGACAGCACCTGAGCGGCTACGCCTTCGGCCATCCCCACCAAGCCCAACAACAGATGCTCCGTTCCCACATAATCGTGGTTCAACCGTCTGGCTTCTTCCTGGGCAATCATGATTACTCGCTGCGCTCGATCAGTAAATCTATTTCCCATTTTTTTCTCCCGAGTTTAGTTCGGTTATAAATCCCGTTACTAATATAGCATACAACCTTAATATTTTCAAATCCTTTTAAAAAAACTTTAAGTAATGTAGGGAACGCATATATGCGTTCCCTACAACTTACATAAAACTTTCCAATTTCTAATACAATTAATTAATTGCCACTCCGCTGGTTTTAGTCAACTTCCGGAATTCAGCAATTAATTTAGCGGTAAGTTTCCCCGGCCTGCCGTTAGCGATCGGCCTACCGTCAACCTTTACTACCGGCATCAGCTCCACCGCCGTACCGGTAATAAAAACTTCATCGGCGTTGAAAAGCTGATGCCTGGTGGAAACCTCTTCTTTGACCGGCATCTTGAGTTTTTTTGCCGCCAGCTCCATCACCGTCAACCGGGTAATACCTTCTAAAATACCTAAATAAACCGGGGGCGTAATTAAAATATTTCCTTTAATATAAAAAATGTTGTCTGCGGTGCACTCGGTAATGTAACCATCCTGATTCAACATCAGCGCTTCCGGAACATTTTGCAGACCGGCTTCGATCTTGGCCATAATATTGTTTAAATAATTCAAAGACTTGATACAAGGATTCAGCGCTTCCGGAATGTTTCTTCTGGTGGAAACGGTGCATAAGGCCAAACCGCTATTGTACAATTCATCCGGATAAATATTGATTTTACCGGCAATAATAATGATTGTAGCCCGAGGACATTTCTTGGGATCCAACCCCAAATCCCCTACCCCCCGCGTAATAATCAACCGGATATAGGCATCCTTCAATTTGTTCTCACGCAAAGTAAACAGAACCGCCTTCTCCAGCTCTTTCATCTCCAAAGGAATATTCAACATGATGGTTCTGGCGGAGTTATAAAGTCGTTCCAAATGTTCTCTCAACCGGAACACCAGCCCGTTATAAGCGCGAATCCCTTCGAAAACACCATCCCCATATAACAACCCATGATCAAAAACAGAAATTTTAGCCTCATTTTTTTCTACGAGTTTTCCATCCAAATAAATTTTCACATTTCCTCCCCTTTACAGACAGAACATAAACTACAACTTTGCAATTATAACAAATTTTTTAAATCTAAGAAACAGATATTTAGTGTTTTACTTAGTATTTATTTTTTTAAATCTGACCAGGCAGAGAAGATAGAGATGAGAGTAAACAATAACGGGTTAATCTAACCTTCAACGGTATCGCGGGTAATGGGTTTTACATCCACACCTTCGGCCTTCAGCCAATCAATCGCGCTATCAATTACCTCTTTTTCTCCTTCCAATTCCAGGATTGATTCGCCAAGTTTATCCGTAATTTTTGCCCGACGGATATTAAAAACCACATCGAATTTTTTTGACATCTTCCAGATCACCGGTTCCTTAACCAGATTTTCGGGGAAAACCAGATCCAACTGTTTTTTTTCTTTGCCGCCGGCGATCGCCGGCACAATCGAAACTTCATTTTTATCTTCCACCGCCGTATCCAGACCTTTTTTCATCCGAATATCTTCACCATTAATAAAAACATTCAAAAACCGGCGCAATTGACCATTCTCATCAAGAATTCTTTCCTTCATCCCCGGATATTGTTTTTCCAGATCCCCCAGCAAATCCTTTATTGTCGCCCCCTGACATTCCACCACACTTTTTTCCCCGGTCAATTTCCGCAAAGGCGCCGGAACACGAATTAAAACTGCCATTTTTCCTCCTATAAATTAATATTTTTATTTATGGACCGGCGATAAGCCAGAACTTTTTCAATAATTTCTTCCACCGTATCTTTGACGATAATTTTATTCCCGTTAGTCAGAGAAATGACCGTATCGCCGTGAGATTCCAGCGTCTCAATCAATTCAGCATTCAAAACAATTTCAATACAATTAATTTTTTTTACCAGAATCATCTGTTATAGTTTTTGCCTGGGTATGACATCCAGCCAAATCCGGAACTTTAGCGGCCAATAAGCCATCCTCATCCTTCTCAATCAAAATTAAAAATTTAGTTTTCATGGATATCACCTCACAATAAAAAATCCTTCCCTGCTTCAAGTTAGTCCGAGCTGCGCTCAGAACTTTACCTATTTGTAACATTTTTTTCCCTCTTTTAGAAAGAGGGGTAGGGGAGATTTAGATAATATTTCTTATTCTCAAAATCCCCCTTAATCCCCCTTTTTAAAGGGGGAAAATGCACAAAACAAACATTGAAATTCCTATGCTTCAAGCAACATTAGAACTTTTACTAAGCGAATTATACAATTTCCTAAGTATAAAAGCAATTTTTTTAAGGGATGGCTCAAGCAATGGCGATTTTTAGATGCTTACCCAAAGCCGAAGCCACTTTTTCCAGTGTTGATAGTTTAATGTCTTCAGAATGATTTTCAATTCTGGAAATAGCCGTTTTTTGTGTCTTGAGCCGCCGCGCCAATTCTTCCTGACTTAAGCCAGCGGACTCCCTGGCCTGCCGTAACATAACCCCGATTTTGAAATCATTGTACCCCTGTTCGTAATTCAGGGCAAATGTTTTGTCCCTTTGTTTGCGTTCTTTGATGTATTTTTTAAGATCGCTCATAATACTCACCTCCCTTTGCGCTGAAAATAATCCTGTTTATAGTTTTCCGCCTTTTCTATTTCATTACCAGTCGTCTTCTGGGTCTTCTTAATGAATCCATGCGTCAAGATTATCTTGTTACCATCCCAAAAAGCAAAAATCCGATAGATGGAAGGTTAAAGATTTACCGAGAAACCTGAGTTTAACGAGATGGCAGAGGAGTTTTTTTTAGCTTCTGCGAAAATGCGATGGCAATGTTTGTTGTCTGGAACGGTCGCGACCGTTCCATATCCACTTAAAGCGCTAGGTATGCTACTTAAATTTGAAACTAACTTCCAGTTCGCTTCCGGTTACTAAGGCGATTTTCTCTAATGTTCTTAAACTGCAAGTCCAATAATCACCGCTTTCCAGTCGGGAGATAACTGTTTGCGTGGTGTGAATTTTTCTGGCTAACTGTGTTTGAGTTAGCCCGAGTTGATGCCTTAATTTAGCAATTTTGTAACCTACCGCTAATTTCTGTCCTTCTTCTTGGTAATACTTGCTAAACTCTTTGTCTTTTAATTCCTCTTTCAAAACATCCCGGTAATCTAAAAGTTTTTTTGTCATGGTTTATCACCTCTCATAATTCGAATTCGCCTTGCTCATATCTTGAAACGCAGTCGGTCATATTTCTTTCCGCGTGTCCAATTTCATTTTCTGGGAGTTTCTGTGTTTTCTTTTTAAAAGCATGTAAGAGAATTATTGTTCGTTCAATGAAAAAGAAATAAAATATGCGGATATTTCCTGCCCCTGTTTTGATTCGCAGTTCTTTAATTTTCCCCCTTACATGGTCGGCATATGGTCGGAGTAAATTTGGACCCTCTTTTGCCAAAAGATCAAGATGCCGCCAAATTTTAGCTCGGGCTTTTTTATCCAGTTCTTGTATAAAATCTTTCGTTGGATAATCCCCTCTGCGAGTTTCATAAAATACTATTTTATACATTTTCTCTCCTATTGCTTAGTATATAGCAAATTTGCTATATTGTCAAGAGAAATTATTAGAGTGGCCTTTTTTAGATTATGCGAAAATCTGATGGCAATGTTTGCTGTAGGGAAC
>JBDRON010000045.1:0-23263 GCA_043810025.1 Elusimicrobiota bacterium
TGCGATTTAAACTGTGTTGGCTAAAATCTTTGCCACAGACAGTTAACGGAATTTGTTTTCCCATAATATAAATAAGATAGCAAATTCAATCAAATGTGTCCAGCAAAAAATAAAAAAAGATGTGGGTAAGGTTAAGCTTTAAAAAGGGGGATTAAGGGGGATTTTGAAAATAAGAAACATCGTCTAAATCTCCCCTACCCCTCTTTTTAAAAGAGGGAAAAAAACAGCACAAATAAGTAAAGTTTCAGGACTAATTTTAACATAATCATTGCAACGCATTATAGCACGAAACATGGCCAATGCACCCACCAGCCCTCTGGATTTGCTATAAGTAGGAACGGAGATAAAACAATCTGTTTTTCATTTGAATTTTTTTAAAATAGTTTCTACCTGGGAGAGGGCTTCGTCGAGTTTTTCGTGGTTTTTGCTGCCGGCTTGGGCCATGTCGGGGCGGCCGCCGCCGCTGCCGCCGAGTAAAGTGATGATTTCTTTGATTAGTTTGCCGGCGTGGTAGCGGGGGATGAGGTCTTCGGTGACGATGACCATGAGAATGGCTTTTTCCTGATAGACATCGCCCAGGACAATGATGCCGGATTTGATTTTTTCTTTCCATTGATCGCCTAACTGCCGCAGGGTTTTTTCATCGATGTTCTCGACTTTGGCCACGACCAGGGAAAGAGCGCCGAGTTTTTTTAGCTGTTTGTCGTCCAGCAGACTGCCTTGCAGGGTTTTGCCTAAAAGCTGTTCGATCTCCTTATCCTTTTTATGATTCTCCTGAAGAATTTTATCCAGGCGGATCAGAATTTCTTTGGGGGAAGACTTGATTTTTTCGGCGATATCCAGAATCAGATCCTCTTGTTGACTGACAAACTGATAAGCCTCCAGGCCGGCTTTCGCTTCGATCCGCCGCAGGCCGGAACCGACCGAAAATTCGCCGGTAATTTTAAACAAACCGATTTCCCCGGTGTTTCGAACATGGGTGCCGCCGCAAACTTCGACGCTGAAAGCCTCTTCGGGCAAATCCCATGATTCATCGGTCATCATCACACAACGCACCTGCTCCCCGTATTTTTCACCGAATAAAGCCATCGCTCCCAACCCTTGCGCTTCCTTCAGGGAAATTTCCCTGGTGATCACCGGAAAATTTTGGACCACCGCCCAGTTGACTATTTCTTCCACCCGTTTTAATTCTTCTTTTTTCAAAGCCGAAAAATGGGTGAAATCGAACCTTAAATCTTCGTTGGTCACTAAAGAACCGGATTGGGCCACATGCGTGCCCAGCGCCTGACGCAGGGCTTTCTGCAAAAGATGGGTAACGCTATGATGCCGCCGAATCGCCTGACGACGCGCCTCGTTGAGCGTGGCTCCTACTTTATCGCCAACGGCCAGTTCTCCGGAAATAATTTTTACGCTGTGCGCAATCAATCCGGGTACGGGCACCGTGGTATCAACTACCTCAGCTTCCGCGATCGCCTCTTCAGAGGAATTCCGTTTAACGACCAGCCCCTGGTCGCCGATTTGTCCGCCGCTTTCTCCATAAAAAGGCGTTTCGGAAAAAATTACTTCGCCGTTCTCTCCGGCCAGCAATTTATCCACCGGCTGATGATCTTTTAATAAACCGACAATTTTTGTCACCAGATGGTTAAAATCGTATCCTTTAAAAACCGTTTCCCCAACTTTTTTCCGCAGTAAACCGTAAACCCCTGTATCCTCTTCACCCGACCCTTTCCAGGCCCGCCGCGATTTCTCCGCCGAGGCTTTTTCCACTTGGGCAAACCTGGCTTCATCAACCGACAAACCTTCTTCGCCGGCGATCTCCCTGGTTAGTTCTAAGGGAAATCCGTAAGTTTCATACAAAGAGAAGGCCTCCTCTCCGGAAATCCGGTTTTCTTTCTTTTGTTTGACCTGATCAATCACAGAAAACAAAAACCGCGATCCGCTTTCTAAGGTTTGAATAAATTTTTCTTCCTCCATTTTGACGACGAGAGCAATATTTTCCCGCCTCGTCTCCAACTCGGGATAAGCATTTTTCATAATCTCTACCACTTTGCCAACCATCTGATAAAGAAAGGGTTTATCCCAAGGTAAAAGTTTTGCCTGCCTGACCGCCCGGCGCAAAATCCGGCGTAAAACATACCCGCGGCCTTCGTTGGCCGGAAGGATGCCGTCCGAGATTAAAAAAGTGATTGCCCGGCAGTGATCAGCAATCGTTCGCAAAATAACATCAGTCTGCGCGTTGCGGCCATAAGGGCGGTCCAAGTGTTCAGCGATCTCCTGAATTAAAGATTTAAACAGATCGATCTCAAAAACATTATCCACCCCTTGAACCAGCATCGCCAGCCGTTCCAGCCCCAGGCCGGTGTCAATATTTTTTTTCGGCAAAGGCGCTAACTCCCCCGACTGCCGGCAGTCAAACTGGGTAAAAACCAAATTCCAGACCTCCAGCCAGCGGCTGCAGTCGCAAGCCGGACCGCAATCCGGTTTTCCACAGCCTTTTTCCGCCCCTAAATCCAGAAGAATTTCCGAACAGGGACCGCAGGGACCGGTCTCACCCATCCGCCAAAAATTGGTTTTCTCTCCCAAACGGAGTATCTTGTTCCCGGGAAGAATTTTTTTCCAGAGATCAAACGCTTCCCGATCATCGTTAAAGACTGTGGCATAAAGGTTGGCCGGCGGCATTTTTAATTCTTCCGTTAAAAATTCCCAGGCCCAGTTAATCGCCTCTTTTTTGAAATAATCTCCGAAGGAAAAATTGCCCAGCATCTCAAAAAAAGTCAAATGCCGGATGGTCTGTCCCACCCGTTCGATATCCGAGGTGCGAAAACAGCGCTGGGACGAAGAAGCCCGGGTGTAATCCAGCTTCACCTCGCCTAAAAAATGTTTTTTAAACTGCACCATCCCGGCGCTGGTAAAAAGCAGGGTGGGATCGGCGGTAGGAATCAAGGTGTCCGAAGAGACGATCCGGTGCCCGTGTTTTTCAAAAAAGCTTAAAAATTTTTTTCGAATTTCGTCCGTTTTCATTTTTTTTATTTTCCTCCTGAAAGTTGTAGGGAACGCCCCGATTAAGTTACATCGGGGCATCCCCTACCTCTGTTTAAAAAAATTCTTGGCTTGCTCGATATCTTGATTAATTTGTTGTTTAAGCTGATCGCTGGAAGAAAAATTTTTTTCTTCGCGCAGCCGCCGGAGGACAAAAATTCTTATCTTTCTCCGGTAGAGCGAACCGAAGAAGTTAAAGATATGGGCTTCGGCTAAAATTTCTTTTTCCCGGCCGAAGGTCGGTCGAAAACCGATATTCACGACACTGGGATAAAATTTTTCTCCCACCCGGACCTCAGCGGCAAAAACCCCGCTGGGAATAATTTTATTTAGCGGCAGAAGGATATTGGCCGTGGGAAACCCCAATTCCCGGCCCCTTTGCCGGCCCCTAATTACCCGGCCGCCAAAATTATAATTATAGCCTAAATATTCCGCCGCCTTCTCCACCTTATTTTCCCGCAGTAACCGGCGAATCAGCGTGGAAGAAACAATCTCCCGGCCTCTTTTTACCGGCGAAACAATTTTTATTTTTACCTGACATTTTTTACCCAACTTCCTTAATAAAGAGATTCCACCCTGCCGCTGATAACCAAAGGCGAAGTTATAACCCACCACCACAGTTTTGGCCCGTAACCGTTCAACAATTATTTTCCGGAAAAAATCCTCCGCGGAAAGTCGGGATAACTGCGGACCAAAAGCAAGCGAGACCACAATATCCAGTCCCAGAGAACGGAGAAGAGCCAGTTTTTCGTCCCCGGTGAGCAAAATATTAAGTTTACCGTTGTTGAGGATTTGGCGCGGCGGGAAACTGAAAGTAAGCATCAAACCCGGAGATCGCAAAATTTTTGCCTGCCGGCGCAGTTCCTGAATAACCTTTCGATGTCCGCGATGCAAACCGTCGAAAGTTCCTATCGTTACGGCACACCCGGCAATACTTTTCGGAAGACGGCGTAAATATTTCATTTTATTAATGCAAAAGCGGCAATTCTACTAACAAGTTAGTCCGAGTTGTGATCGGAACTTTACCTGTCTGTAACGTTTTTTTCCCTCTTTTAGAAAGAGGGGTAGGGGAGATTTAGATAATATTTCTTATTTTCAAAATCCCCCTCTGTCCCCCTTTTTAAAAGGGGGAAAAAACCAACTTTCAATTTTCTAGACGTTTAATTACCGGTTATCCCAATCTGCTTTTTTCTATATCGGTATCCGGATTAATCAGTTCTAATATTTCGGCCAGCGGGGTTGCTTTCCGGAACAATTTTTCAGCCGACAGCTCCTTGATTTCTGCCCAGGGGATGGCCTTGTCGACGGAAAATTCCCCCACGCTTTCTCTGACTAAATTATCCAGACTGCCGCAGCTACCCAGACCAGCCGCGACATCTTCCACTAAACTGCGGACATAAGTCCCGGCCGAACAGCCCAGGGTAAAAGTCAAATAAGGAAAGGTATACTCCAAAAGATCAAAGTGATAAATATTTATTTTTCGCGCCGGACGGGGTATATCTATTCCGGCCCGGGCATACTCGTAATATTTTTTCCCCTGATATTTAAGCGCGGCATAACGGGGAGGAACCTGTTCTACTTCTCCGAGAAACCGGGTAAAAACCTCTTTGATTTGCGATTCAGCCGGAGGGGGAAGATCTTGCCTGCGAATAATTTGTCCTTCTTTGTCACCGGTTGCCGTGGCGATGCCCAAAACCATCCGCGCCCGATAAACCTTCTTTTCCCCGAGAAAAAATCGCGTATATTTGGTGGCCTTCCCGAAACAGACCAGTAAAACACCTGCGGCTAAAGGATCTAAGGTTCCGCAATGTCCCACTTTTTTTACTTGAAGGATTTCCCGAACAACTCTGACCACCTGAAAAGAAGTCAAACCGGAAGGTTTATAAACATTCAGCAACCCGGAATCAATCATTTAATCCTTGTTTTAAAAAATTAGTCTTGAGTTATGAGTCTTGTGTCTTGACCTTAAAGAACTCGATTTCTTTAATACTCACAACCCATGACCCACAACTCATGACATATATTTTTAAGTTTTTAACGCCTGCTCCGCCAAGCGGAGCACTTTTTTACAGACGCTGTTTAAGCTTCCCGGCAAGCTGACTCCGGCCGCATTTTTATGGCCGCCGCCTCCGAGCTGAACAGCCAGCTTATTTACATCTACGCCTTCCACTGAACGAAAACTTATTTTAATATTTTCTGATTCTTCCGTCTCTTTAAAAAATAAGGAAATTTTTACACCGGGAACCATGGTTGGGAAATCAATCATCTCTTCGGTATCGTGAATGTTATTTCCGATCCGGCGATACATTTCTTTGCTTAAAACCACATAAGCGATTTCTCCCTTGGCGGCCAGTTTTAAAGTAGCCAGCACCTTGCTCAATAGCAATAGAGAAGAATAGCTTTTTGTACCGTAAACCCAGCGGTTAATTTTTGTTGGGTTAGCCCCCGCTTCTAAAAGTTGAGCGGCAGTTCTCAAACTTTGCGCCTTGGTGTTCAGATGCTGAAACCTTCCCGTATCCGTGACGATCCCCAAATAAAGCCAGGTCGCTTCATCGGTATTCAGCGGCAGATCTGAGCGGAGAAAAAGTTTATAAATCTGCTCGGCAACTGATGAAGCCTGGGCATCAATAAAATTTAGGTCGCCAAAATAGGTATGGTAAGCATGGTGGTCGATGTTGATTACGGTTTTGACCTGTTTTTCCAAATCAATAATATTGCCCATTCGTAAGGGATCGGAACATTCCAGGATTATTGCCACATCGTATTTTTTTTTGATTTTCCGGGCAATCCGAATTTTTTTTATCCCCGGGAGAAACCCGGCATAAAGAGGCAGCTGATCGTGACTGTAAATTTCCACCTTTTTCCCCAGCCGCCGGAGCAGGGAAGCCAAGGCCAGCTGAGAGCCGATGCAATCACCGTCCGGACGCAGATGCCCGGCAATAAAAAAACTTTTATTGCTTTTTAATACCCCCAGAATATGGTTTAAAATATTCGTTTTTTTGCCATTCATTTTTTAGGTTTTCTTTTCTTGGGAATTTCTTTATCTTCAGGTTTTACCGGCTCAGGTTGAAGTTGATCATCGTCTTCTATTTTTTTCAATAATTCCAGCACCCGAGCCGCTTTTTTTGGGGTTTGATCATAATAAAAACTAAATTGCGGGACAAACTGCAGTTTCAAACCGGCGCCGATTTCCCGACGGATAAGAGAGCCGGACTGCTCAAAAAATTCCTTCGTCGAATCCCTTTGTTCGTCACTGCCCATCACCGAATAATAAATCCGGGCTTGTTTTAAATCATCGCTTACCCAAACATCGGTAACGGTGATAAAACCTAACCGCGAATCCTCCATCCGAATCAGCAGCTGCGAAACTTTTTCTTGGATTAAACTCGCCACTCTTTCCGCCCGCCGATATTGCAACATCTTAACGCGCTCCTTTTAGAAAATCGGTGCTCGGTTTTCGGATCTCGGGACTCGCCGGAACGGCAAAGACCAGAAGCTGTCTCCTCCCCGATTTTGTTGCATCGGGGAGGATTAAGGTGAGGGTGTTAAAGACTCAACTCCTTTATTCACCCCCACCCCATCCCTCCCCCCTCAAGGGGGGGAACAGTGATTCTCCCAAAAGTAGAGAGGAAATATAGTTTTACGCTTCCAGTTTACGGGCTACTTTTTCCTGAATATAGAACTCCAGAACATCGCCTTTTTTTAGGTCTTGAAAATTCTCTACGGCGATACCGCATTCGAAACCTTTTTCTACCTCGCGCACATCTTCTTTGAACCGTTTGAGGCTGGCGTTTTTACCCTCAAAAACAATCGCGTTATTTCTCAAGACCCGGACAAAAGCGCTGCGCTGTAATTTTCCCTCGATGACGTATGAACCGGCGATCGTGCCAAACTTCGGCACCCGGAAAACTTCCCTGATTTCTGCCCGTCCTAAAGTGACTTCTTTATCCAACGGTTCCAGCAAACCTTCCATCGCCGCCCGGATATCGCTTAACACCTCATAAATGATCCGGTAGGTTTTTATTGAGATACCTTCGCGCTGGGCCATCGTCTCCACACCCATCTCCGGCCGAACGTTAAAACCGATAATTATCGCGTTGCTGGCTGCCGCCAAAATAACATCGGATTCTTTCACCCCTCCCACACCGGAATGAATTACGGTCAATTTTACTTCCGCCGTAGACAATTTTTCCAATGAATCTTTCAAAGCCTCCACTGAGCCGCGCACGTCCGCCTTCAAAATAATTTTTAATTCTTTTAATTTTCCTTCCACAATCTGCTGGTAAACATTTTCTAAAGCTAAATGGCGCCGATGATCCAGCTTTTCTTGCCGGAAAAGTTCTTCCCGCCGCTCGGCGATATGCCGGGCCTCGCGTTCATCCTTAACCACCCCAAACCGGTCGCCGGCGTTCGGCGGGCTGGAAAAACCTAAAATTTCCACCGGGGTGGAAGGTCCGGCCTCTTTTATCCGCCGCAGGCGGTCATCAAGAATAGCCCGAATTTTACCGGCGGTGCGGCCGCAAACAAAGGCTTCACCCAAATGCAAGGTGCCCTTTTGAATCAATACCGTCGCTACCGGGCCGCGCTGCGAATCAATCCGGGCTTCTACCACCAACCCGCGGGCCATGGTATTCGGGTTGGCTTTTAACTCTAATATTTCTGATTGCAAAACGATCATCTCCAACAATTTATCGATGTTCGTCTTCTTCTTCGCCGAAACCTCGACATAAATCGTCTGCCCGCCCCATTCCTCCGGAACCAAATTGTATCCGCCCAACTCCTGCTTGATCCTTTGCGAATTGGCCTGGGGCAAATCAATCTTGTTAATCGCCACCAGAATCGGCACACCGGCCGCCCGGGCATGATCAATCGCCTCCATTGTTTGCGGCATCACCCCGTCATCAGCGGCGACCACTAAAACGACAATATCCGTAACCTGGGCGCCCCGCGCCCGCATCGCCGAGAAAGCCTCGTGACCGGGCGTATCCAGAAACACAACGGCCCCCCGCGATGTTTCCACCCGGTAGGCCCCGATATGCTGGGTAATTCCTCCCGCTTCTTTTTCGGCTACCCGGGTTTCCCGAATCGCATCCAGCAGAGAGGTTTTCCCGTGATCCACATGTCCCATAATCGTGACTACCGGAGAGCGGGGTTTTAAATCAGCCGGAAAATCCTTCTCTGTTTCCAGCATCTCTTCGCCATAGAGGGCAACCAGCTCTACCTCAAAACCATATTCGCCGGCGGCTAAAGTCAAGGTGTCGCGATCCAGGCGCTGGTTAATGGTGGCCATCGCCCCCAAAGTGAATAATTTTTTTATTAGTTCCCCTACACCGACATGCATCTTCTCCGCCAACTCTTTGACGGTAACAGTTTCATTAACAACAATTTTTTGTTTTGGCGCAGCGGCCTCTTTCGGTAAGAGTTTTTCCGGTGGACGAACTTCGGGTTTAACCGGAGCGGCTTTTTCTTCAACCACAGCCGGAGGGATAACTTTTTTTATTTCTTCCGGCTTGATTTCCTGGACAACTGCTTCCTTCGCCGGCTTCACCATTTTCGCCGAAATTTTCGGTTTTTTCTTTTCTAATTTTTTCCCGGTGACCGCCGATACTCCCGTTGTCGCAGCGGCTTTCACCGCTTTTTTAACCACTTTCCTGGTTTTTGGTTTTACCGCTTTTTCTTCCGGCTTGACAATTTTTTTCTTACTGGTCTTCTTGGCGGCAGTTTTCTCTTGGTCAAGTTTTTCTGCCGCTATTTTCTTTTTGGGCATCTGGTTTCTCCTCCTCCGGAGTTTGCTTCTGTTTAAGGTATTCTTTTGCCAGAGTAACTATTTTTTCTGCCTTCTTTGGTCCAACACCCTGCAGAATCGTCAGATTTTCCGGATCGATTTCGGCCAGCATCTTGATCCGCGTATAGCCGGCTTTAACCAGAAGCTGAGCCAGCTTAGCGCCGATTTTTGGCAAACCGGCTATTTCCTGCAAACCGGCTTCCATCTCTTGTTTCAGGTGTTCTTTGCGCTGGGCTTCTGTTTTAATGTCAATATGCCACCCGGTCAAGCGAGCGGCCAGACGAACATTTTGGCCGGCCTTCCCAATCGATAGCGAAAGCTGGTCATCGGCGACAATCACCAGAGCGGCTTTTTTCCCCTGGTTGAGAGTTAAAGACAAAATTTTTGCCGGATTAAGCGAATTGGCGATATATTTTTCCGTCTCTTCGCTAAAAGGGACCAGATCCAGTCTTTCCCCCTGTAATTCGTTGATAATTGGCCGAACCCTCGACCCCTTTACCCCGACACAGGCGCCAACCGGATCAACTCGATTGTTAAACGAACGAACCGCAACCTTCGACCGCACGCCGGGCTCCCGGGCGATGTTGACAATTTCTACTGTTTTATCATAAATTTCCGGCACTTCCTGCTCGAAAAGCTTGCGCACCAGATTCGGGTTGTTCCGGCTAACCACAATTTGCGGTCCCCGCGGGGTGTTATCCACTTTCGCAATCAGCAGTTTTAACCGGTCGCCCACATTAAAATGCTCGTTGTTGACTTGTTCCCGCTGAGGAAGAATCGCTTCCGTTTTGCCCAAATCGATAATCAGATTGCGATCGACAAAGCGGTAGACAGTCCCGCTCACCACTTCCCCCTCTTTAGCTTTATATTCCAGATAAAGATTGCCGCGTTCCGTTTCCCGGATTTTTTGGACAATTACCTGTTTGGCAGTCTGAGCGGCAATCCGGCTGAAATCGCTGATATCCACCGCAAACTTAATTTCGCTGTCCAATTTTATTCGCGCCCGATACTTACGGGCTTCCTCCAGGGAAATCTCGGAATTCGGATTTTTTACTTCCTCCACAACTTTTTTTATGATATAAGTTTTTATTTCCGCCGTAGTCGGATCAATTTTGGCGACAACATTCTGCATCCGGCCCGAATGTTTCCGGAAAGCCGAGACCAGAGCCGATTCGATCAAGCTTAACAATTCCTCTCTTTTGATTCCTTTATCCCGTTCTATTTGTTCTAAGACCGGCAACAACTCGCTTTTTATCTCTGACATCAATCCTCCCTAATATATATTCAAGTCTCATTTCTTTTATTCCCCTCTTTGATAAAGAGGGGTTAGGGGAGTTTTGAAAGATAGAACCTAACCCCCTTAATCCCCCTTTATCAAAGGGGGAAAACACATAACCTATATTTATGTTTCCCATTCCAAGTTGGCTTTACTGATTGCCGAAAAAGGGATGTTGAGCAGACCTTTTTCCGTCTTCAGTTCAAGCCCTGTCTCGCTAACTGTTCCAATTTCCCCGAGAAAATGTCGTTGTCCGTCGATCGGCCCAAAAGTATTGACCCGCGCTTTCTGCCCCTGAAACCGCTTAAAATCCTCAATCCTTTTTAAAGGCCGGTTCAACCCCGGAGAAGAAATTTCTAAATGATACGCGTATGGAATTGTTTCGGTTTGATCAAGCAGCTCACCAACTTTTTCACTAACCAAACTGCAATCATCCAGAGAAACCCCGCCCATCTTATCGATAAACACCCTTAAAAAAAATTCCCCGTGTTCTTTCTGGAATTGGACATCAACCAATTCATAGCCCAACTCAACCAAACTACGGCCCGCCAATTTTTCCACTTCGCTAACGATACTCAAAATTCTTTCTCCTCCTGTAAAAAACAAAAAGTGGCTCTCGCCACTTTATATGTTTATTAAACCACATTTCCCAAAAAATGTCAAACTTTAATTTCCAACCCTGGAACCGCGATTGATTGCGAATTTATTCTACTTGCCGAATTTAACTTTTTTTCGTATAATCAATCCGAAATGGTTTGGATTTTAGCCGCGCTTAATTTAATTTTTCTTTTTATCCTGGGCTTTTTATGGAAAGAGAATAAAAAAAATAAGGATAGCAGCCAATTGCTGTTAATGCAGCAGGAGATGAACTATCTGCGCAGCCAGTTGATCGAAAGTTTGGGTAATCAGACCCGGAATTTTACCCAGCAGATGAACCAGATAACTAACCAGCTGGCCAGTTCACAAAAAACTATTGACGACCGTCTGGAAAACGCCGCTAAGATTTTTGGCTCAGTTCACCAGAAGCTCGGGGAATTGAGCAAGGCCAACGAGCAGATACTGGAGATCGGGCAGGATATCTCCAGCCTCCAGGAAATTTTGCGTTCACCAAAATTGCGCGGCGGAATCGGGGAATATTTGCTCGGCGATTTGCTGTCAAAAATTTTGCCGGCCGCCCATTTCAGCCTGCAGTACGAGTTCAAAAACGGTGAACGTGTAGACGCGATTATCCGTCTGGGAAAAAGTCTGGTGCCGATCGATGCGAAATTTTCTCTGGAAAATTTTCAGAAGTTCTTGGAAGCCGCAACGGATGCGGAGAAACGGCAGATCCGGCGAAAATTTACCCAGGACATTCAGAAACATATCAATGATATTGCCAACAAATACATCCTCCCCGAAGAAGGCACCTTTGATTTTGCCCTGATGTATGTGCCGGCTGAAAATGTTTATTATGAAGCCTTTTTGCGTTCAGATAAAGACGACACGATCAGCCTTATTGATTACGCCTTAAATAAAAAAATTATTCCGGTTTCACCGGTCAGTTTTTTTGCTTATCTGCAGGCCATTGTTCTCGGATTGCGCGGCTTGAAAATCGAGGAGACCGCTAAAGAAATACTGAATTATCTTTCCCATCTGCGGATCGACTGGGTAAAGTTCCAGAACGAATTTGAAGTACTCGGCACACATTTAAATAACGCGGAAAAAAAATATTCAGAAGTGGAAAAAAAACTAGACCGGTTTGGCCAGCGCCTACTGCAAATCGGCGAAGAAAAAACGGAATCGGCAGAACCAGTTATCGGCGCCATCGTCTAGTGGCCTAGGACATTGCCCTCTCAAGGCAGAGATCGCGGGTTCGAATCCCGCTGGCGCCAATTTTAAAGGCAGTGGGCAGAATTACAAAGTAATCGAATCTTTTATTCTGGATTCTAAAAGTTGAGGTGTTATATGCTGCCTTCGGTCAAATGTTTGTACTTTGAGGACTTTCAACCGGGAGATTCTTTTAATGTTCCGGCGCGGACAATTACCGAGGCAGACATCGTTTTTTTTTGCCGGCCTTTCCGGCGACCAGAATCCCATTCATACCGATGAAGAATTTGCTAAAACCACCTTTCATGGGACAAGAATCGCTCACGGCTTATTAATCCTTTCCGTCGTTTCCGGACTAACCACCCGGCTGGGTTTCACGGAAAAAAGTATTTTAGCCTTTATCGGAATAAAATGGAAATTTGTTTCCCCGGTAAAAATCGCTGATACTATTTCGGCGCGCATTAAGATTTCCAACAAAAAAGAAATAGATGATAAAAGCGGATTAGTCATTTATGAGCTGGAAGTTTTCAACCAGCGGCAAGAAACCGTTCAAAAAGGCGAATGGACAATTTTGGTGGCAAAAACACCGCCGGCAAAAGGAGGATAAAAATGACTGTCAATTATTTGCGAACAAAACCACCGGGAAGATATTTAATTGTTATTTATTTTTTTGTTTTACTTCTTTTTATTTCTTCACTCATCGCCGCCTTTGTATTTAGAACTGAACTCCAGTTGGAAACATATCTTGCTGCGGCTGGCCTTTTTTGGCTGCTTTTCTTTTGGCTGGGAAAATCCTTCTACGGAAAAATATATTCTCCTCTGCGAGCGCTGTATATAGGTATTCAACATCTTGTCCAAAAGAAATTCAGCTATAATCTGCCTTTACGAGTAATCAACCACTCTCCGGACTTAGCCCAGATTTACCGAATACTCTGCCAGGAACTTAATGCTCAAGAACAAAAAATAAGAGATCTGAGCAGTCAAATAGAACAGAGTAAAAAACTGGATAATCAATTAGAAAAACAATTACAGGATCTGAGCGGGCGGAATGCCTATCTGGAAGAAAAAGACCGGGCAAAAACAGATTTTCTTTCTGTAGTTTCCCATGAACTAAGAACACCGTTAGCTTCGATTAAAGGGTTTGCTTCAACTTTGGTGCTTCGGGATAAAAGCATCAATGAATTGAAACGCCGCGAGTATTTAAAAATTATCGATATAGAATCCGATCGGCTGGCTCGCTTAATTGAAGACTTGCTTAACCTGTCCCGAATAGAGTTAGGCCGGATCAAATTACAATGGCAGGAATTAAATGTTTTGAAAATAGTTAAACGGGTGTTGGACCAATTAAGCATCAAATCCTCGGCCATCCAGTTCAATCTTGATTTTCAGTCGGAGTTCCCCAACCTGGTAGTTGATGAAGACCAGCTGGAAAGGGTGTTTGTTAATTTAATCGGAAACGCCATTAAATATTCCCCCCCGCATGGGACAATCACCATCATTGGGCGAGTAATCGACCAATACAGAGTGGCGATTACTATCGCTGATCAGGGAAGCGGAATACCGGCAAGCCAGCTGAAAACAATTTTTGAAAAATTTTACCGGGTCGATGATGAAATTAATCGCACAAAGCCGGGAACAGGCTTAGGGTTATCGATTTGCAAAGCCATTGTCGAAGCGCACGGTGGAGAAATCTGGGCGGAAAGCGAGATAAACAAAGGAACGCGCATCTCTTTCCATCTACCGATTAAGAGAGCCGCGGAACCGGAAGAATCGGTCATCATCATCGAAGAAAATCTCCACAAAAATGAATAAAAAAATACTGGTAGTCGACGATGAAGAATATTTAGTAATCCTTTTAAAAGATAATTTAGAGTTTGACGGATTTACCGTTTACGAAGCTTATAACGGTGAAGAAGCCTTACAGAGAACTTATGAACGGAAACCGGATTTAATTGTTTTAGATATTGGTATGCCCAAGTTGGATGGCTGGGAGGTTTGCCGGCGGTTAAAAGAAAACCCTGCTACCAGCCATATTCCGATCATTATCCTCAGCGCCCTTACCCAGGACGAAGATATGGAAAAAGGCCGAAGGCTTGGCGCCATCCGCTACTTTAAGAAACCTTGCGATCCTGTCTATATTATTAACGCCGTCAAGGAAATATTGAAGGTAACTTAAAGATGTTAAAGTATGAATTGGCGCGGGCTTATAGAATTCCCCTCTTTTAAAGAGGGGTTAGGGGAGATTTAGTAAATATTTTCTAAATCCCCCTTTATCCCCCTTTCTAAAAGGGGGAACAAACAAAAAATGACGATTAAATTTTCCGACTTATTTAAAGCGATAAAATTAGCCGTCCGCAGCCGAATCTGGCTTCAGTGTTTAATCTTACTGGGTTTTTTTTCCTTAATCGGATTAACTTCTTTGGGAATAATTTTTCAGAAATTTGCTTCTAATTTACCCGATCCGCACATTCTGGAGAACTACACACCCAATCTGGTGACAAAAATTTATGATTGCAACAACGAAATAATCGCCGAATTCTTCAGCGAAAAAAGAACCTTGGTTCCGCTGACCAAAATACCGGTCGATTTGCAAAATGCGGTAATCGCTATTGAGGACAAACGTTTTTTCCATAACTGGGGCATGGATTTGAGAGGTACCTTTCGCGCATCCTTAAGCAATTTGCTGGCTGGACGAGTTGTGGAAGGCGGTTCAACAATTACCCAGCAGCTGGCTAAAGTAATTTTTCTGACCAGGAAAAGAACCTTGGAACGAAAAATCAAGGAACTGCTCCTCTCTCTTAAGTTGGAAAAAGAATTTTCGAAAGAAGAAATACTGCAGCTTTATTTGAATCAAATTTATTTCGGCGGCGGCGCTTACGGGGTAGAGGCGGCGGCTTCCGTTTATTTCGGCAAACCGATCGAGAAACTAAACCTGCCCGAGTGCGCTCTTCTGGCCGGTTTAATCCGTTCACCCAACAAATATTCACCGCTTCAAAACAAAGAACTTTCCCAACGCCGCCGCACGGTAGTTTTACAGCAGATGAGCAGGCAAAAATTTATTACCCCGGAAGAAGAAAAAGAAGCCGATAAGTATCCGATTCTGGAGCAAAAGATCGCTCCATTGAATACTAATGGCTCCTACGCCGTAGAAAATGTCCGTCAACAGTTGGAAGCCAAATATGGTACCGAAATGGTTTATAAAGGCGGGTTGTCCGTTTATACGACGTTGGACTTAAAGATGCAAAAAAATGCCGAGGAAGTGATTACCAGCTATTTGAACGAATTTGATCTAAGAAAAGAAGCAGACGAAGCAATAGAATTATCTACTGCCACCGCTCAAGCAGTAGAAGGCGCCCTGGTCGCCATCAACCCGCGCACCGGTGAAATAAAAGCGCTGGTCGGCGGGCGGGATTTCCAAAAATCGCAGTTTAACCGGGCCACACAGGCCCGGCGTCAGCCAGGTTCGGCCTTTAAGGTTTTTGTTTGGACTGCCGCTCTGGAAAATGGCTATACCGCGGCCAGCATCGTCGATGATCTGCCAATTCTTTTTGTTAACGACGGACGGAACTGGGCCTTGCCGCCCAGTACCACCACACAGTTAATTACTGCCTTGCCGGATGGGACAACCGAAGAAACGATGATTACGCAAGCAGTAGAATTTGATACTTCTACCTATAAACCGGAACAAGTTTGGACCCCGGATAACTGGGACAACAAATTTTTTGGGCCGATAACTTTACGCAAAGGCTTAGCGATGTCGCGCAACCTGGTTTCCGTGCGGCTTATTTTCGGACTTACCCCGGATCTGGTGATCGATTATGCCCGGCGCATGGGGATTAAAAGCTCTTTAGGGAGAAACCCTTCATTAGGGTTAGGGACTTCCGAACTTACCCTTTTAGAGTTAACTTCGGCCATCGCCACGATCGCCAATAACGGTGTTTCTATCCAACCCTGGCTAATCCTCCGGGTCGAGGATGATAAAAAAAAGATTTTAGAAGAAACTTTCCCGGTGGAAAAAGAAGCGATTTCCCCCCAACTGGCTTATTTGATCACTAATCTGATGCGCGGTGTAGTCGAGAATGGAACCGGAAGTTATGCCCGGAATTTAAGAAGACCGGCCGCCGGAAAAACGGGAACCTCGCAGGATATCCGCGATCTTTGGTTCACCGGTTTTACCCCGGAATTGGTCTGCACTACCTGGATGGGCTATGATGATTTCAGTCCGCTAGGTAAAAAATTAAGCACCGCCGGGACGACAGTCCCGATGTGGACACAATTCATGCAGAAAGCCTTAGAAAACAAACCGGTAAGAGACTTCGCTATCCCGCCCAACATTATCTTCGCTAAAATCGATGCCCAATCCGGCCAACTCGCTCTTTCCCGTTGCCCGAAAGCAATATTAGAAGCCTTCCTTCAAGGAACCGAACCCACCGAATTTTGTACTTGGGATCATAGCGTTGAAAAGTAAAGTACCCAGCAAACACTCTGATAAACTCAGTAAACGGGTTGTGAATTAATCTATCAACACTCTCAACTATGTCCTTCTAACTACTCTTTTTCCGGGCAGATGGCCTGGTAGGCGCAGTAGCGGCAGGCGAAGTAGTCGGGGTTGGCTTGGAAATTTTGCTGGGAAATTCCTCCGGCTACCGTTAAAATTTTTTCTTTGATTTTTTCCAGATGTTTTCCGTCGATATCCATCCCCCCGACCAAACCGGACTCCAAAAAGTGCAGTTCGATCCGGCAGGGAAGCGAATGGTCCAACTCCATCCAGGCCAGGGCGTAGACCGCCATCTGATCATTACTCTTAATCCGTTTGTCCGCTTCCTCCTGTTTGCGCACATCCGAAGACTTAAAGTCGATAATTGTCACTTTGTTTTCTTCCACATCCACCCGGTCCCAGCGGCCAACAACCTTAAAATCCCCGAGTTTAAACTTAAAATCCTTCTCGATATGGGTGGGGGTTTTCCCCGAGGCTTCTTCCCGCTGGTAGTAAAGCGCTAACGCTTTCCGGCCATCCTCCAGCCGCCTTTCCTCATGTTCCCGGCTTAAAAATCCGATACTCTTCCAGGATTCTTCGAAGACTTTGATCAATTGGGGCAGCTCCAGCTTCTTTCCCTGTGTTTTCTGCCGGGAATATTCTTCCACCGCCCGATGGATCGCCCGCCCATAAATTACTGCCGGATGACTGAGCACCGGCACCCGCAGGACATGGACAAACATATATTTTAACGGGCAGGTCAGATAATCGTCAATCTGATGAGCGTTAAGCTGGATATTTTTCGTTTGGCCGATTTTGAGCTGCAGCTGGATTGGCGCGCCGGTAACCTGGCCGGCCAGATTTTCTAAATTGATTGGTTTTTTAATCAAGGCCGGCTCGACCGGTAAATCCAAAGCTTCTTTGACAAACTGGCTGACCTTGCGCAAACTTTTTCCGCCATAGTTCTGCGACCAGCTCAAATAAAGCTCCTCTTTGGCCCGGGTCATCCCGACATAGAAGAGCCGGCGTTCTTCCTGCAAATGGAAATTGCCTTCCGGTAGAATATCTTTAATTAAGCCTTCCGGCAGTTCCAGCTGATCAACCCGGTTACGCGAAGGGAACTGTCCGTGGGCCAGCCCGACCATAAACACCACCGGGAACTCCAGCCCTTTGGCTTTATGCACGGTGAGCAGATGCACGGCATCTTCCTCAAAATCTGCTTCAGCGACCGCGGGATTATCCCCGGCATCGATGAGGGTGTCTAAGTAATTGATAAATCCGGGCAAGCGGTCCAGATGGGTTTGACCTTCAAACTGGCGAATAATTTCAAAGAATTTGGCGATATTCTGGATTTTCTCCACCGCCCCCAGATCGTCTTTTTTGGTCAGTTTGGTTAGTTTTTTCAGATAGCCGCTGTCATCAAGAAAATGATAAATCAGCTGGGCGGGTGTCTTGTCTCGCGAAGCTTCCCGGTAGCGCTGCAGATCGGACAGCAGCAGCGGAATAATCGTTAGGGTTTTTTCGGACAGCTCCAACTCCGCATAGTTTTTGGGGTCGGAGAAGATTCTTTCCAATGGCTGATTCTGCAGTCTGGCCCAGTGATTACATTTGCAGAGATCGTCCATCGGGAAAGCATAAATTTCCGTGGTCAGCAGATGATAAAGGCTTAAAGAATCAAAAGAATTGGCCACACTGCGCAAAAAATTAACCAGCAGCATAATTTCCGGCCGGCTGTAGAGGCCGGCGTTGCCGGTGAACCGCCAGGGAATATTTTTGTAGGTTAGCGCTTTTAAAAAATGTTCCGCGGCGTGATTGGAGCGCACCAGAAGGGCGAAATCGTTGTAATGCCGGCCGCCTTTTTCCACCGCCGCGGCAATCCGGGCGGCGATATCGTCAGCCTCATTGAGCACATGTTCGTAAAAAAGATATTTGACATCAATGCTCTTGGTTTTGTTGACGGCGACTAATTCTTTGTTGACCTTATTTTTTATCTCCAGCCGTTCCGGGTTGTTGTAATTAATCAACCGGTAGGCGCGATCTAATATTTTTTGCGTGGAGCGGTAATTTTTGTTCAGCACCACCTCTCGGGCCTGAGGATAATCCTTGATGAAATTTAAAATATTGGAGATCGCTGCGCCCCGAAATTTGTAAATCGACTGGTCGTCGTCACCGACGACCGTCAGGTTTTTGTGCTTCGCGGCCAGATGTTTCACCAGCTGGTATTGGGCGTAGTTGGTATCCTGAAATTCATCGACCAAAATATATTTGAATTTTTTTTGGTAATAATGCAGGATTGAAGACCGTTCCCGGAACATCCGCAAGGCCAGATAGACCTGATCGCCAAAATCCATTTTCCCGGTAGCACTCAAAAGTTCCTGGTATTTTTTGTAACTGGCCCCCGTCTCCCGCTGCTTAATAATTTCTTCCCGGAAAGCTGACTGTTCTTCATTGGAGCGTTCCCCCTCTCCATTAGGCCCGGTTTTTTCCCAATTATCGATAAAATTTAAATATTCTTCCGGACTGATATCTTCATCTTTAGCCCGGGAAAAAAGGGTCAATAAAGCCTCAATATATTTTGTCGGGTTGCCGGAAGGACGATAATACTCCAGGGGGAATTCAAAGAGATGTTCTCTTAGGAAAGCAATTTGTTCGGCCCGGCTGAGCAGTTGAAATTCCGGAGAAAGCCCGATTTCCAAATTCCGTTCTCTTAAAACCCGGTCACCGAAAGAATGAAATGTGGAGATCCAAATGTCGGTATACCCGTAAGGAACCAGCAGATCAACCCGCTCCTCCATCTCTTTGGCCGCTTTTTCCGTAAAAGTGAGGGCAAGAATTTCTTCCGGGCGGGCTTTTTTGGTGATGATTAGATAAGCGATCCGTCTGGTAATGACGCTGGTTTTCCCGGTGCCCGCTCCGGCAATAATTAACAGCGGGCCAAGGTCATGCTCGACCGCCAGCTTTTGTTCCGGATTCAAATCTTTTAAAATTTCTTCTGGCATTTAATTCTTGATCGGTCCAAACCTTTCTTCGTATTTTTTAATGCTTTCTTCCAGAGCGGCCCGCAGTTGTTTAATCCGCCGGGGAGAAGCAATAATCCGGTTGGTGACCTTGCCCTTTCGTTTGTCCGGAGAGAGAGCGATAAAATCCAGAATAAAATTGTCCAGGTTAAAATTAATTATGGCTAAATTATTATAGGATACCTGGCTGGTTTTCTGGTCGGTTTCCACGGGGACAGGCGGAGCGGTTTCAACTTTTTTCTCCACCTTCTCCTGATGAAGGGTCTTCACCTCGGTGACATTTTTGCCCCAATGGGTATAAATCCGGTTTCTTTTCTGATGACGGGTTGGTTTGGTCATAATTATAAATCAAAGAAAGTCATGGGTTATGAGTAATGTGTCTTGGGTTTTTAAAGAAACTATTTCTTTTGACTCGCCGCACAGGACTCACGACTCATGACATAAGTATTTTTACATCATCCTCCGATGTGGATGTTTTTGGTAATTTGCTGCAGACTGGCGATGGCGGCGAAGATGGCTAACTGGCTGGTTTTCGGGTTTTCCTTGGAAGGAACATTTTCTACCCGGACCAGCATTTCGCCAAACCCGCCTTTTACCGTAATTTCATGGATATTTCTCTTAATCGCCGGATCAGCAATAATTTTTACCTGTAATTTGTTCCCCGGCACGGCCAGGCTTAAAGTGGCCGCCACATTGATGTTGGCCGGAAAAGATTTTACCGCGCTTTGGGCGTCGCCCTGAAAGACAAGTTCCGGTTTCTTAATTTTTTTCCAGTCGATTTTATTCTCCCGAAAATAGGCCGAGTTAGCTAAAGATTCCGGAGGTTTTCTGGTGGTTAAAGTTAGGCGATCAATTCGGCCGACAGCGGCGGATTTTATTCCGTCTAATCCGGCGATGGCTCCGGAAGGCAGATAGATTTTAATCCCCCGGGCCGATATTTTTTCCAACAGGCCTAAATTTTCCAACAACCCGCCGACAGACATAATCAACAAATCTTTTTTTTGTTTAATCGCTTCCCGGAGAACTTCCGGCACCGCCTTAGTGGAAGCGGCCTCGATGAGGAAATCCACCTTGCCAACCAGTTTGGCCAGAGGAAGAATCGACAGTTTTATTCCAAACCGGCTGGAGAGATTTTTAGCTTGTATCCGATCCTGGTCGTAAATCGCGGCCAATTTACCGGGGATTTTCCCGCTAAGGATCGCTTGAGCAATCGCCGTGCCGATTGCCCCGCACCCGATTAAACCAAATTTTAAATGATTAGATTTTGACATTGTTTTTGAAGTGTTCCCCCTTTTAGAAAGGGGGATTAAGGGGGATTTTGGAAATAAGAAACATTGTCTAAATCTCCCCTACCCCTCTTTATAAAAGAGGGGAAAAATATGCTGCAACTACAGCGTAGTTCGAACTAACTGACATCCAGCATGCGCAGGATGGATTGATAGGCTTTTTGACGAATTTCTTCCGGGACATGAACCACATATTGGTCTTTGGCTAAAGCATTATAGACTTTTTCCAAATTATTTTTCTTCATATTCGGACAAATCAACTGCTCGCTGGCTAAATAAAATTTTTTGCCGGGATTATTTTTGCCCAACCGGTAAAGCATCCCTTTTTCTGTGCCGATAATAATTTCTTCTACATTGGTATCATGAGCGTATTTGAACATCCCGCTGGTCGAACAGACATAATCGGCTAAAGCCAGCACCTCCGCCGAACATTCCGGATGGGCGATAAAATCGGCTTGCGGATGAGCGGCTTTCATTTTCAAAACCGCTTCCCGGGAAAGCCGGGCATGGGTCGGGCAAAACCCTTCCCAAAGAATGATTTCTTTATCAGTAAACGAAGAAGCATAGCGTCCAAGATGTTTATCCGGCACAAAAATAATCTGTTTTTCCGGCAAGGAATTGACTACCTTCACCGCGTTGGAAGAGGTGCAGCAAATATCCGATTCGGCTTTTACTTCCGCTGAAGAGTTTACGTAACAGACCACCGCCGCTTGCGGATATTTTGCTTTCAACTGGCGAAGAGACTCGGCGGTAATCATCTCCGCCATCGGACAGCCGGCAGTAAGGTCGGGTAATAAAACCTTTTTTTGGGGATTAAGAATCGCCGCGCTTTCGGCCATAAAATGGACACCACAAAAAACGATTATCTCCGACTCGATAGTTGTGGCCAGCCGGGAAAGTTCCAGGGAATCGCCGACATAATCGGCGATCGCTTGAATATCTTCAATCTGGTAGTTATGGGCCAAAATAGCCGCTTTTCGCGCGGTCTTTAGCCGGATAATTTCTGATTTTAAGTCCATCGCTTGCAGGTTAGTTTTAGTCATAATTTATTGCACAGTAAATTCAAAATTGTTGAGGTTTTCCCCCTTTTAGAAAGGGGGACTGAGGGGGATTTAGAAAATAGACTTTCAAAATCTCCCCTACCCCTCTTTATAAAAGAGGGAAATAAAAATGCCCACACCGAAGATTCACTAAGTTCAAATAATTACCGCTTTGATTTTAAATCCACTACAATATTATCAATTAGCCTGGTCTTGCCGAACCAGACGGACAGGGCAAGCAAGGCTTGATTTTTCACGATTGGAATATCTTCCAGGCTGACCGGATCAACTGCTTTTATGTATTGGATCCGGGCCAGAGAATTGTTTTCAATAATCTTTCTTAGTTCGGAGATAATTTTCTGAGAACTATGAATATTTTCAGATGTTATCATTTTTTTAACTGTTTGTAAAGCCTGAAAAAGACTGGCCGCCTGTCTTCTTTCTTCCCTTGAAAGATAAGCATTGCGGGAAGATTTGGCTAATCCGTCTTTTTCCCGGAGAATCGGACAGGGAACAATTTTAATCGGGAAGTTTAAATCTTTGTTTAGTTGTTCGATAATTTTCAGCTGCTGATAATCTTTCCGGCCAAAGTAAGCCCGCTGAGGCTGGATCAGATTAAACAGTTTGGCCACCACCGTGGCCACCCCGCGAAAATGGCCGGGACGGAACGCCCCGCAAAGCCTATCGGACAGTTTTTCCACATTGACAAAAGTTAAATAAGGCTGAGGATAAATTTCCTCCGTTGAGGGAAGAAAAAGAAAATCGCAGCCCGCTTTTTGCAATAATTTTTTATCGCCGCCAAGCGGCCGCGGATAACGCTGATAATCCTCACGCGGGCCGAACTGCGCGGGGTTAACAAAAATACTGGCCACCACGATCTTGTTTTCTCTCCGGGCTTTCTTGATTAAGGAGAGATGCCCTTCGTGCAAAGCCCCCATCGTCGGCACCAGCCCGATCGTTTTTCCCTGACGGCGCAGCTGCATCATCTTTTGCTGGATCAATTTAGCTTTACGGAATATCTGCATAATAAAAAGTCTAGCAAATTTTCCCAGAAAACCAAAGAAAAATTTGGCCTTAGCTAAATTTTACAAGTGGACTCTTTTTCCCTCGCCCCTTGTGGGAGAGGGTTAGGGTGAGGGGTGTAATGGACACAAAGAAAAATTTGGTTGTCAAAGCAAACTTTTTTTGTTAGACTAATACGGCAGTCTGGATTGCTTTCGTTTTTCCATTCCGAATTCTTAAATCCGCAATCCGAAATAAATACGGAGGGGTACCCAAGTGGCTGAAGGGGGCGGTTTGCTAAACCGCTAGTACGGGGTTAACCCGTAGCCCGGGTTCGAATCCCGGCCTCTCCGCCAAGTTTTACATTCAGCGAAATTGAAAGATGTTGCCTCGGCGCAAAGCGCCTCGGCATGGTATTTTTCCGCTATTTTGAAGGCATTTTTGAAATCCAAAACCAAAGTGCGGTCGGCAATGCGGAAGTTCGAACCAATCTTTTTGAGAAAATCCCGAATCCTTTCGGGATTTTCTTGTTGAG